>NZ_JAASUG010000004.1:0-313228 GCF_014322885.1 Listeria grandensis | reverse complement strand
TTGGCTGAAGGGATCGGTCTTGAAAACCGACAGGCGGGTAAGACCGCGCGGGGGTTCGAATCCCTCTTCCTCCTTTTCTACTTAGTGATTTGTGGATTAAATTTAATATTATTGTCGCGGGGTGGAGCAGTCTGGTAGCTCGTCGGGCTCATAACCCGAAGGTCGCAGGTTCAAATCCTGTCCCCGCAATTGTGGTTCCGTGGTGTAGGGGTTAACATGCCTGCCTGTCACGCAGGAGATCGCGGGTTCAAATCCCGTCGGGACCGCTTTACATATGGCTTGGTAGCTCAGTTGGTAGAGCACTTGATTGAAGCTCAAGGTGTCGGCAGTTCGATTCTGTCCCAAGCCACCTTTTAAATTATGATATTATATCTTAAGCCGGCTTAGCTCAGTTGGTAGAGCAACTGATTTGTAATCAGTAGGTCGCGAGTTCGACTCTTGCAGCCGGCACCATATTAGCAATAGCGGCGGCTATGGCGAAGTGGTTAACGCACCTGATTGTGGTTCAGGCATGCGTGGGTTCGATTCCCACTAGCCGCCTTTATAGTTCTTACTTTGGATGATGCGGGTGTAGTTTAGTGGTAAAACTACAGCCTTCCAAGCTGTTGTCGTGGGTTCGATTCCCATCACCCGCTCTTTTATTTTTTATGGGCCTATAGCTCAGCTGGTTAGAGCGCACGCCTGATAAGCGTGAGGTCGATGGTTCGAGTCCATTTAGGCCCACCATATTATTCCACAGTAGCTCAGTTGGTAGAGCAATCGGCTGTTAACCGATCGGTCGCAAGTTCGAGTCTTGCCTGTGGAGTTTGCAAGTTGTTTATATTGGGGAAGTACTCAAGTGGCTGAAGAGGTGCCCCTGCTAAGGGTATAGGTCGTTAACGCGGCGCGAGGGTTCAAATCCCTCCTTCTCCGCCAGTATAAAAGATGCGAAATTTAATTTATATGGGCCCGTTGGTCAAGCGGTTAAGACACCGCCCTTTCACGGCGGTAACACGGGTTCGAATCCCGTACGGGTCATCGCTGATTATAAAGAACAATGTCATGTTAATGGCATTGTTCTTTTTATTGCAAAAATAGGTATTTGGAGGATAGGCGCGACATGATAGGTAATAGGTTTAAATTTTGGATTTTGACGGTTGTAGTTGCTATTTCTGGATTATCTCAAGGGTTGTTGTTGCCATTAATTTCAATTGTTTTTGAGGAAAATGGTATTTCTCCGGGCTTAAATGGATTCCATGCTACGGGGATATATATTGGGGTATTATTAGTATCTCCATTTATCGAGGCACCATTGCATAGGTTTGGTTATAAAGCAATTATTATCGTGGGTGGTGGGATTGTAGCTCTTGCGCTTTTGTTGTTTCCACTATGGTTTAATTTGTATTTTTGGTTTGTGTTGCGTTTATTAATTGGAGTGGGAGATCATATGTTGCATTTTTCTTCGCAGACTTGGATTGGTGCAATGAGTCATCCTGCAAAACGTGGACGGAATATGGCTGTATATGGATTATTTTTCTCGTTAGGATTTGCAATTGGGCCGCAATTGGTTAATTTGATGGCTGTTAATGTGAATTTGCCTTTTATCGTATCGGGAATAATGGTTATTATTGCTTGGGGACTTGTGTGGTTCTTGAAAAATGATTTTGTTGCAGAAAGTGATGGGATTCGTGAGATTTCGTTTTTTGATAGCTTGAAGCGATTCTCAGATGTCTTTCGTTTAGCTTGGATTGCTATGATTCCACCGTTTGTTTACGGTATTTTAGAGACGGCTCTTAATGCTACTTTTCCGATTGTCGGTTTGCGGGACGGGATTCCGCAGGCGATGGTTGTGACGATTATCTCTTCGTTTTCGGTGGGGACTATTTTATTTCAAGTTCCAATCGGGATTTTGAGTGATAGGCTTGGAAGGGCCAGGGTGCTGCCGGTTTTTGTTGGAGCGGGCGCGGCTGTGTTTTTTGTGACGGCTTTTGTGAGTAGTAGTATTTTATTGGTTGTTATGTTTTTTATTTTGGGTATTTTATTGGGATCGATGTACTCACTCGGATTGTCATATATGACGGATTTGACGCCGCTTGCGCTACTTCCTGCGGGTAATATTTTGGTAGGAATGAGCTTTAGTTTGGGGAGCATTATGGGCCCTTCAGCGACGGGAATTATGATTGGGTTGTTTGGTAATGATGTTTTTTATTTTGTTATTACGGGGCTCTTGATTGTGGCTTTCTTAGCTTTGTTTTTGGGGAATATGCGGAAAAATTCTTCTTTAGGATAATTTTTTAGTTGACAGGAATTTGGTGGGATGGTAATATAAGTTCAATACATTCGAACTGGATGTAATTTCAATTTCATATGAAACTCTTATTGTGAGTGGTAGAGGGACTGGCCCTGTGAAACCCGGCAACCTTTCATTTTTTTGAAAAGGTGCTAAATCCTGCGAAGTGTGATGCTTCGAAAGATAAGAGAGTGAAGCGTGTTCGTATTTCGGATATTCGTAACCTCTCTGGTCTTACTGGAGAGGTTTTTTATATGAAAAAAAGAGAAGGAATGGTGATGTGAAATGGCAAAAGTTCAAAGTTCAAATTTAGGGTATCCACGTTTAGGGGAGAAACGGGAATGGAAGAAGGCGCTTGAGAATTATTGGAACGATAAGATTTCAGAAGAGCAATTACTTTCTGAAACTAAAGAATTGCGTTTACATGCTTTGAAGAAACAGCAGGATAAGGGGATTGATTTGATTCCTGTTGGGGACTTTTCTTTTTATGATCATATTTTAGATACGAGTGTTACTTTTGGTATTGTGCCAAAACGTTTTAATTATGAGTCTGGGAAAGTAGGTCTAGATACATATTTCGAGATTGCTCGTGGTAAGGATGATGCGGTGGCCTCTGAAATGACGAAATGGTTTAATACGAATTATCATTACATTGTGCCGGAGCTTTCGGATGCAAAACCACAATTGACGGAGAATCGTGCGTTGTTTTATTACGAGGAAGCGAAACGGGAGCTAGGGATTGATGGTAAGCCTGTTCTTGTTGGTCCGATTACGTATTTGAAATTAGCGAAGGGAAACGATGATTTTAAAGGGTTGCTAGATCAGTTGGTGCCACTTTATGGTCAGGTTTTGAAGGAGCTTGAGACGGCTGGTGCGAAATGGGTGCAGATTGATGAGCCTTACTTGGCTACTAGTTTTGAGAAGGAAGAGTTAGCTTGGTTTGAGGAAGTGTATGCTTCATTCAAGGATGCTGCACCGAAATTGAAGATTGAATTGCAAACCTATTTCGAAAGTCTTGATTATTTCGAAGATGTTGTGAAACTGCCGGTGGATGCGATTGGTGTGGATTTTGTACATGATCACGGGGAATCTATCGAGGCTTTAGAAAAATTTGGATTCCCAGCGGATAAGATTTTGGCTGCTGGCGTGATTGATGGGCGTAATGTGTGGCGTGCGGATTTGGATGCGAAATTGGCATTGCTGGAACGGATTGCAAAAGTGGTACCTAAAGAGCGTTTAATCGTGCAACCGTCTAGTTCGTTGTTACATGTGCCGGTGACTAAGGCGAGTGAGCCTGATTTAGATGAGGTGTTGCTTGGAGGTTTGTCATTTGCTGATGAGAAGTTGGCGGAGCTAGTGGCCTTGACGAAGGCGCTTAATGCGGAGGATGTGGCAGCGGAATTCGCGCATGCGAAGGCTGGACTTGATGCCATAAATGGTTCACATCATCGAAATAATGCGACGGTTCAAGAAGCAATTCGCAACTTGGAGCATGTAGAAGTGAAGCGTGATTTACCGTTTGCAGAGCGGATCAAGTTGCAACATGAGTGGTTGCAGTTGCCGTTATTGCCAACGACAACGATCGGTAGCTTCCCGCAATCACCTGAGGTTCGGAAAAAACGTTCGGATTGGTTGAAAAAAGTGATTACGGATGCGGAGTATGAGAAGTTCATTGAAGCGGAGACGGAACGTTGGATCCGGATTCAAGAGGATTTAGACTTAGATGTGCTCGTGCATGGTGAGTTTGAAAGAACGGACATGGTTGAGTATTTTGGTCAGAAGTTGGATGGTTTCCAAGCAACGAAATTTGGTTGGGTGCAGTCATATGGTTCGCGTGCGGTGCGTCCACCATTGGTTTATGGGGATGTGGCCTTCACGGAAACGATTACGGTGAAAGAGAGTGTCTACGCACAATCGCTAACGAATCGGCCTGTGAAGGGAATGTTGACGGCACCAGTGACTATTATCAATTGGTCGTTTGTTCGTGATGATGTGCCGGATTATGTCGTTGCGAATCAAGTTGGTTTGGCGCTTCGCAAAGAGGTGGAAGCACTGGAGGCAGCTGGAATTCGTGTGATTCAAGTCGATGAGCCGGCACTTCGTGAAGGTTTACCGCTGAAGCGTTCGAGATGGAAAAAATATTTGGATGATGCGGTTTATTCTTTTAAATTGACAACGACTTCGGTTAAAAATGATACGCAAATTCATACGCATATGTGTTATGCCGAGTTTGAGGATATTATCGATACGATTAGTGCGCTTGATGCGGATGTGATTTCGATTGAAACGTCTCGGAGCCATGGTGAGATTATCGAGACGTTTGAAAAAGTTGCGTATGACAAAGAGATTGGCCTAGGTGTGTATGACATTCATAGTCCACGAGTACCAACAACTGGTGAGATTCAGGGTAATATTCGTAGAGCATTAAAAGTAATCGACGCGCGTCAGTTCTGGGTGAATCCAGATTGTGGCTTGAAAACGCGTAAAGAGAAAGAAACAATCGCGGCACTGCAAGACATGGTCAATGCCACGAAGGAGATTCGCGAAGAGTACAAAGTGGCAAAATAATAGGAAATAAGGCGCTAGGAACGGCATCATGTTGCTACTCCTGGCGCTTTTTAATTGGATGGAGGAGATTGGATTGACAAAGTTAAACAAAGAAACAATTGTAGCGCAAATTGGAAATCGAAAAAGTGGGGCGACTGGTGCTGTGAATATGCCGATTTATTTGTCGACTGCATACCGTCATGAAGATCTAGGTGTTTCAACGGGATATGATTATACGAGAACGGGTAACCCAACGCGGGAAGTTTTAGAGGAATCGCTTGCAACGCTTGAAAATGGGACGGCTGGTTTTGCAACAAGTTCTGGAATGAGTGCGATTCAGCTTATATTTACGTTGTTTGCGAGTGGCGATCATATTATCTCTTCGCGTGATTTATATGGTGGTACATATCGTTATTTTGAATTGATTGCGAAGAAGTATAAGATTGATTTTTCATACTGGGAGACAACGGATATTGCTGATTTGGAAGGATTGGTAACGCCGGCAACGAAAGCTGTTTTCATTGAGACACCTACAAATCCTTTAATGGTAGAAACTGATTTGGCGGAGGTTGTAGCTTTTGCGAAGAAGCATGGTTTGCTGGTAATTGTGGATAATACGTTTTTGACGCCAATTTTGCAACAACCACTGGATCTGGGTGCGGATATTGTTTTTCATAGTGCAACGAAGTATTTGGGTGGGCATAATGATGTGTTGGCGGGTGCAGTGATCGTAAAGGTTGAGGAATTAGCGATACAATTGCGTGATTTCCATAATTCGATTGGTGCGGTGCTTTCGCCGTTTGATAGTTGGTTGTTGATGAGGGGACTGAAGACGCTCGTTCTGCGAGTGGAGCAACATCAGAAAAATGCACGAAAAGTGGCGGAGTTTTTGGAAGGTCACGCGGCTGTGACAAAAGTACTTTATCCAGGAAAAGGTGGCATGGTCAGTTTCTTGATAAAGGATGCAACGCTTGTTTCGCCGCTATTACGGAGCCTCGAGTTATTTACTTTTGCGGAGAGTCTGGGTGGCGTGGAGAGTTTGATTACGTATCCGGTGACGCAGACGCATGCAGATGTGCCGAGGGAATTACGAGAATCGTATGGTTTGACGGATGAGTTGTTACGAATCTCGGTAGGAATCGAAAATAGTGATGATTTGATTGCGGATTTGGATCAAGCATTTGCAAGTGTGTTGAAGGAGGGGGTGAGCGTGCATGAGTAAGGAGAATATTTCTTTTAATACGAAGGTGGTGCATGCGAGCCTTGGAATCGATGAGGCGACTGGGGCACTGAATACGCCGCTTCATTTGTCATCGACATTTCATCAGCCGGATTTTGATAATTATCACGAATTTGATTATGCGAGATCGGGGAATCCGACGCGTCAAGCCGTGGAAGAGGCGATTGCTAAATTAGAAAATGGGACGCATGGTTTTGCGTTTGCAACGGGCATGGCTGCGATCTCAGCTGCGCTTTTGACGTTGTCGCAGGGCGATCATTTTATTATTTCTGGTGATGTGTACGGCGGCACGTTTCGTCTGACGGAGCAGATTTTACCACGATTTGGCA
This sequence comes from Listeria grandensis, assembly GCF_014322885.1. Lineage (NCBI taxonomy): Bacteria > Bacillati > Bacillota > Bacilli > Caryophanales > Listeriaceae > Listeria > Listeria grandensis. The sequence continues at coordinate 306,843 of NZ_JAASUG010000004.1, read as the reverse complement.
TCACGCATACATTTGTTGATATGGGGAATTTGGATGCTGTTGCGGCGGCTTTTCAGGAGAATACGAAGCTGGTTTATGTAGAAACGCCATCGAATCCATTGATGCGTGTGACGGATATTGCGGCTGTCGCGCGACTTGCGAAGGCGCATGATTGTTATACATTTGTCGATAATACGTTTTTGACACCAGCTTTGCAACGACCGCTTGATTTGGGTGCGGATTTAGTGGTGCACAGCGCGACGAAGTTTATCGGTGGACATAGCGATATTTTAGCGGGGCTTGTGGTGACGAATAATGAGGAGTTGGCTAAACAAGTCTATTTCATGCAAAACTCAACGGGGGGCGTGCTTGGAGTCCAAGATTGCTGGTTATTATTGCGTGGTCTCAAAACATTGGCGGTTCGGATGGATGTGGGTACGGCATCAGCGCAGATCTTGGCGGAATTTTTGCAGGCAGATGATCGCGTGAAGGCGGTTTTTTATCCGGGACTTACGACGCATCCGGATTATGCAATCCAGCAGCAACAAGCGGATTCAGCAGGTGCGGTTTTATCTTTTGACCTTGGAAGTGAGGAGGCGGCGCGCCAGTTTGTGAATCATGTGAAACTGCCAGTTTTTTCGGTGAGTTTAGGTGCGGTGGAGAGTATTTTATCGTACCCAGCGAAGATGTCTCATGCGGCGATTCCGGAAGAAGAACGGTTGAAACTCGGTATTACACCGGGATTATTACGCTTTTCGGCGGGGCTTGAGGATGTGGCTGATGTCATTGCAGACTTCAAGCAAGCGCTCGCGTATACAGTAGAAAGGAGTGCTCGTTGATGAATTTACGCCGCGATTTAAGTGAAAAGGTTTTAATTGCTGATGGTGCAATGGGTACACTGCTTTATTCTTATGGGGTTGACCGTTCCTTTGAAGAATTGAATTTATCGCATCCAGATGATATTGTTGCAATCCATCGGGCTTATATCGAGGCCGGGGCAGATGTTATCCAGACGAACACGTATAGCGCGAATTATATCAAGTTGTCAAGATATGGTTTGCAAGATGATATTAAGAAAATTAATCAAGCGGCTGTGCGCCATGCAAAAGAGGCGGCGCGTGGGACGGGAGTTTATATTTTTGGGACGATTGGGGGGATTCACGGTGCGAATGATGCGCGAATTTCGGCGCCAGACATGGAAGAGATTAAGCGTAGTTTCCGTGAACAGTTGTATTGTTTATTGCTTGAAGGCGTAGATGCCATTTTATTGGAAACGTATTATGATTTAGACGAGTTGAAAACGGTTTTAAAAATTACTCGAGAGGCGACGGATTTACCGATTGTGGCGAATGTTTCTATGCATGAGCCGGGACTTTTACAGAGTGGTCAAACGCTAGCTTCGGCGCTTCAGGAACTGGCGGATTTGGGTGCAGACGTGGTAGGCGCCAATTGCCGACTTGGTCCGTATCACATGGCGAAGGCGCTAGAAACGGTACCGATATTGGATAATGCTTATTTGGCGGCCTATCCAAATGCGAGCTTGCCGCAAATGGAGGAAGGGAAAGTCGTTTATCAGACGGAAACAGATTATTTTGAGCAGTATGGAGAAATTTTCAGGCAGGAAGGTGTGCGCTTGATTGGTGGCTGTTGTGGGACAACACCAGATCATATTCGGGCATTGCGCAAAGGCCTGCAGTCAACGGAGCCTGTGACTGCAAAAACGGTTCACCCAATTTTGGAATTAGCGGAACTTGAGGTGGCGGAAGATGTAGGTGTACGCCTTACGGATAAGGTGAAGGGTCAGTTTACCGTGTTGGTTGAGCTTGATCCACCGCGGACGTTTGATACGGCGAAGTTTTTCGAAGGGGCGAAGGAGCTTGATGAGGCGGGCGTGGATGCGATTACGATTTCGGATAATTCGCTTGCGACACCGAGGATTAGCAACATGGCACTCGCCGCGATTCTGAAGCATGAGTATGATATCCGCCCGCTGATTCATTTGACGACGCGCGATCATAATTTAATCGGTATGCATTCCCATATCATGGGTTTTCATAAGTTGGGGATTCAAGATGTGCTAGCCGTGACGGGAGATCCGAGTAAAGTTGGTGACTTTCCAGGTGCATCGTCGGTATTTGATTTGCGATCGGTAGAACTTGTACAGCTGATAAAAAAATTCAATGATGGGATTTCATACACGGGGAAATCGCTGAAGGAGAAAGCTAGGTTCCAAGTAGCTGCGGCTTTTAATCCGAATGTGTTGAAGTTAGATAAAGCGGTGCGTTTAATTGAACGAAAAGTCGAGTATGGCGCGGATTATATTATTACGCAACCGATTTATGATACGGAAAAAGCAGTACAGTTGAAAGAGGCGCTAGTCGAGGCGGGTATTACTGTCCCTGTTTTTGTTGGGGTAATGCCGTTACTTTCGAGTCGTAACGCGGAGTTTCTGCATAATGAAGTTCCTGGGATTCGCTTGACAGACGAGGTTAGGGAAAGAATGCGAGAAGCTGATAAAAATGGAACAGGGCGAGAAGAAGGGATGGCGATTGCGAAGGAAATTATCGATGCGATTTGTGAACATTTTAATGGTGTCTACATTATCACGCCGTTCTTGCGCTATGATTTATCGATTGAGTTGACGAAGTACGTGCAGAGTAAGCAACAAGTCGTAGAAGTTAGTTCGCAAAATTAAAAAGTAGCAGCATACCTGTTGATGATGGTTTGCTGCTACTTTCTATGACTTAAAAATCAACCATATTGGCGCTTAAAAGGCTAATCAAAAACGCGATGGCTAGTAGTATTCCAAAGAATGTTAAGGCTTTGCTCGTTGCTTTCATCGCGGGAACCATTGTAATTGGTACGCTTTTTCCGATGAAGCGGCGAACGGCTTTGATGGCTTCTGGAACGCTGAGTAAAATGATCAGAATCCAAGGTGTTGCTTGGATCGTAAAGATGAGCGCGATTTCCCAAACATACGCGAAAATAAAGGCGAATGTGAAGAGAATCAGTGCTCCTTTTCGGCCTAGTAAAATCGCGAGTGTTAGGCGACCGTTTGCTTTGTCAGGCTCCAAATCGCGGATGCTGTTGGCGAGTAATAAGTTACCAACTAGCACCATCACTGGAATCGATACGTAGACGATGAATGAGCTAATAAATCCGGCTTGAATATAGAAGGAAATGAATGTGATAATACCTCCCATAAAGAAGCCTGCCATGATCTCGCCAAACGGTGTGTAAGCAATTGGATATGGTCCACCGGTGTATAAATATCCGACTACCATCGAAATAATACCGAGTAACCCAATCCACCAATTATTCACGTCCATACATAAGTAAATACCACCAAGAATCGCTAATACGTATAGAAAAATGGCTAGGAATAAAATAAAGCCTGGCTTCATCCCGTTTCGGACAATTGCGCCGCCGTTTCCTACTGTATGCTCATCGTCTTGCCCTTTTTTGAAGTCGTAATATTCATTAAAGAGGTTGGCAGAGGTCTGAATAAGGAAACAGGATATTAGCATGACTAAAAAGCGCGTAAAATGAAAACTTTCGTAGCTCATTGCGACTGTTGTTCCTAAAAATACTGGGACAAAAGATGCGACCAGTGTGTGCGGACGTAGTAACATCCACCATTTATGGAATCCAGAATGTCTTACAATAGCTGATTTTGTACCGTGTGCCATGTGTTTCTCTCCTTTTATAAAAGCTTTATACTTGTTCAATTTTAGGCATTATTTCGCTATTAGTCAATAATTATGGGATAATTCTTTTTCAAAGGCTGATTGCTCCCGTTTTTGTAAAGTGTCTAGAGGTGTAAAAATGGATGGCTTTTGTTATAATGGATGGGTGAGTGAAGGCAATGAAGGAGAGATGAGTTATATGGGTTTAACATTGCCGATAGAGCTATTTGAGCAGGCAAAGCGTAAACAAATTTCGCAACAGGATGATGTGTTATTAAGCTGGGTTTCAGAGATTCCTGATGGTGAGGCAAAGCGCATTTTTGATCAAGGGAATAATTTTTTTAAAGGCGAGCGTTTTTTCTGGCAAAATAAAGAACGGACGTTGCGACTTGCAGGTCTTGGTGTTATGGATCAGTTGCGAGTAGAGCGGGGGCAGGAGAGGTTTTTAGCACTACATACGAGAAAAGAACAGGTGCTCAGAAAGACGGTAACAAACAGTGAGGAAATCGCTTGTGGAGCCGTTTATTTTGGCGGGTTTCGTTTTGATGATCAGCATGATGCAACACCTGAGTGGGAGAAATTTGGGGAAGGATTTTTTTATTTGCCACTTTTTTTAGTGACGGAGAAGGAAAATCGTTGCTATTTATCGGTGAATCTGTGGCTTAAAGAGGCGGATGATTATGCGAAAGTGGAGACTGTGATGGCGCAGTGGGATAACATTGCCGTGTCGCCAGTGGGACGTGACCCAGAAGTGACTTGTATTTTTGAGGAGCGTTTGGCGGAGGAGGCTTGGCTGGAGGCTGCGACGGATGTTGTGAGCTTGCTGCAAGAAACGCCTGATATGCAGAAAGTTGTATTGGCTCGGCGGATGCGACTTGGATTTGATGGATTTCTTTCGAGTAGTGTTATCATTGCCAATATGGAGGAGCAACAGAGGAATAGTTATTGTTTCGTGTTGGAAAATGGAACGAGTACTTTCTTTGGTGCGACGCCTGAGCGCTTGTTGTTGGCGGACGAGTCTCATTTGGAGTCTGCTTGTGTCGCAGGGTCGATTGCGCGCGGCGTGTCGGCGAGTGAGGACGCGATGCTCGGTGAAACGCTACTTAGTGATGCGAAGAACTTGGCGGAACACCATTTTGTTGTAGAGATGATTAAGGAAACGATGGCGCGATTTTGTGAGGATGTGCAGGTATCGGCGAGTCCGGTATTGCTTAAGAATCGGGATATTCAGCATTTATATATGACGGTTTCGGGACGCCGAGGCGAGGCGAAGTTGCTGGATGTTTTACGGGCGCTTCATCCGACACCAGCGCTTGGTGGTTGGCCGCAAGCGGAGGCCATGGCGGTCATTCGTTTGAAAGAAGCGATGGATCGTGGTTTCTACGGGGCACCGATTGGTTGGATTGACCCACTAGATCGTGGTGAGTTTGCGGTTGCTATTCGCTCAGCGCTCACTGTCGATACGAATGCACTGCTGTATGCAGGATGCGGGATTGTGGCGGACTCGGTACCAACAGAAGAGCTTGCGGAAACGGCGATTAAGTTTCAGCCGATGTTGCGGGTATTAGGAGGTAAAGTACATGAACGATCATAGACAAGTCATGACGGAGTATTTGGCGGCTTTTATTGAGGAATTGGTACAGGCTGGTGTGAAGGAAGCTGTTATTAGCCCTGGTTCGCGCTCAACGCCGATTGCTTTATTGATGGCAGAACATCCGACACTAAAAATTTATGTGGATGTAGATGAACGCTCGGCGGGATTTTTTGCACTAGGGATTGCGAAGGCTTCGAAGCGACCAGTCGTCTTGTTATGCACGTCGGGAACGGCGGCGGCGAATTATTTTCCGGCGGTAGCAGAAGCGAACTTGTCGCAGGTTCCGTTGCTTGTTTTGACGGCGGATCGGCCGCATGAGTTACGCAATGTTGGGGCACCACAGGCGATGGATCAGGTGCGTCTATTTGGGACGCATGTCAAAGATTTCACGGATATGGCGATGCCCGAAAATTCGACGGAGATGTTGCGGTTTGCAAAATGGCACGGTTCGAAGGCTGTCGATATCGCGATGAATGCGCCGCGTGGGCCGGTTCATTTGAACTTTCCGTTGCGCGAACCGTTGATGCCTATTTTGGAGCCGTCGCCGTTTGCAGTGACGGAAAAGAAACGTCGCCATGTGCATATTTATTATACGCATGAGGTGCTAGAAGACGCTGTGATCGCGCAAATTATTGAGGCGTGTGCTGGGAAACGTGGCGTTTTTGTCGTAGGACCACTGGATAAAAAGGCCTTTTCGCCGAAATTAGTAACGCTCGCGGAGCAGATTGGGTGGCCGATTTTGGCGGATCCATTGTCGCAGCTACGCAGTTATGGCGCGCTTAGTGATGCGGTGATTGACCAGTATGACGCGATTTTGCAAGAGGAGGAGGCGCGCACGGCTTTGCGACCAGAAATTGTGATTCGCTTTGGTGCGATGCCTGTTTCAAAACCACTTATGAAATGGTTGGAGGCACTAGAGGATGTGATGTTTTACGTTGTTGATCCTGGTGCGGCGTGGAAAGATCCGATTAAAGCGGTAACCAACATGATCCATTGCGATGAACATTTCCTCGTCGGTGCGCTGACGGATGGTTGGCAAGACAAGACTGCACCTGATTGGGCAGCATCTTGGAAAACGTTAAATGCAAAAGTGAAAACAGTTATCAGTGCGCATATGGAGACGCTTGATGTGCTAGATGAAGGAAAACTTGTGTATGATCTGCGTGAATGGATTCCGGAGAAGGCAGGCTTGTTCATTGGTAACAGTATGCCGATTCGTGATGTCGATACGTATTTTGCACAGGTGGATAAACAGATACGTATGCTTGCTAATCGCGGTGCGAATGGTATTGACGGTGTGATATCTTCGGCGCTTGGTGCGAGCTTGACGGAACAGCCGATGTATTTATTGATTGGCGATCTATCGTTTTATCATGATATGAATGGGCTTTTGATGGCGAAAAAATATGGGTTAAACTTGACGATCATTGTGGTGAATAATAATGGTGGCGGGATCTTCTCGTTCTTACCACAAGCGTCTGAGCCAAAGTATTTTGAGACGTTGTTTGGAACGGGAGCAGATATTGATTTCCGTTATGCTGCTGCGCTTTACGAAGGTGATTTTCATGAGGCGCGGAATTGGGATGAGCTTCATGATGCGTTTGATCAGGCTCATTTCCATAAGGGGCTGGATATCATTGAGGTGAAGACGAATCGGTATGAAAATGTGGATAGTCATCGGGTTTTATGGGAAGCAATTAAGACGGCAATTCGTGCGGAGTTGGCATAAAGATGCGAATTCGGGATGTGGAGTACCACGTTGTGGAGACGAATCGGGATGCCTCGTCGCGTGGAACCTTGTTGTTGCTTCATGGCTTTACAGGGTCGCATGCGACGTATGACGCAGTTTTACCAATGTTGTCGGCGGATTGGCATTGTGTGATAGTAGATTTGCTTGGGCATGGTGCGACAGATGCGCCGCTTGATACGTCCAGATATTCGATGGAGTCGCAGGTTGCTGATTTGATCGCGATTTTAGACGGGATCGGTGCTGAAAAGGCATCTGTGCTCGGATATTCGATGGGTGGCAGATTGGCGTTGGGGCTTGCGACGTTCTATCCCAATCGCATCCAGACACTGGTTTTGCAAAGTGCTTCGCCGGGTTTGGAATCAGAAGAGGCACGGGCTTTACGCGTTTTGAAGGACGCAGAACTTGCGCAAAAAATCGCTGAGCAAGGCGTCGCAAATTTTGTGACAGATTGGGAGAAGTTGCCGCTTTTTGCGACACAGCAACATCTCTCGGAAGCTATGCAACGCAAGATTCGGGCAGAACGCCTGAATCAGCGGGCACACGGTTTAGCTGGAAGTCTTAACGGCATGGGGACAGGCGCGCAGCCTTCTTTATGGGAGGATTTACCGATGCTTCAGGTGCCGACGCTACTTTTGGCGGGGCAGAAGGATCCGAAATTTTGCGGGATTGCGCTGGAAATGAAAACCGCGCTTCCCGATGCAAAATATATTACTTTTTCAAATGCGGGGCATACGATTCATATCGAGCAGCCGGAGAGCTTTGGCTATGCGGTCCGCAATTGGTTACGAATTAGAGGAGGAACGAAATAATGGGTTTTGAGTGGAAGAAAGAGAAGGATTATACGGAGATTAAGTATGAAACATTTGAGGGAATCGCGAAGATTACGATCGATCGTCCGCAGGTCCACAATGCTTTTACGCCGAGAACGGTGATTGAAATGATTGATGCGTTTACGATTGCGCGCGAGGATTCGAAGGTTGGCGTGATTATTTTAACAGGAGAAGGCGACAAAGCATTCTGTTCTGGTGGCGATCAGAAGGTTCGCGGGAACGGTGGCTATGTTGGTGAGGATAATATTCCACGCCTTAACGTGCTTGATTTGCAGCGTTTGATTCGGGTGATTCCAAAACCAGTAATCGCGATGGTTGCAGGTTGGTCGATCGGCGGCGGGAATGTGTTGCAACTCGTTTGTGATTTGACAATTGCAGCGGACAACGCGAAGTTTGGTCAAACAGGGCCGAATGTGGGCAGTTTTGACGCGGGTTACGGCTCGGGCTACTTGGCGCGCGTGATTGGGCATAAGAAAGCGAAGGAAGTTTGGTTCATGTGTCGCCAATATACCGCAGACGAAGCGCTTGAAATGGGCTGGATTAACACGGTCGTACCACTGGCGGATCTAGAAACAGAGACGGTTGCTTGGGCGAAGGAAATGTTGAAGAAGAGTCCGACGGCGCTTCGTTTTATCAAAGCGGCATTTAATGCGGACACGGACGGCCTGGCTGGAATTCAGCAGTTGGCTGGTGACGCCACGCTTCTTTACTACACAACGGACGAGGCAAAAGAAGGACGTGACGCGTTCAAAGAAAAACGTGATCCCGACTTCGATCAATTTCCGAAATTCCCTTGAGGTGAAAAATGATGGAACTAACCAATTGGTTGGAAAAACGAGTGCGGCTTTCTCCAGAGAAGACCGCGCTTGTTTTTCATGATAAACAAGAAACTTTTCTAGAGGTTTATGACGCGGTGCAAAAGGTGGCTGGGAAACTTGGTGGGTTCGGCGTGCGTCAAGGAGCGTATGTCGCTTTGCTGGGAAGAAATGATCGCGATACTTTTTTGATGATTCATGCGCTACAACAAATAGGGGCGCGGACGGTTTTTTTGAACAATCGGTTAACGGCGACGGAAATCGTGTTTCAGATACAAGATGCGCGGGTGGCATGTTGTTTTTACGCGGATGAGTTTGCACCTAAGATGGCGAGCTTGGATGTGGAGGCTATTTCATTTAGTAGCGTGATGTCAGCGCCAGTTTTGGATATCCCGCTTGTTGCCAATTTTGCGATGGATGAGGTTGCTTCGGTTATGTACACCTCAGGCACGACTGGGAAGCCTAAAGGCGTGATGCAGACGTTTGGCAACCATTGGTGGAGTGCGACAGGTTCGATGCTGAATCTTGGACTGGAAGCTTCGGATAGCTGGCTTTGCGCGGTGCCAATTTTCCATATTAGCGGTCTTTCGATTTTGATGCGCTCGGTGATTTATGGGATTCCAGTTTACTTGGAGGAACACTTTGACGCCAGACGCACCGATGCGCTCCTGAGAAACGGCGAAGTTACGATGATTTCAGTGGTTACGACGATGGTTGAGCGTTTGTTGGACGTTTTTCAAGAGCCGTACCATCCTCATTTTCGCTGTATGTTACTCGGCGGTGGACCTGCTAGCAAATCGCTACTGGAGGTCTGCTTTGAAAATGGAATCCCGCTTGTGCAGTCATTCGGCATGACGGAAACAGCTTCTCAAATCGTGACACTACCACCAGAAAAAGCATTGCAAAAAATCGGTTCCGCTGGGAAAGCCCTATTTCCCGCTGAAGTCAAAATCGGTGAACACGATGAAATTTTGCTAAAAGGCCCTTCGATCATGGTGGGATATTTGCATAACGAAAAGGCGACAGAGGGGGCGTTTGATGCGGGCGGCTGGTTCCAAACAGGTGACATCGGCTATATCGACGAAGATGGATTCCTGTTTGTTCTCGAAAGGCGCTCCGACTTGATTATTTCGGGTGGGGAAAATGTGTATCCGACAGAAATCGAGCATGTTTTGCTAGAACATCCGAGTGTTGCTGAAGTCGCAGTTGTTGCTGCACCAAGTGAAAAATGGGGCGAGGTACCAGTCGCGTTTGTTGTGACAAAAACTGGAATAGAGACCCAGTCACTGTTGACTTTCTGTGAACAGCGCCTTGCCAAATTCAAAATACCACAACAGTTTTACTTCTTAGAACAGCTCCCAAAAACGGCCTCACAAAAAGTGCAACGCCATCGTTTAAAAGAAAGATTACATTAAAGAAGGCCAAGCATGATGTAGCGCTTGGCCTTTTTTCAATAATTCAGTGCTTTATCTAACGAAGCTAAATTGTCTTTCATGATCGACATATAATCACGATTTGCATCCATGTCCTTCTGTGTCAATGTCTCTAAATTATGCAATTTCATCGTTTTCGTGTTGGTTTCTTTTTGAATCACATCCGCAATCTTGGAATTCGTATTCTGCTCCAATAAAATATACGGAATGTTGTCTTTCTTAATCGTGTTCACAATCGTGGTTAGTTTCTTCTGAGAGGGCTCATCACTCGTCGAAATACCTGCGATCGGGATTTGCTTCAAGCCGTACTCATTTTCCCAATAACCGTAGGCTGCATGCGCTGTTACAAAGTCTTTATGTTTTGCGCTTGCGGCCATTGTTTTATAGTCACTGTTCAGCGTCTTTAATTGCGATACCACCTGTTCATAATTCTTTTCAAATGTTGCTTTTTGTGCCGGGAGTTCTTTGCTTAAATTATCTTTGACAACACCTGCCATCGTTACCATATAGTTCGGATCAAGCCAAACGTGCGGATTCACATCACCGTGATCATGCCCGTCTTCGTCCTCTTCATGGTCGTGATCTTCGTCTTCGTCGTGAGTCGTAGCCGGTAATTTCAAGCCGTCTGTGGTCACGACAAACTTCACGTTTTCATTTTTTAGCGATTGTTTCGCCTTATCAACAAAACCTTCCATACCAAGCCCGATATAGAAAAACAGGTCACTATCTGCAATATTCATCATGTCTTTTTGTGAAGGATCAAAACTGTGGGCGTCAGATCCAGCCGGATACACGGAATGCGCATCGACATAATTGCCACCAATCTGTGCTGCTAAGTATTGTAATGGATATACCGTCGTATAAACGGTCAACTTGTCCTTATCTTTCGTCTGCGCGTCGCTGTTGCCACACCCGACCATAAAAATAGAAACAAGCAGGATAGAACTAAGTAAAATGGCTATTTTCTTCATGAAAGGTAACCCTCCTAAATCGAAATCGTTCTTATTTGATGCTTAAAAATAATAAATCGTAGCCATTACGATTTAACATCAGAAATTCATAATACCGTATATAGGATGAAAACACAAGGATTTATTATTTTTTCATGAAAGAATAAGAGCAGTTACAAGCACACCTTCCTTGCACCTACTCTTATTTTTCATTATAATGGTGATGATGGTGGCCCTCGTGGTCGCACTTCATTGGGACTAGGTCGACACCGCCTTTATGGAAGGGGTGACATTTAGAAATTCTTCTAATTGTTAGCCAACCGCCTTTTAATGCACCATGTTCTGTGATAGCTTCCATCCCATATTGCGAGCAAGTAGGATAGAAACGACAAGTCCCAGGCTTCAGTGGTGAAATATATTTGCGATATAGCTGAATACCGCCCAACATGATCTTCTTCATTTTAAAATCACCTTCATCGTAAAATTAGATATCTTCATCGTACCACAAATTTGAAAAAAAGAAAGAGGAGTGGCATGTATACGTATCAAGATTCGCTCGGTAATACGGTATCGATCCAGTTTGATGCGACAGAAGAAGCAGACGACGTTCTCGTCATCGCTAAATTTCATGATGCCTGGCTATTTACGACGCATAAAACGCGCGGTATCGAGTTTCCTGGTGGCAAGGGTGAGCCTAATGAAACGAATGAGGAAGCAGCGCGACGCGAAACAATGGAAGAAACCGGCGCCAAATTAGACAAATTATATATTATAGCGCAATATAAAGTGAAGACTACCGATCGTATTTTTACAAAACGGGTCTATTTAGCAAACGTTACGACATTTGTAAATCAAATCGACTATATGGAAACGCTAGGCCCAACGCTTATTTCAGGTAATTTAGCTGATATTGTCAAGCAGGAATATTTTAGCTTTTTTATGCGCGATAAAGGCATGCAAGTCGTTATAAAGCGAGCTTTGGAGCAACTAAAAATAAATAATTGGAGGTAATATGCATGGGAATGCCATTAGAAGTAAACACGATGATCGTTACGAAGGGAAAGGAAAAACGTCTATCTGATAATTTCTTCGAGCTTGTGAAGGATGGGTATCGAATTTATCCAATTGATGTGCCAATCGAAGTCCGGACAACGAAAGAAAGTGAAACAAACGGTATTGCTGTACCACAGAAGCTGATCTGGGAAAACGATACAACCATTATTACATATGAATTAGTATCGCTAAACTCCAGCAACTAAAAAAAGCTGAGCCTCACAAATAGGAGAGACTCAGCTTTTCATAAGTGTTATGCTTCTTTGTTCTTATTCGACATACGGCGAACCCAAGCGACAATGCTAATAATCAATGAAAAGATATATTCGCCAAGCGTCGCGATGAAGATGGATATGGCAATCTCTGCCTGTGAAACTCCGCCACCATAAAAACTAATAAAGAATATAATCCCACTTGCGACAAGGCCCAGCGTTGCTAAAAAGTACTTGAACCAGCGCCATTTTAAGACAAATTCAAAAATGCACACAGCGATAATAAAAATCGCAAAAATAATCAAAGTTAACGTTGAAAATATCATAGTTTCTTCTCCTTTGGTGAACCAATCATTCATACAATCTAGGAAACTCCTGACGTATAAAATTCATTTTAACATAGTTTTGCGAGAATGGTAAGCAGGAAATATAATTTGAGGAGGCATCTCTAAATGAAAGACATTGTTTTATATGACGAAAATTGCCGATTTTGCAAAGCCACGAAACGACTGTTTGAAAAGTTAGACTGGATGCAAGTCATCGAGTGGAAGCCGCTCCAAGAAACACAGGACATAGGTTTTACACAAGAAGAATTGCTACGCGAGATTCATTTGATTACACCAACCGGTAGCGCAAAAAAAGGGTTTTTTGCAATTCGTCGAATGTTGTTGCGTTTCCCACTAACCGGATTGATTGGGTTGATTATGTACATTCCAATTTTTAAGCCTGCGGGACGATTGGGCTACCGAGTTGTCGCGGATAATCGGACATGTGATATTCGAAAAAAAGGACAAGGGTGCAACTCGTAATTTTTGTGCGTGACAAGATTCATGAAACATGTTACAATGATGTGAAAACTAAATTAAACTCTTATCCAGAGCGGTAGAGGGACTGGCCCTTTGAAACCCGGCAACCTACATGTATTGTAAGGTGCTAACCTGTGGCAGGAATTGATTTCCTGATCGATGAGAGCGAAGGTATTGTAAATAATAGCCTTCTCTCTATTCCGCGCGCAATTGGCAAAATAGGGAGAAGGCTTTTTGTTGGCATCATTTAGATGTCTATAAAATGAGTGAACGAGACTGGAATGGAAATACTTGCTGTTCGCATTTTTACAATCCACTTCGCGATGGAGAAGAATAAAGGAGGAAATAAAGAATGGCAAGAAACCGTCATTTATTTACGTCAGAATCTGTTTCTGATGGACATCCGGATAAAATCGCGGATCAGATTTCCGATGCGATTTTGGATGCAATTTTAACAAAAGATGCTGATGCTCGTGTGGCATGTGAAACAACGGTAACAACGGGGCTTGTGCTAGTAGCAGGAGAAATTTCAACATCGACCTATGTAGATATTCCGAAAATTGTGCGGGATACGATTAAAGAAATTGGCTACACACGTGCAAAATATGGTTTTGATGCAGAAACATGTGCTGTATTAACCGCGATTGATGAGCAGTCACCGGATATCGCTCAAGGTGTAGACGTGGCACTAGAATCACGCGGCATCGGGCACACGGATGAAGCAATTGATGCGATTGGAGCGGGAGACCAAGGCTTAATGTTTGGTTTTGCAACAGATGAAACGGAAGAATTAATGCCACTGCCGATCTCACTCGCACACGCACTCGCACGTAAAATTGCTGAGTTACGCAAGAATAACACATTGACATACTTGCGTCCTGATGCGAAAACACAAGTGACGGTGGAATATGATGAGAATAACGAACCAATTCGAATCGATACAATCGTAATTTCAACACAACACCATCCAGATATTGCACAAGAGCAGATTGCAGCAGACATGCATAAATTGGTCATTGAAGAGGTAATTGATACACGGCTTCTTGACGCTGAAACAAAATACTTTATCAATCCAACAGGACGCTTTGTTATCGGTGGGCCTCAAGGAGATGCAGGCTTAACAGGACGAAAAATTATCGTGGACACCTATGGCGGTTATGCCCGTCATGGCGGCGGCGCGTTCTCCGGTAAGGACCCAACTAAAGTCGACCGTTCAGGCGCTTATGCCGCGCGTTACGTCGCTAAAAACATCGTTGCAGCAGGGCTAGCGAAAAAAGTGGAAGTCCAGTTGGCCTATGCGATCGGTGTTGCTCACCCCGTTTCAATTTCGATTGACACATATGGCACGAGTGACTACAGTGAACAAGACTTAATCAACGCTGTGAATCAATTTTTCGATTTACGTCCAGCAGGTATTATTCAAATGCTTGATTTGCGACGCCCAATTTATCGCCAAACGGCAGCATTTGGTCATTTTGGTAGATTAGACCTCGATTTACCTTGGGAACGAGTGGATAAGGCTGTACAAATGAAAGAATTTCTTTTAGCATTTGCAAAAGTGAACTAATATATAATCGAGAAAACCTGACAGGATAAGCAATCTTGTCAGGTTTTTTCATGAAATTTATATATTTTCATATAAATTTCGTAATTTTGTCACAAAAAATACACACACTTATGAATCATTATGTAATATAATAATTAAGTTACTTAACGAAAGGAGTTTTCAACATGAAAACAAAATTATTAGCAGCTTCAGCAATTGCGGCATCACTTGTTCTTGTAGCAGGTTGTGGCAATAGCGATACAAGCGACACAAAAAAAGAGGAAAAAACAGCAAAAACAGAGACAACAGCAAAACACGAGGATCATTTAGACTACCATGATCAAAAATCGTGGCAATTTGAAGCAGGCGATACGCAGTCCCCAATCAACATTGAAACAGCAAAAACAGAGCCAATGAAGGACACAGGGACTATTGAATTAAACTACAATCAAAAAGTGACCGATGAAGTAGACAATGGCCATAGTATTCAAGTGGATGACGGTGGACAAGCGACTATCAACGGGCGCAAATTTGAATTAAATCAATTCCATTTCCATGCAGAAAGTGAGCATACAGTGGATGGGAAACATTATCCAATCGAAGCCCACTTTGTAAATGAAAATCAAGATAGCCGTCTAGCAGTTATTGGCGTTTTCTTTAAAGAAGGTAAAGCAAATCCAGCCTTCCAAAGCATTTTAAACAATGTCAAAAAAGGTGAAAAAACAACAGTTAGTGAGCCAATTGATGTGGCAGCTTTACTTCCAACAAACAAATCATATTATCACTATCTAGGATCTTTGACTACACCACCATTATCTGAAAACGTGGAATGGTATGTCATGTCTACTCCAGTAGAAGTTTCCAAAGAACAAATTGCAGAATTCAATAAATACTATGATGGTAATAATCGCAAAATTCAACCACTACATGACCGTCCAGTATTGAAGCATACAGAGCAATAAAATAATTAAGATACCAGTATTTACTGATAGTTAAGTCGGTAAATGCTGGTGTTTTTTTGTATTTTAAAAGTACATAAAACGAACAATTTTCCAGCTGATTGTATTGTATAATAATTGAGTAAGCAATCAAAAGAAAAGGAGTTAGTTATGAAAAGTAAATTTTTAGTGGCATCTGGAATTGCAGCATCACTTGTTCTGGTAGCTGGATGTGCTAGCAACAGTGATGAAAAAGCCGATGCAAAAGATGCACCAAAACACGAAGAGCATTTAGATTATAAGGATCAAAAATCATGGCAATTTGAATCTGGTAAATCACAATCACCAATTAATATTGAAACGACTAAAACAGAACCAATGATTGATGCGGGAAATATGGAATTAAACTATAGTCAAACCGCACTAGATGAAGAGGATAATGGTCATAGTATTCAAGTTGGCATGAATGGGCAAGCTGCAATTAATGGTCGTCAATTTGATTTAAAACAAGTTCATTTCCATGCCAAAAGCGAACATACAGTGGACGGAAAACATTATCCAATCGAAGCTCACTTTGTAAATGCAGGTCAAGATGGCCGATTAGCAGTTATCGGTGTATTTTTTAAAGAAGGAAAAGAAAATCCAGCATTTGAAACAATTTTATCTAATGTGAAAAAAGGGGAGAAAATAGATTTAAACACACCGTTAAACGTCCCAGCATTGATACCGACAAATAAAACATACTATCACTATTTAGGATCACTAACAACTCCTCCGTTAGCAGAAAATGTAGAATGGTATGTAATGGAAAATCCTGTAGAGGTTTCCAAAGAACAAATTGTTGCATTCAATAAATATTATGATCATAATAACCGTGAAGTACAACCGCTTCATGAACGACCAGTATTAAAACATACAGAAAATTAGAAATATTAAAAAGAGTTCGATTTTTAAAATCGAACTCTTTTTTGCGCTATACTGTTCAAACAAACCCTATTTATGATATGATAGACGTTGTTGAAAAAGAGGATATAAATAGTTTAAAATAGAGGAGAAATGTGACGATGTGTGGATTTATTGGATGCGTACATGACCGCATTGCTGAGATTACTGGTGAGGAAAAAGAAACTTTTAAACAAATGAATGACATGATCACGCACCGTGGCCCTGATGATGAGGGTTATTTTACGGATGAGCATATTCAATTTGGTTTCCGCCGCCTAAGTATTATTGATGTAGAAAACGGTCATCAGCCGCTGACGTATGAAAATGAACGTTATTGGATAATTTTTAACGGTGAAATTTATAATTATGTGGAGCTGCGCGAAAACCTTGTGAAGGAAGGTATGACTTTCGAAACGAGCAGTGATACAGAAGTTATTATCGCTACATATGCCAAGTATAAAGAGAAAACAGCGGAGCAATTACGCGGTATGTTTGGCTTTGTTATTTGGGATAAGCAAGAAGAGAAGATTTACGGTGCCCGCGATCCATTCGGTATTAAGCCATTTTTCTATGCAGAAGAAGACGGTAAGCTATATATGGGCTCTGAGAAAAAATCAATCTTGCATGCGTTGACATCGACGAAACTAGACGAGGTTTCATTGCAAAATTATATGACTTTCCAGTTCGTTCCAGAACCGGACTCGTTGACACAAGGCATTAAACGCCTTGAGCCAGGTCATTATTTCACGAAGAAAATCGGTGGACCAATGCAGATTAGCCAGTACTGGAAGGCAAAATTCCAGCCGATTGCTAAATCTGAGGATACATTCATTAAAGAAATTCGCGATGTGATGTATGATTCTGTGAAGATGCATATGCGCAGTGACGTGCCTGTCGGTTCCTTCCTTTCAGGTGGGATTGACTCATCGATTATTGCGGCCATTGCAAAAGAATACCATCCAGCGATCAAAACGTTCTCCGTGGGCTTTGAGCGCGACGGTTTTAGCGAAGTGGATGTTGCGAAGGAAACAGCCGAAAAATTAGGCGTGGAAAATATTAGTTACATCATTACACCGCAAGAATACATGGATGAATTACCGAAAATCGTTTGGCATATGGATGATCCGTTGGCAGACCCAGCTGCGATTCCGCTTTATTTCCTATCTCGTGAAGCGCGTAAACACGTGACGGTTGCTTTATCAGGAGAAGGTGCGGATGAACTGTTCGGTGGATATAACATTTACAATGAACCAAACTCACTTTCGATGTTTAACAAAATGCCGAGTGCTTTGAAATCGATGCTTCGTGGTGTCGCGAATGTTATGCCTGAGGGAATGCGCGGTAAAAGTTTCCTAGAGCGCGGAACAACACCGATGGAAGAACGTTATATCGGTAACGCGAAGATGTTTACAGAAGCGGAGAAAAAAATCTTGTTGCCGAAATATCAAACTGGCCATGATTACACAAAAATTACGGATCCGTTATACGCGGAAACAGTTGGCTACAATCCAGTAGAACGTATGCAATACATTGATATTCATACGTGGATGCGTGGAGATATTCTATTGAAAGCCGATCGTATGACGATGGCAAACTCATTAGAAGTTCGTGTGCCGTTCTTGGATAAAGAAGTATTCCGTGTTGCAAAAGATATCCCGGCATCACTGAAAACAACAAATGGTACGACGAAATACGTCTTGCGTAAAGCAGCAGAAGCTTTCGTACCAGAGCACGTTTTAAATCGTCGCAAACTTGGATTTCCTGTGCCAATCCGTCACTGGTTGAAAGACGAAATGAATCAATGGGTGAAAGCTATTATTCGTGATTCACCAACGGATCATTTAATTAACAAGAAATACGTCTTGCAATTGCTAGAAGACCATTGTGCTGGCAAACAAGATTATAGCCGTAAAATTTGGACGGTTGTTATTTTTATGATATGGTACGATGTTTATGTGGAAAATAAGTATGATTTTGGGAAATAATAAATGATAAGCTAAAGCACTCGGCCTTCTGGTCAGGTGCTTTTTGTTGTTAGACATATGTAATTTTAATTATATAAATATAAATGTAAGCGTACGCAAATCGCTTGAAAGATGTGTTTATGTATATATAATGAACTTTTCTATAGAAGCTTGAATACGCGGAGTCCTGACTGTATAATAATAGAAGTAGAGTCAATAAAATAAGATTGTAGAATTAAAAAAGTTGAAATAGTGCCATAAAAAAATATTTTTGTGCTTTTGTCAAATTAAAATATGCATTATTCGATGATTTTAAAATATATTTTCTTAATATTCAATTTTTAAAAAGGGGAGTAAGCAGAATGATTTCTGTAGATTCGAAAGAGCAGGACATGAATAAAGAATATCAATATCGAAAAGAGGAGACAAATTGGTCACGGTTGCTATTTTTGGCGATTATTTCCATTTGTAGTAGCTTGATGTTTTATATATGCATCATTGTCTATACAAATTGGGGAATGCTTACGAGTATGCTGATGGCGGCACCGTTACTTTACGCGCTGTTAAAATTATTTTTATCTTTGTTTTATCGTCCCTACCAAGATGAAGTAGGTGATAGCAAGAATGTAAGTGTAATTATACCGTCTTATTTAGAATCACCAGAAAGCATTACCGATTGTGTTCATTCTATTTTAGCCCAAGAGTATACGGTTCACGAAATTATCTTCATAGATGATGGTAGCCCAACGGAAGATGGCTATCGAGCCGCACAAGAAATCGCTAATTATGTAAATAATAATACGCGCATTAAATCTGTTATGACTGTTCACCGCTTCGAAAAAAATCAAGGAAAGCGAGAAGCGCAGAAATGGGGATTCAAACACGCGACAGGTGAATTTGTGATGATTATTGACAGTGATAGTTATTTTTTCAAAACAACCATTAAAGAAATTATGAAACCATTTGCGAGAGATAATATTTGGGGTGTTACTGGGCATGTAAGGGCTCGTAATAAAAATAAGAACATTATGACATTATATCAAGATGCCCTCTACGATCGAGCCTTTTATGTGGGGCGTGGCGTACAAAGCTTATCAGGTGATGTTTTAGTTTGTTCGGGTGCTTTATCTGTATTTAGACGAGATTTTATCATGGCTAATTTAGATGATTTCACAAGGACAACTTTCGGTAAGAAAAATTCAATTGGTGATGATCGTAGATTGACGAATATGGCACATGAAGGCGGAGGGCGTATTGTTTATCAGGCTACAGCGCAATGTTTAACAGATGTACCGGATAATCCTAAAAAATTTTTGAAACAGCAAACTAGGTGGTCCAAATCGTTTTTTGTAGAAAGTATTAGAGCCTATCGTTTTGCTTGGAAAAGACCGATGTTCTTGTTTTGGTTAACGTGCGAACTGATTTTATGGTTGTTTTTCTTAGTGTCACTATTATTTCATCTAGATACATTACATGAGTATTTTAGTTGGAGCTTTGTTTTTTATCAAAGCATTTATATTATGATGATTGGTTTCGTATGTAATGCTTATTATGCTAGACAGAATATTCTATCTTTTTTATTGTCGCCTATTTATATTATTATTCATGCAATATGGCTAATCCCTGTTAGAATCTATGCATTATGCACGCTGAATAATGCAAAATGGGGAACACGCTAAATAAAGGGAAATGGATCAATAAGATTAAACTAGTTGGTCTAATAGTTTCCGATAAAGAGCCTTTGACTTGGATGGTTGTCTTAGGTTCTTTGTCTGTTATTGTAGATAAAAATAGAAGCAGAGTATACGGAATGTTGAAAAATTTTAATTTGGTGCAAAAACGTGGAGATTGTTAATTTTTGGACGCTTATATTTGAGTAATTTCAGTGTTTTTTTCCTTATTTGTGAAGATATTATGAATTATTTTTTGAAGGCTTGAAATACATATAAACTTGGCTGTATAATCAATTAAGGAAATAGGTGTTTTGTGGAGAAGCAGTAATGATGACAGGAAGATTGGCTCAAAATAAAGCATAGAGAGGTCATTAAATTTTTGTACTGTCACTTTGTAGTATTTAATCCTTTAAATAAAAAAGAAAGAATATTCTGTTTATTTATTTGGTTTTTTTTTTTAGCTAGGCCTAAGCGATAATGTCTATGAAACAAGAAATAGATAAGGTTATAAAATTAAAAATAGTTATTGGATACTTTTTTATGTTGCTCTATATTGTAACAAAATGAGAGAGGCTTGCGAAAAAAGAGTGATTTATTCCAAATAAGTGACTATAAGATTCAAAAATCGGTTTTAATAAAAAAATGAACTAGTAAATGGGTTGAAAACTAGGTAATTTACACAAAAATCATAAAAATATGTATAAAAAGTGAAAGATTCAGAATGCTATTGTGTATCGATGAATTGGTATGTATAATGAGGAACGTACCTCACTTTAATGTAATAATGGAGTGAAAGGTGAGATGTCAATTTGTTCAAGTAAAGCGTCTAAGGTTTGCGGGAATCATTTATGACGAAGAGCAAATGGCAGTGCACGAATTTTATGGTTGCCGAGTTGTTGTAGTATTTTTGTTATTTTATTGTTCATGTACTGAAGTTGATGCGGTCCACAAACGCACTTGTTGAACTATCATAAGTATGGAGAGGAAGAGATGATGCGTGAAAAAAATTATCACATACGGTACGTTTGATTTACTCCATTGGGGACATATTCGCCTTTTGGAGCGTGCCAAGGAGCTAGGAGATCACTTAACAGTCGTATTATCAACAGACGAGTTTAATCAGCTAAAGGACAAGAAGGCATTTCACAACTATGAGCAACGTAAGTATTTACTCGAAGCAATCAAACATGTGGACAAGGTTATTCCTGAAACATCTTGGAATCAGAAGATTGCGGATATTCAAACGAATCAAATTGATATTTTTGTAATGGGTGATGATTGGAAGGGTCAGTTTGACTTCCTCACGCCTTATTGTAATGTATGCTATCTGGAACGAACGAAAAATATTTCTACGACATACATTAAACAACAGCTTGCCGGCAGTATCGAGACCTAACGCGCGGTATTCCTCTTCTATAAGGGTAAATATGATGAAAAAGTGGAGAGAGATTTTTTTTGAAAATGAGGAGTCATCGAGATGAAGGTTGGGATTATCGGATTTAATGTTTTTTCGCCAGGTGGTACGAGTCGGAGTAATTTAAATTTAACGAAGGAATTTAATCAAGAAGGGATCACGATTGTGATTTATAACGCGCGCTCTTTTTCACCTACGGATATTTTAAGTCTTCGCCACCAGGAAGGACTAAGCTCTCAGGTGATCTTCAAGCCTATTCAAGATTTAGGTAAGGATGAAACGATTGATTTATATATAATTACTCGGGAGACCTTTTTTCCTTTGGCACAACTCATTAAGCATTATTGCCCTCACGCGATGGTCATAGGGGAAATACATGCACCGCTTAGTTTGCTTCCTGATAATTTGGCAACCGATTTACACGCATTAGACTATGTAAGAGTCGCGACAGAATCTATCAAAACACAATTCCATATGAAATATAAATACGATGCTTTGCTTGTGCATCACGTTAGCACACATCATGTGACATTACCAAAAAATACAGCGCAAAAGCCTACGAGTAATCTGTTTGTTTTATCTCGTTTTGAAGATGATGTGAAAGATATCTCATATGCAATACGGCTTTTAGACTACCTCGTACATTACCACAAGGCAACGCATATCAAGCTGTATATTCAAGGATATGGCCCGTCGGAGATGTTATACAGGAATTTGATTAATAATTATTCACTGCATGCCAACGTGTTTTTTAATCAAGGGATACCGGTGGACTATATTTATTTTTCGACATCCCGTTATGAAACGTTCGGGTACTCTATATTAGAGGCGCTGGCAGAAGGGAAGCGAGCCATTTTATTTCCAGGAGAAGACAGAGTATTAAGAGAAGTATATGGTAATCCTAATAATATTCAATGGATTACGAAAGATATACAAGCTGATGCGCCGCGTGTTCTGAATTTTATCGCATCTACGGAGCGGATCAACTATCGTCAAGCGTTACCAGTCATTGCGACGCCTCAAAACTATGTTTCGCTCTATATGCAGCAATTAGCGACCTTTAAACGCCAAAAACAGAAGCATTTCATCGCAACAAAAAGTGTCGATGATGTTTGGACAGAAGTCTTGACGAGTCCGGTTCATCAGATTCCGATGGCCTATCAACTTTATGGTTACTTAAAAGATAAGCCGGTTATCGGGAAATTTTTGACGAGTCATTCTGTTAAAAATATGCTTCATTCTATGCTGGATCGTATCGAGGCTTGGAAAGAGCGGCATCAGCGGACAACATTAGTGAATGACAATATGTATTTTATCGAATCGTTTCATGGGAAATCTTTTTCTGGTGATCCGAAATATATGGCGCTTTGGCTAAAGCAAAACATTCCGGATGCCAAAATATTTGTCAGCTCGGTGAATCAGTTGGTGGACATGGAAATTAGGCATTTTGGTATGGAGGCGCTAAGGTTGGGCAGCGCAAACTATCTGCAAAAATTCCGGATGTGTAAATATATCATTGTTAATGGAAACCCGTTAGATAAGGCTGGAAAAGGGGCAAATCAAGTCATTATACAAACTTGGCATGGTTTACCGCTTAAGAAGATGGTGGCCGATCTTGAGGATCTAAAACATCGCCAACAAGAATTAAGTGCGTTTCTGCCAAGGATGAAAAAATGGGATTATCTACTAACTTCTTCGGCTTTTAATACGGAATTGTTTACATCTGCATTTTTGTTAAAAGAAAATCCGAAATTGGAAATTCTGGAGATGGGAGCTCCTCGAAATGCTTATTTGATTCAAAATAGGAGTAGGCATGGAGAAAAAGCGCGGTTGCATTTGAAGTATTTCAACCGCCCATTAGATGCGACTAAAAAATTCATTCTTTTCTGCCCTACGTGGCGAAAGCAAGAGCGAGAAGAGGTTACCGGCATTGACTTGAAGAAGTTGATTGAAAACTTGCCGCCAGAATATGAGGTTATTGTGAAATTGCATCCACTTGAAACCTCGCTTCGTAGGCTGTATAAATCATTAGATCCTCGGATTCATTGTTTCTTTAATGAGCTGGTAGATATTCAAGAACTATTTATTTTAGTCGATGTCTTAATTTCTGATTATTCTTCTGCTATTTTTGATTATGCACATCTCAATAAAAAAATTATTATTCTTCAAGAGGATTCAGAAAACTATCAAAAGAAGGTTGGCTGGTACTTTGATATGAAAACGACTTGTTTATTGGAAGGCAAGTCATATACAACGGAAAGTCTCACTCAGGCGATTTTAGAAGAGGATCCGAACATTTTTAGTTATTGTAAAGCGATTCAGAACAATTTGTTAAACAAGGATAACGTATTTACAAATGAGAAATTAATGCACGAATTATTTTTGCAAGAGAGGCTGTGAACATATTTGACAACAAATAAAGATATTGAATTTACAGACATTTATAACTTTCAATGTGATTATGAGAAAACAAAATTGGTCGTTAAAACATTTTCCAATAAAAACATGTTGGAATTGTCACGGGAGACGCAACCAATTTTAGATATGTATAAAGCGGTTTTAGCGCACGATTATATTTTATATATGCATACTGGTCAATCTTCGTATTTTATTCGTCGTAAAGATGTGCACACGATTTGGCAACGAAAAGACCTGGTTCAGCATGGAGATCTGTTTTATTCGCTCGATCAAATACCTGAGGATAGAGAAAACAAGCTTGCTCCTAAGCGTTTGGTTGTCATTTTTTCACCAATGCCTGGGAAGGAACAGTATCATAGCGCGAATATTGCACACCGCTGTTTTACATCATCATTTCCGAGCATGCAGAAGCACTTAGTTAAAAATACAATCATCATGCGTATTATGGATTTGAATTTATCATACGGTAGTCACTATATTAATACGTTTAACTACCATAACATGGAATCTGATATTCAAGAAGCTATTCAGTACGTCATGTATTCGCAGCACATTGCGAAAGAGGATGTGGTTTTATACGGTGGATCAAAAGGTGGAACTGGTGCACTATATCACAGTTTACTCGGTGATTACAATTCTGTGACGGTGGACCCAATTATTAGTATCGAACAATACAACCAAGAGAATGATCTGCATTTTTTACGTGATTTCCGTAAAAGAAGTATTTTGAATGATCTTATCAAACTTGCGAATCAAGAGACAACGAAAAAACGGATTATTTTCGGATATCCGCTCATTTCTTTTAACTATAATTTGTACTCACAAATTCCGTCTGATTCGGTTGAGATTCATAACGTGTTTGATTCATCGGTACACAAGCATGCCGATATTTCGCGAAATACGATGATAGAACAAATTACATGTATTAATGAGCTGTTACTTTCCTCAGATAATCTGCATAAGATTGTAGATCAAATAAGCGCACTAACTGAATAAAGAAGGGGACGAGTAACATTATACCTAAAAAAATTGCGATTGTAGGCTCATGCTTATCCAGAGATAATTTTAATACGACATTTAATCCAGACTATAAAGATGTGTTCGAATGTGTTCTGCATCAGCATCAGTGCAGTTTTCTGAGTCTGATGTCACCGGAGATGCCAATGGTTGAAGATGAAGCGACGGCGGAAATGAATGCTTTTACGAGTTGGCATTTTAAAACGGAGCACACGAAAGAGTTTTTATCTTTGATTCAAACAAGAAAGCCGGAATATCTGTTGTTGGATGCCTATGCGGACATCTATTTGGGAGTTGTGGAAGTTGCGGAAGGCTACTTTACGTATAATCCTAAATTTAAAGATACGCCGGTGCTCCAGTTAGCCAAGGAAAAGTGGACTTTGGACGCGGATTACGAGAAATATTGGAAAGCTTGGACGCAGCATGTGGATGCATTTTTTCAATTTTTACAGGAGGAGGTTCCTTTTTGTAAAATTATTTTAGTAAAAGCACGATTTGCAGATCGGTTTGCAGATGGCAGTTCACTGAATGAGTGGCGAGAAAACCGTAAATATCCGACGGTAGATATTGCGGGCTTAAACGCGCTTTGGGATCAATTAGATCATTACGTGGAAGACTATTTCTCTGTTCAAATTTTAGATATGACGCAAAAAGAGTATACGCTGGATCGGGATCACCCGTGGGGCGCGTTTTATGTGCATTATACGCCTGATTTCTATCATGATTTTATGCAACAACTGATAGAATTAACGAATGGGAAATGAGACTGGAACATACTATTGAATGTGAGTGATGCAGTATGTATATACGAAAAATGTGATGTCTCTATTTGGTTCAAATAAGGTTACTCGTTTCGGTGGTGGGTCAGCTGTAGATGCTGAAAAATCATTAACAGTACAGTAAATTTTTACATTATAAAGGATTGCGAAGCTAAAGAAGATTCTGCTCTTGCTAAAGTGAGCGGAATCTTCTTTGTTATATCGATTAGTTACGCGGTCTTAATTGAAACGCCTGCCCGGGTTTTATGAAGGGGAGTAGAGCAATGGACTCTGGAGTGATATGACCGATATTATTTGTTTTTAGCTCGCTAGGCAAGTCGCGAATGGCTATGGTGACTTCGCCTCGATAACGTCCGAATAGGTTGTTGTCGATGAGAATGCTGCCGATGGGACGGGCGTTGGATGAGGTGGGTGCGATGTCAAGTTTCGCCAGGGCTGGGCGAGATTTTTCTAGGCGAATGAGATCGCGTGCTGGGTCCATGCGGTTATTGTCTGGGGTTAGCAGATGTTTTTGGATGGATGGATCTAGGTTGGATGCTAGTTTGCAGTCAAGTAAGAGCATGTTGTTTTTGGTGAAAGTCGCGAATTGTTCGGTAGTTTGTGTTTGTAAAGATGGATCGCCGATGTAGATGTGATCGACGCCGAGTGCTGCAAGTTCAAGCGCAGAAGCGAATGGATGGCTGTAGCGGTGTTTTTCGAGTGTCGGTAAGCCTTCGAATAAGGGTTGGCGTTTTTTACCGTCGCCGGGTACGAAAGCTGCAATTTTTAAGCCGTGATGGTGTAGAAAATCATTGGTTTTCTGGAAAAAGGGAACATCGAGACCTGTGTGCGGTTTTGGGTAGTAGTTATGGAAGGCCTCGACTTGTGAGATATCAACGCCAGCTTGTACAAGCGCTTCTAAAAAGGGTTGGTCAATTGTGCTGGCGTTGAGGTAGACTTTGATTTTTTTTGCGAGTTTTGCGATTTCGTCTGTGGTGAGGCCGTAATCAACGCGTAAACCGGTGACGCCTAAATCGGATAGTTGGTCGGCATTTTCAATCGTGAGGCTAATGTGTGCCAGCGATTCAGCAGAAATATCGAGGATTAATGGCATCTCGTGCATTTTTGCCGCAGCGCCTAATCTTGTGAGTAGGCGGCGATAGTTTGCAGGATTTTCTTCGGGGATATGTAAAGAACTAAAAATGAGCGAAAAGCCGTTTTTGGATGCTTGTTGGATCGTTTTTTCAAAGTCATGATTGCTGGATAAATAAATCGAGATACCAAACATGTGAATCACCGTACTTTCTTGATATTTTAAATTAAGTATACAGCTAGTGAAATATTATTTCAAACAAAAACCAGCTTCCGTTATTAGTTCGCGGAAACTGGCTTTGTTTTTCGTTTTTCAATAGCGATTACAAAGGGGGGATTGTTGCGCTGGTTGATGAAGCGGTATTCTAAGACGTGAAACTGTTCTTGAGGAAGCGCTTCAGCATAGTTTAGCACGGCTGATTTCTCTGTTTGGCCTTCGGGGTGTCCGTGATAAATGACTAGAATCACAATGCCGCCGACGGTAAGCATAGATAGGGCGCCTTCAATGGCTTTTATGGTAGAGTCAGCGAGTGTTGTGATTGTTTTGTCGCCGCCTGGAAGATAGCCAAGGTTGAAGATGGCTGCTTTGATCGTTTGATTAGGTAGGAGCTCCGTCATTTTTGCGTGATTCTCGCGTAGAAGTGTGACTTGATTGGCGACATGTTTCTCCGTGAGTAATTGTGTCGTGGTATCAATGGCTTCTTGCTGGATATCAAAACCGAATACGTGACCGTTTACGCCAACTAAATTCGCTAAAAAGGCTGTATCATGACCGTTACCAACAGTGGCATCGATGACGGTATCACCAGGCAAAATAATACGAGTTAACAGGTCGTGACTGAATGGTAAAATGCCTCTTAAGTTCATGCTTCGTTACCAACCTTCGCAAGGCTGAAAAATTTTCCTTGCCAACTATCACGTCTGACGAGTTCGGCGTCAATCGAATTCAAAACTTCCCATTTATTTAAGCTCCAAATTGGACCGATCAGATCTTCAATCGCGCCATCTCCCGTAATACGATGAATTACCATCTCAGGAGGTAGTATTTCCAATTGGTCACAAACAAGGTTGACATAATCGTCTTTTGTTAAAAATTTCAGTTCGCCGTTTTTGTATTGCTGGACCATGGGTGTTCCTTTTAGCAAATGCAATAAGTGGATTTTGATGCCTGCAACGCCGCTTTCGACGACTTTTTGGACGGTTTGCATCATCATTTTCGGTGTTTCGCGAGGTAGGCCATTGATAATGTGCGTACAAACACGAATGCCGCGCGCATGTAATTTTTCGACGCCTTCCACGTAACAATCGTAATCGTGTGCCCGATTGATTAGCACGCCTGTCTCGTTGTGCGCGCTTTGAAGGCCTAGTTCGACCCAGAGGTAGATTCGCTCGTTTAACTCAGCTAAATAGTCCACAACGTCGTCAGGAAGGCAATCAGGGCGTGTGGCAATCGAGAGGCCGACGACACCTGGTTCAGTCAGTACGGATTCATATTTTTCACGTAGTTCGGCAACTGGGGCATGCGTGTTCGTGAACGCTTGAAAATAAGCCATATACTTGCCGTCCTTCCATTTCGTGTGCATCCGGTCCTTGATAGCGTGAAATTGGGTTTGCAAATCATCCACCCGATCCCCTGCAAAATCACCAGACCCCGCCGCGCTACAAAAAGTACAACCGCCATGCGCCACCGTACCATCGCGGTTTGGACAATCAAAACCACCGTCTAGCGCCACTTTGAAAACCTTGTACCCAAAATGGTCACGCAAGCAGTAATTCCACGTGTGGTATCGTTTATTATCGTTCGTATATGGAAATGGGTTCATTTTTGTCAAACTCCTTCAAACTTGAAATAATCATCTCTGCTATTTTATCATATTTTTCAGGGTTGCGGAGGTGTTATCATTGTGCTATGATATAAAAATACTTTAACTTGGTAATGTGTTAAATCGACTTGGAGGCAGAGGACAATGAGCAAAACAAATAAAAAAATGGGCTATCTCGTGTTAACATCGTTAGTAGTAGGGAATATGATTGGATCAGGTATCTTTATGTTGCCGCGACAAATGGCAGAAGTGGCGAGTCCGCTAGGCATCATGTTGGCGTGGATCTTGACAGGGACGGGCGTATTAATGATTGCGCTTGTATTCGGAAATTTGGCTGTGCGACGACCAGACTTAACAAGTGGTGCGCAAAGCCATGCGTTCGAATTATTCGGAAATCCAAAGCTAAAACGGCTCGCTGGATTTATCGCTGTATGGAGCTACTGGGTGGCAAACTGGGCAGGAAACGTATCCATTATCACCTCGTTCGCAGGCTACTTATCGGTCTTCTTCCCAGTGCTAAACAGCGAAACAATAGTATTTACGATGGGTTCTTACAGTTTAGGCTTAGGTCAATTATTGACATTTCTAGTGTGCTCTTTGCTTCTATGGGGTGTATGCTTGATTATCATTCAAGGTGTGAGTGGAGCTGGGCGGATCAATTTCATCGCAACAGCGGCAAAAATCATCGGCTTCTTTCTATTTATTGTCGTAGGCTTATTTGCCTTCCAGTCTTCGGTGATGGGCGAGTGGTACCACCCAGTTGTGGATACTAGTGGCTTAGAGCATGGCTTATTATCGCAAGTGAACAGCGCGGCAATCGTGACGTTATGGGCGTTTATCGGAATTGAATCAGCCATGATGTTTGCTGGACGCGCAAAATCGGGAAGAACGGTTCGTGCAGCAACCATTTCGGGGCTTGTGATCTCCGTTTGTCTGTACACAACGATTACCATTCTGGCACTTGGTCTCATTCCAAAATCAAAATTACTACATTCAGCGAGCCCGCTAGCCGATGCACTCAATGTTGTCACCGGAAGTGGTGGCTCTGCAGTAATGGCTTTGCTCGCGCTAGTATGCCTTTTTGGTTCCGCAATCGGCTGGATTATGATGAGTTCAGAAGCGCCGTACCAAGCTGCCAAAAACGGACTTTTCCTTCCGTTCTTAGCTAAAACAAATAAAAATGGGACGCCGGTTTTTGTGTTAATTTTGACATGTTGCGCATCGCAATTATTCATTCTTTCTACACTCTCAGGAAATATCGCGGCGGCTTATGATTTTGTTGTCAAAGTATCGACGCTTGCTTTTCTCGTTCAATATTTCATCTCGCCACTGTTCCAGTTAAAACTAACGATTACTGGTGCAACGTATGAAGGAAATAGTGTTCTTAAGCGTTGTTTCGACGCTTTTATCGCAGCACTTGCTTTGACTTATTCCTGTTGGATCATCAAAAGTGGTATGGGAGACTGGCATGTATTCGTGCTTAGCGTAGGCCTGTTTTTACTAGGGTTCTTGCTCTATCCACTCATGAAATACCAACCGCTTCAAAAATAAGGAGTGAGGCTTTTGCACGAGCTATCCTTCGCAATTGATTTATTATGGTATCTATGCTATTTTTAAAGCAATTGTACATGGCTTTAAAAAAGGGAAAGAAGTGGAGAAATGATAATTCTGTATCTTGTGTTGGCAGTTATTTGTTTGATGGTTATCACGGCTTTTTATGGTAAATTTAATTTAAAAAAACATTGGATCGGGGTTGCTGCACTCATTTTGCTGGCGGGGTTAATGGCGATTTTTTTGAGGCAGACTTTTTTTGTGACGGGCAGTCCGTATCATGAAATCCACAAACAGGTGGCTTCCACAGACCTTTCTTCGGAAGCGGTGAACGGTATTAAAATCGATCAAATCCTCTCGAGCGAAACACAAAAAAAAGATTTTAACCTGCAAAAAGCGTCGGACAAGGGGCTAGAAGAAGAAATCAAAATGCTCGTTCCTAAGAAGCAAGACAAAGCAACGTACTGGGTTTCAATGGAAAAAGCCGACAAGAACCGTGTTATCCATATTGAGTTTGATAGCGATAAATTAACGACGAGTCGCAGTATTAAGTTCGGGGATTCGGTGGATAAAGTGACGGGTACGTACGGTTCAGCATATCGTAATTTAACGCGATCGGATCGCTATGAACAGGAACTTGTGTATGAGGATAAGGATAATAATATCGAATTGCGCTTTGGCTTTTGGAATGATAAAGTCGAGATGATTTGGTTGACGGCGCTGGATAAGGCTCCAATTTAGAGGGTTGTCAAAGCCGGTTTTATGCGCTACAATAGAAGCTTGATGAACAAAGTGAAGAGGAGTAGTAGTATGGGTGGATTGGCGTTTAGAGAGGTGACGGTTGGTGCGAGTCACACGCGAAAACATACGAACTTGCCTCGTGAGCATAGATTGCGGTTTGATACCGCCGTGTATTTCGCGTTAAGGAATGCTTGAGTTGAGTGGAGACACTAATTTGGGTGGTACCGCGGGGGTTTTTTAACTCTCGTCCCATAGCATTTTTTTGCTGTGGGATTTTTTTTGTGCAGCAAATATAGAAAGGGAGTATGGATGATGACATTTAATCACAAAGAAATGGAGCCGAAATGGCAGAAGAAATGGGAAGATGAGAAGATTTTCAAAACGACGGAGGACGCGGATAAGTCGAATTTTTATGCACTCGATATGTTTCCTTATCCATCAGGCTCAGGCCTCCATGTTGGGCATCCTGAAGGCTATACGGCGACGGATATCATTTCGCGAATGAAGCGGATGCAAGGACTCAACGTACTGCACCCGATTGGTTGGGATGCGTTTGGCCTACCAGCAGAGCAGTACGCGATTGACACTGGGAATGAT
Organism: Listeria grandensis; assembly: GCF_014322885.1. NCBI lineage: Bacteria > Bacillati > Bacillota > Bacilli > Caryophanales > Listeriaceae > Listeria > Listeria grandensis. Next base: position 275,258 of record NZ_JAASUG010000004.1, on the reverse strand, counting down.
CCGGCTGAATTTACGGCGCATAATATTGAGAATTTCACGCGTCAAATCAAGGCACTAGGTTTCTCTTATGATTGGGATCGCGAAATTAATACGACCGATCCGAGTTACTATAAATGGACGCAATGGATTTTCACGAAGCTTTACGAAAAAGGATTGGCATATGAGGCCGAAGTTGCAGTAAACTGGTGTCCAGCGCTTGGTACGGTACTCGCGAATGAAGAAGTTATCGATGGCAAAAGTGAGCGCGGCGGGCATCCTGTCTTTCGTAAACCGATGCGCCAATGGATGCTGAAAATTACGGCGTACGCAGATCGTTTGCTAGATGATTTGGATTTGGTGGATTGGCCGGAGAACATTAAAGATATGCAGCGCAACTGGATTGGTCGCTCGGAGGGAGCAGAAGTTGCGTTTGCAGTGAAGGATAGGGATGCGAGCTTTGCGGTATTTACGACGCGTCCAGATACACTTTTCGGAGCAACATATGCTGTTTTGGCGCCAGAGCACGACTTGGTTGATAAAATTGTGACGGCTGACCAAAAAGAAGCGGTGACGGCGTATCAGAAACAAGTCGAGCTAAAAAGTGAGCTAGAGCGCACGGATCTTGCGAAAGATAAGACGGGCGTTTTCACAGGTGCTTATGCGATTAATCCGGTGAATGGCGAAGAGATGCCAATTTGGATTGCAGACTATGTTTTGATTCAGTACGGAACGGGTGCGATTATGGCTGTTCCAGCGCATGACGAGCGCGATTATGCGTTTGCCAAGCAGTTTGGATTGCCGATCAAAGCTGTTCTTGCAGGTGGAAATGTGGAAGAAGAAGCGTATACAGGTGACGGGGATCATATTAATTCCGAATTCCTCAACGGTCTGAGTAAAGATGATGCGATTAGTAAAATCATTGATTGGTTGGAAGCAAATAAAGCGGGCACACGTAAAATCAGCTTCCGTCTGCGCGATTGGTTGTTTAGCCGTCAACGTTATTGGGGCGAACCAATTCCAGTTATCCATTGGGAAGATGGGGAAACGACAACGATTCCAGAACAAGAATTGCCGCTACTCCTTCCAAAAGCAACAGAAATTAAGCCGTCAGGAACTGGCGAATCACCACTTGCGAATTTGACCGACTGGGTAAACGTGGTGGATGCGAACGGCCGTAAAGGTGTCCGCGAAACCAATACAATGCCACAATGGGCTGGATCAAGCTGGTATTTCTTGCGTTATATTGATCCTACAAATAACGAGGTTTTGGCAGATAAAGAGAAACTTGAAAAATGGTTGCCAGTGGATGTCTATATCGGTGGCGCTGAGCATGCCGTATTGCACCTGCTTTACGCGCGCTTCTGGCATAAATTCCTATATGATATTGGTGTAGTACCAACGAAAGAACCGTTCCAAAAACTGTTTAACCAAGGGATGATTTTGGGCGATAATAACGAGAAAATGAGTAAATCTCGCGGTAATGTGGTCAATCCAGATGACGTGGTAGAGCAGTACGGTGCTGACACATTGCGTCTTTACGAAATGTTCATGGGACCGCTCGAAGCTTCTATTCCATGGAATGCAAACGGTTTGGAAGGAGCACGCAAGTTCCTCGATCGCGTTTGGCGCCTGTTCATAGAAGAAGAAACAGGAAAAGTGAACGCTAAAATTACAGCAGAAGCAAATGTAGACCTTGAGAAATCCTACCACCAAATGGTGAAAATGGTGACAGAACACTATGAAAACCTGCGTTTCAATACGGGGATCTCTCAATTGATGATTTTCATAAATGATGCGTATAAAGCAACGACACTGCCAAAAAATTATGCAGAAGGCTTCGTGCAGCTGCTTTCGCCAATCGCACCACATTTGGCAGAAGAGCTTTGGAACCGGCTTGGTCATTCAGAAACAATCACATACGAAGCTTGGCCAACATTCGATGCTTCCAAACTAGTAGAAGACGAAGTAGAAATCGTACTGCAAGTAAATGGAAAAGTTCGAGCGAAAGTCACGGTAGCCAAAGATTTGAAGAAAGAAGAACTGGAAGCAATCGCATACGGAAACGAAAAAATCAGCGAAGAAATTGCCGGTAAAACGGTTCGTAAAGTTATTGCTGTACCAGGTAAATTGGTGAATATTGTTGCCAATTAAATAAGTATCAAAATCCCTTTAGCCTATCCAGACGGCTTGGAGGGATTTTGCCGTTTTTAAAGAAATTCTAAAGGTTTTCATTTTGTCAATTTCGCGTCATAAATCTATGGTATGATGGAAAAAAATGAACCATTAGGGTGATGAATCATGAATGTGTTAATTGCAGATGACCAAAAAGATATGTTAAAAATTTTATGCGCTTATTTTGAAAAAGAAGGTTTCACGGTTTTTCAGGCGGAAAACGGCGAGGCAGCTTTGGATATATTTTATCGTGAAAAATTGGATTTGGCCGTGCTCGATTGGATGATACTGGGCGTTGATGGTGTGGATATCTGTAAGGAGATCAAGGCATCCAGTGCTGTGAAGGTGATGATGTTGACTGCAAAAAGTGAAGGCGAGGACGAATGTTACGCGCTGGAAGCTGGTGCAGATGATTATGTAAAAAAACCATTTTACCCTAAAGCACTGTTGGCGCGAGCGAAGAACTTAACTGGTTTTCAGAATTGCTTGCAAGTTGCGGATATCAAGATTGATACACATGCGAAGAAGCTTTTCAAAGCAGGTGTGGATATTAATGCAACAAAAACAGAATACGAATTGATGCGGGTATTATCTCAAAATAAAGGCGCGATTTTAAACCGGACGCAGCTTCTTGATATTGTTTGGGGCATGGACTATGAAGGGGAAGAACGCACTGTAGACACGCATATTCGCAGGCTTCGTGAGAAAATTGGTGATGGTTTGGTGAAAACACACCGCGGCATGGGTTATAGTATTGAGGTTGGTTATGAGTAAGCTTGGCCGCAAGTTGACATGGCGCATTTCCGCGGTTGTTATCGGCGTATTTGCGCTGTCTATCTTAGTCAACCAATTTTTTCTACCTAAATATTATCATTATGAAATGAAGCAAAAAGTGACGCAGGCAATGAAAGAAGTTGAGCATTGGGATAAAGATCAGATTGAGAATGATTCGGGAAAGCTGGAAGTGAAATATGATGTTACGATTGTGTCGGAAAATATTAATAACAACGAGAATGATCTAAATGAGATGTTGTCGCTTGATTTGGCTAGGAAGCAAATCGCGCTGAATCGCTTTTGGGTGACGGGTGATACGTTAGATGAATTGAAAAACGGCGCGATTTTAACGAAGTTGTACGATCAAGGAAAGCAGAAGTCGAGCTTTTTAGTCAGTTTGAACGAGAAAGACGGATTGCTTGTTATTGCAGGGGTTTCGATTGCAGATTACAGTGATACGGCGAAAATTATTAATGAGTTTAACTTGATGCTCATGCTACTCGGTTCGATTCTAGTTGTTGCGCTCACTGGTTTTTTATCACGAAAAATTACGAAACCGCTAGAAGAACTGAAAATTGTTGCCGATCAGATTTCGAAACTAGAATTTGAAAAAGTAACCGTAGAAACAAAAGATGAGCTAGAAGATTTGGCGACGAGCATTAATGTGATGAGTGATGATTTGAAAAAGGCACATCATGCTTTGTTACGCCGGAATAAAGACTTGAAATATTTTATGGCGGATTTGACGCATGAGTTAAAAACACCGCTGGCACTGATTAAGGCGTATAGTATCGGTATTCAGGACGGCTTGGATGATGGCACCTATATGGAAACCATTGTGAAACAGACGAATCAAATATCAGTGATTATCGAAGAACTTTTGCGCTTTTCTAAAATGGAATCGGACCCGCTACACCTTGAAAAAATCGAAGTTCAGACGCTTTTTGATGATTTGCTTGCGAATTATCAAGAGACAATGGGCATGGACATTCGAATGAAATCGGAAACGAGTCCGAAAACAGTAATTTTAGCAGATCGTGTCAAACTGAAAATGGTATTTAATAACTTAATTACGAATGCGATGAAATATGCTACAACGAAGAAAATCAAAGTGGAATGGGCCGAACGGGATGGCAAGCTGTATTTTGCCATAAAAAACGAGACGTCGATTCGCAATCATGAGACGTTAGAGCACATTTGGAAGCCGTTTTACGTAAGGGAAGCCTCGCGTAATAAGAATTTTTCAGGAACGGGACTTGGTCTTGCTATCGTACAAACCTTGATGGAGCAGCATGAATTTGACTATGGAGTGGAGCTTGAAGACGATTGGATCACATTTTACCTTATTTTTGAGAAAGCGGAGTGACAGCTATGAAAACGAGAAACATGGTAGTCAGTATGGTACTTGTCCTCGTGTTTGCAATCTTATTTATTCTGCAAATTTGGCAACCAGACCAAACGATGTATTAATCAACAAGGATAGAGAGGTTAAGGCTATGAAAAGAGAAACTTTTATTTTTATATTAGGCATATTGGCGGCTGGCGCGCTTGTGTTTCACTTCTATGAGCAACATCAGCAGCGTGTCGCTATAATGGATATGATCAAGGAAACGGCAAAAAAACATGATATACCAGCTTGGATACCACTATCGATTGCCGAAACTGAAAGCAAATTCGATCCTAAAACGGTGGGAGATGAAGGAACTTCCTTTGGATTATTCCAGTTACATCGCGGCGGTTTGGCACCAGAAGAACTGACCGAAGAAGAGCTATTAAAACCCGAGAAGAATATCGAGATTGCCATTTCCAATATGACGAGAGCCTACGATCGTGCGCAAAAAGAAGGCTTAGAAGGCATCAAAATGCTGACGTATATCGCCAATACATCTGGCTGGCCAACGCAGCGAGGCACATACTGGACGGATCAAAACACGAATTACAATGAAAAACTAGCGAAGAACTTTAAGAAACATGTGAAAGTGACAGAACTAGCAAACGATATGTAATGATGAAGACCGTCGGATAAAGCAATAATGGACCTCTAACCAAATGGCTCCTTTTTTGTCACGATATATAATACTCTGGCAAAACTGAAGACGGAAAAATAGTATGATTCCATACTATTTTTCCGTTTTTTTTTGTATCACAAATGGGGTTAAGATTTACAGCTGTCAAAAAAATACTTGGTATTGCTCCACAGTATGGGAGTGATACCAAGTATTAGTTAGCACTAAAATTTGTTCTGCTAGAATAACAGATTCTACTGGTGTTCGATCTAGTTGATTATTTTGAAAGTTATTATTTAGCAGCTTGAATGATTACATCCGTTGCAATACTTTCCTCAAATTTATGATTTGCTGTTTTAACAGAAATTTTACCTCCAGCGACAAGAAGGCTAGCTGGTAAATTGACTGAGAACTTCCCATTTTGTACGCCTACCATGTGCACGTCTCCATTTGGAAAAGTAACAATTGCAGTAATTGCCAATACATCTGTCGTTACGCCAGAAAGAATAGTACTGCTTGTATCAACATTTCCAACTATTTGAGGCGCTAGAGCTGGAGTAGCAGGTGTTACTGGTGTTACCGGAGTAACTGGAGTAACAGGTGTTACCGGAGTAACAGGCGTTACTGGTTGATTATTTGAAGCAGCTTGAATGATTACATCCGTTGCAATACTTTCCTCAAATTTATGATTTGCTGTTTTAACAGAAATTTTACCTCCAGCGACAAGGCCAGCTGGTAAATTGACTGAGAACTTCCCATTTTGTACGCCTACCATGTGCACGTCTCCATTTGGAAAAGTAACAATTGCAGTAATTGCCAATACATCTGTTGTTACACCAGAAAGAACAGTACTACTTGTATCAACATTTCCAGCTATTTGAGGCGCTAGAGCTGGAGTAGCAGGTGTTACTGGTTCATTTTTTGGAGTAGCTTTGATGATTACATCCGTTGTAAGACTTTCTTTATATTTGTTATTTGCTGTTCTAACAGAAATTTTATTTCCAGCGACAAGAATGCCAGGTGGTATATTAACTGAGAATTTTCCATTTACTACTCCCACAAACCGCTGAATTTCATTTGAAAAAGTAACAATTACAGTAGTTGCAGATTTATCTGTCGTTGAACCAGAAAGAACACTACTATCTTCAAATACTTCTCCACTAATAACTGGTGCTGATGCTTGCTTTGTAGCTGCAGATACTTCTGATGATGTCATACCTAAATAAGTTGGCGAAGCTGCAAGAGAAAGTGCCATAGCTATTGCTACAGCTGGTTTTAAATATTTTTTGTTCTTCATAAATTGATAACTCCTTCATAATATTTTTTTGGTATTTTTGCTTTTTACAAGGATAGTAAGATTCCAAACCTACATCGTACTTGCTGGATCCAGAATTGAATTATACCATTTGAAAATAGTTCTGTCTACTACTTTTAAACATATTTGTAGTTAATAAAAAAATGGCCTAGTGCTTGAATTTAAAAATACCGAAGAAAAAACCACACTAGTAGAGGTAGAAAACACCGAATAAACATTGCATATATAAAACGGTTTAAATGATTGGTATATATAGATTTTATTAATGTGAGCAAGGGTGTCAAGGAACTATTTAACTCTGTCTACAGCCCCTGATTTGATTATTTCCTCTTGCCAATAAGCTGTCATTAGATTTAACAACACATATTATTTTAGTAATATATATTAATTTTAATAATAGGAATCTGAAACCAGCGTAAAATTTGTTTCTAAGTGATTTAGGCATAAAAGTACTAAAGCAATTTGCCGATGCTTATCTTGATATTACTCATCTAAGTATATTTTTTTGCATTTTTAAAACTTTATTTCACCTTAAATAAAAATATATTGAAATATAATTTCGTTTAAGGTACAATGAACGTATGAAAGAGGTGTTTTTAACATGTTAGAGAATTTATCCACGGAAAAACGAAATGAAAAGACAACATCTTTAGACATGCTATCGGTGAAAGAGGCGTTGCAAATTATGAACGAAGAGGATGCCAACGTTCCAATGGTTATCGCGGCCAATCTTGCATCAATTGAGAACGTTATCAAAGATGTGATCGAAAGCTTCAAAAAAGGTGGTCGCCTCATCTATATTGGGGCTGGAACAAGTGGACGTCTTGGCGTTCTTGATGCGGCTGAGTGCGTGCCAACGTTTGGTGTTCCTGCTACAATGGTAGTTGGATTGATTGCAGGCGGCGAGAAAGCCTTTTTACAGGCAGTGGAAGGTGCGGAGGACTCTAGCGTTTTAGGTAAAGGAGATTTACAAGGGATTTCTTTGACGGCGAATGATTACGTGCTTGGAATTGCAGCAAGCGGTCGTACGCCTTATGTGATTGGTGCACTTGATTATGCAAAAAAAGTTGGCGCGAAAACCGGAGCTTTGTCATGCAACACAAACGCCGCGATTTCGGAGCATGCAGACACGGCGATTGAAGTGGATTGTGGTCCAGAAATTTTGACGGGATCGACGCGCCTCAAGGCAGGCACAGCGCAAAAATTAGTGCTGAATATGATCTCAACGGTTTCGATGATCGGAATCGGCAAAGTGTACAAGAACTTGATGGTTGATGTGATGCCAACGAATGAGAAACTAGTAGAACGTTCCAAACGTATCATCATGGAAGCAACCGAATGTGATTACGAGACAGCAGAAAAGCACTTTGAGTTAGCAGGACAGCATGTGAAACCAGCAATTGTCATGATTTTAACGAATACAGACCTTGCGACAGCCACGGAGAAATTAGCAGCAGCAGATGGCTTTATCAGACGCACATTAGACTAAAGGGAGGTAAGAAACATGAGTAAAGAACATGATTTAGGTCAAAAGATTTTTGAAGAAGTCGGCGGTATGGGAAACGTTTCTAAGATCGCACATTGTATGACGCGTGTGCGTTTAGGAATTAAGGATATAGATAAAGTCAATGTGGAAGGATTGAAAAAAGCACCAGGAGTTCTTGGTGTCGTAGAAGATGATACGCTACAAATCATTGTTGGACCAGGCTTTGTCAATAAAGTAGCAGGCGCGATGTGTGAGATGGCAGGTGTGAAATTAGGGGAAACATTGCCCGATAATCTAGATGAGAATCTGACACAAAGTTCAGCTAAATCGGGTAAAGACTTGGTGGAAGAAAGAGCTACAGCTATAAAAGCAGAAATGAAAAAGAAACAAAATAGCTCGTCAGGATTTAAACGTTTACTGAAATCTGTTTCTAACATTTTTGTACCACTTATTCCAGGCTTTGTTGGTGCTGGTTTAATCGCAGGTATTGCGGCGATTCTTTTCAACAATATCCAAGCTGGTAATTTAGACGTTGGCACATGGATGCAATATGTTACACTTTTAAACGTTATTAAGAATGGTATTTTTTACTTCCTTGTTATTTATGTTGGTATTAATACAGCGCAAGAATTCGGTGGAACGCCCGTGCTTGGTGGGGCCGTCGGTGGTATAACGCTACTTATAGGCGTAACACCAGAATTACCGATTAAAAATATTTTCAATGGTAGCGACATGGTTGCTGGACAAGGCGGAATTATCGGCGTACTCTTAGCGGTTTACTTGTTATGTGTACTTGAGAAATTCTTGCGTAAATGGATTCCGAATTCACTTGATATTATTCTGACTCCGATGTTAGCGCTACTAATTATTGGATTGTTTACGATTTTCATCATTATGCCATTTGCTGGCGTTATTTCAACAAGTTTAGTAGGAAGCATCAACTGGATCATCGCAAAAGGTGGGTTGTTCGCCGGATTCGTTCTCGGGACACTATTCCTTCCAATGGTAATGCTTGGTCTTCATCAAGTCTTAACACCTATTCATGTTGAAATGATTGCACAACAAGGCTATACAATCCTATTACCTATGCTTGCAATGGCTGGTGCTGGCCAAGTTGGAGCAGCAATCGCTATTTGGATGCGTTGTCGCAAAAATAAACCACTTATTAATATGATTAAAGGTGGTCTGCCGGTAGGTATTTTAGGAATTGGTGAGCCGCTAATTTACGGTGTTACAATCCCACTTGGAAAACCTTTCATTACGGCTTGTATTGGTGGGGGTATCGGTGGGGCGGCCATTGGTTATTTCGGAAATGTTGGCGCGATTGCAATTGGACCATCTGGAGTTGCGCTAATTCCATTGATTGCAAATGGTTCATGGCTTGAATATGTTTTCGGTTTGCTAGTAGCTTACATTGGTGGTTTCATCCTAACTTATCTTTGGGGTGTTCCAAAAGACGCGATGGAAGCAGTAGAAGAATAAAACAAATAGAGCGGGGCGTGAATCTCGCTCTATTTTAATAACCAAACCGAAAATAGATGTAGAACTAGAAAGGAGGATGGGACAAAAGTTGATTAGTATCAACGGATGTTCCATCCTTTTTTGTATATAGAAATAAGTACACAAAAATAGCACGCTTTGGTAAAATTAAAATACCAACCAAAAAAACAACAAAGGAGTGCTATTTATGTATATCAATTCATGCCCTATATGATGTATCGAAAAGAACAAAAACGCTCGTATAAGAAAGACCTGATGCATCGATATCACTGGGAATACCGAGAAATGGATTGTTTTTCCATTTTTTCGAATCAGCGAAAGGTCAACTTTCAGCGGTATGCTTATCGGACAGATCGCTATGGCGGCTATGCGCGTGATTTTAAAGTCTATGAATGCGAAGACTGTTCCGATTGTCCTTTGCGTGCAGCATGCACAACCGCTAAATCAGGAAAGAATCGCAAAATTTACTATAATCCAGTTTGGGAAGAACTAAAAAATCGAGCAAGACGAAGCCTAACATCCGAAATAACTTCTGCCATCTATCGGCAACGAAAGATAGATGTAGAAGCAGTTTTTTGGGCAGGTGAAGGCTCTTTTGGGGTTCACTCGTTTCCGAGGGCTTCCAAAAGTAGCGACCGAAGCCAATCTCTACTTCATGGCTAATAATATGCGGAAACTGGCACGGCTCGCGTGCCAAAAGGAAAAAATACATATCAAAAATCTGAATTTAGATTCTTGATACGTATTTTTCTAGGTCAGAGAACCTTTTGTCTCAGCCTCCTTATATTAGCGATGCTAAACTTAATTGAGTTTATATTTTTCTTCATTTATAGTATCTACGATCCTTATGATATTGACAATGATGATTGCCGGAACTCCGAAATATAATAAGAAATCGTTTGGAGTAAGTATAAAGTACAATGGTATACCTATAAGGGTTGCAATAATCATAGATAGTTTAGTCGCACTCATCTTTGTTACTCCTTTTTACTTTATGACGTACTTTGCATTAGACATATAACTATCAGTAGTGTAGTTACTAAAGTGAGATATATAAGTAACTTGGACACCTTTATTTTTATTTGCGGCATTCACGAATACTTGATTAGCGCTAACAGCTGAACCGAAAGCAAGTGATGCAACTCCTGCTGTAAAACCACTCAATCCAATGAAATTTGTTATAGATGAAATTGTATTCAGCTTTTTAGTTTGTGCTTTTACCTTTTTTGCCTGTGATGGACTTATATAGTATGACATTTTGTAGCAAGTATAGCCGACGTGATTGTGAGTGTATTTTGTCCCTGCTGATGCTGCGTCTGTGGCAATAGGTATAGCTGAGATGCTGATAGTGGTAGCTAAGACTAATGCAATAAGTAAATTTAATATTTTTTTCATGTGTGATAACTCCTTGGAAATGTATTCATAGAATGACTATGTACCTATTATTATAACTTTTTTTTATTTATAATCAAATAAAATACAAAAATATGAGTAATTAATTTTAAATTAAGAATTTTTTGCTGAATTTGGTCTTAAAAGAAAGTAAAGAATGAGTTTTTTTTGAATAAAAATGATCACAGAGTTGAGGTAGATTATTTTTTAAACTGATAATGTGCTTGTTAAGCTTTTTTAGGTGTGTCTCGCTTTTTTTGTTGTATTGTCTAGTCGCATGTTATAATTAAAGCATGAAAATGATTCAAAGGAGGCTTCAACAGACATAATGGGAAGTGTGATTAATCGAATTCAAGGTATTTTAGATGAATTGCCGAAATCAGAGGCAAAAGTAGGTCGCGCGATATTGGCCGATCCTAGTAAAATTGTGAAAATGTCGATTCACGAGTTGGCGGAAAGTTCTGGGGCAAGTGGTGCTGCGGTGATTCGATTTTGCCATTCAATGGGGTTGGAAGGCTTTCCTGAGCTCAAAATGAAGTTATCCGTCGAGCTTGTTCGACCTGAAAAGGTAGGTTACTATGATATTGAACCGAATGAAGAGTTTGAAGAAATTACGCGAAAGCTTGTTTCTAACACGGTGCAAACATTGAACGACACGGTGGGGCAACTAGAGAAAGAAAAAATTATGGAGGCGTGCGAGATTCTCTATAAAGCAGATACAATCTACGCCTATGGTGTCGGAGCTTCGTGGTTAATTGCCGAAGATATTGCTCAAAAATGGATGCGCGCTGGCAAACATGCGATTGCGATTGCTGATCCACATATTTTAGCGATGGCTTTTGCGGCAGGCTCTAAAAATGCGGTTTTTTTTGCGATTTCAAATAGTGGAGAAACGAGTGAAGTATTGCAGTTGGCCGATGAAGCGCTTAACAATGGGTTAGAGTTGCTTAGTTTGACCCGTTTCGGACAAAATAAATTAAAACAACGAGCGGCGGTTGCGCTGGAAACATCACGTGCGCCAGAAACCGAGCTTAGAAGTGCAGCAACGAGTTCCAGGCAAGCACAGTTTCTAGTGATTGACATCTTATTCTACTTTTACGCCTCGCATCATTATGAGGAAATGATTGAGCAGATAAGGACATCACGGGAAGCGACGAATCGATTTAGGGAATCTTGATTTGTTTGCTACATAATTTGAAAAGGTAGGCCAACAGCGGCTTATGGAGACTTCATTGTAAAAAATGCTTGACTTTAGTAGGAACATCGGCTAATATAAGTGTTATATTAAACGAATGCGTGGATGAAGAGTAAGTAGCATAATGGATGTTTTAAGAGAGCTGATGGTTGGTGTGAATCAGTAGCAGAAATGGTGTGAATGGACTTCGGAGCAACTAAGCTGAACGGGATTTTTCCTCAGTAGGAGTTAGCGATTAGGCCTTATCGTTACACAAGGCACCCCATAGTATTGTGGGATTGAGTGAATCGTTTTTTCGATTAATGAAGGTGGTACCACGGGTCTCCCGTCCTTATCTAAGTTTATTAGATATGGAGGGAGGCTCTTTTTGTTGTGGGTCTTATGAGAGGCATCCCCTGCCGATTTAGAGCCACAATATGCATGAGAGCGAAGCGAGCATGTAAACCATCAGCGGCTCTTACCACGTGCCAAACGAGACTAAATACCAAATAAAATACGATAAAACATAAAGCAAGAAGAGTAAGCAAATATAATTTTTATAGAGAGTCAGTGGTTGGTGTGAACTGATAAAGTTATGTTGCCGAAGTGGTCCTTGCGCGTGTGGCTTTGAACAAAAAAGTAGGAGCTACCGGGTTCTCCCGTTATAGAGATGGGATTTGGAGCCGACATCTGGCCCTAAATTCTAATGAGAAAGAAGTAAAGCGAACCGCCAAACTTTTCTCTCATCACCGCCGAACACTAGCGACCAGGCAACTGCTTAGGTCCTAGGCAAAATCGAGTACCGAAGCGGAATGTACGATTTGTACACGAGCATCGGAACGGAGGTTTTAACGACGGAGATGAGTGTTTGCCTGATCGCTAGCTTCTAAGTAAGAGGTGGTACCGCGATATTCGCCCTCTAAGGAAAGCAGTGGTTGTGCTGTGTTCTTTAGAGGGCTTTTTTGTATATAGAATTGGAGGAATGAACGATGAAATTAACGAAAAAAATAAATGCTGATACGATAACGGCGATTTTGGCGTATGAACGGTTAGATGGGAAAAATAAGGCGTTGCTGGAAGGTGCGGCGCGGGATGCGGATGCGGGTCGGTACTCGATTATTGCGATGGATCCAGTGCACGAGATCAGTATTCATGGACAGCGATTTGTGTTGGATGGTGTGGAGAAAATGGTGACGGATCCGTTAATGGAGCTTGATCGGGTGATTCGGACAGAAACTCGCACGGCAGAGGAACTTCCTTTTGAGGCAGGGGCGATCGGATATGTTGGTTATGATACGATTGCGCTTTATGAGGATTTGGGGGAGATGCCGAAAGAAACACGTGCGGGGCTGGCGGATAGTCATTTTATGTTGTATGAGTCGTTTTTGATTATGGACCATCAGGCGGAGGAAATGATGCTTGTTCAGGATAATTGTTATTCGAATCGGACGGAACAAGAGATGCAGGAGGCGTTGAATCGGATGCATGAGCAGCTGGTGACGCCGTTTGAGCAGGAGGCACGCGATGTGACAGTGGCACCGATGGAGTATACGAGTAATGTGACGAAGGCGGAATATATGGCGCAGGTAGAGAAGGCGAAGACGCACATTAAAAACGGAGACTTTTTCCAAATTGTATTGTCGCAGCGCTTGGAGACGCCGTTTACGGGTGAAGCGTTTGATTATTACCGGAAATTGCGATTGTTGAATCCGTCGCCGTACTTATTTTTCGTGGATTTTGGGGAGACGAAGTTGATTGGATCTTCGCCGGAAAGCTTGGTGAGTGTGACGGGAGATGTCGTTGTGACAAATCCGATTGCTGGGACGCGAAAACGTGGGGCGACGAAGCAGGAGGATGCGAACTTGGCGCAGGAGTTATTACATGATGAAAAGGAGCTTGCGGAACATCGGATGCTAGTTGATTTAGGCCGAAATGACATCGGGAAAATTGCGGTGACGGGTAGTGTGACGGTTCCGGTTTACTTGACGATAGAACGATATCGCTTTTTGATGCACTTGGTATCGGTTGTGGAAGGGACGTTGAAACCTGGTTTGACTGCGATGGATGCGCTGAAATCGGTCTTGCCAGCGGGAACGGTGAGCGGGGCACCAAAGATACGGGCGATGGAGCGGATTTATGAATGGGAGAATGTGAAACGTGGACCTTATGCGGGAGCGGTTGGGTATTTGACGCATACTGGTGATTGTGATTTTGCCTTGGCGATTCGAACGATGGTGCTACATCAAGGCAGAGCTTATGTACAAGCTGGGGCTGGGGTTGTGTATGATTCGGATCCAGAGAGTGAATATTTAGAAACGCTACAAAAAGCAAAGGCATTACTGGAGGTTGGAAAATGATTTTATTAGTTGATAATTATGATTCATTTACGTATAATTTGGAGCAATATTTAGCGGAGTACGCAGATGCGGTTGTTGTTCGCCGAAATGATGCGGAGGATTTGCTGGATGTGGCGGCGCGTGCGACGGGAATCGTCTTGTCACCAGGGCCTGGGAAGCCGAGTGAGGCTGGGCTTCTAGAGGAGGTCGTTCGGAGGTTTGCGAAGGTCAAACCGATGTTAGGCATTTGCTTGGGACATCAAGCGATTGGTGAAGTGTTTGGCGGGACGGTGAGTCGGGCGGGAATTATCCGTCACGGGAAGGTATCGACGATGAGGCAGGATGGCGGCGCGATTTTTGCGGGGCTAGGTGCGGATTTGGAAATTATGCGGTATCATTCGCTGATTGTTGATAAAGCAGGATTTCCAGAGGAATTGGAAGTTTTGGCGAGGTCGCTAGATGATGCGGAGATCATGGCGATGCAGTTGCGCGGCTTTCCGGTTTATGGCTTGCAGTTTCATCCAGAGTCGATTGGAACAGTGGATGGGAAGCAGATGATGGGGAATTTTGTAAAGATTGTGAATGAAGGAGGTGCACAGGATGGAAGCGTATTTGCAGAAAGTATATGATCAGGAAAATTTAACGCGAGAAGAGATGCAGTCGGTGGCGAGAGCAATTTTTGCAGGAGATTTAACGCAGGCGCAAATCGCGGCTTTCTTGATGGCACTCAAAATTAAAGGCGAAACGATTGAGGAAATGCAGGCGATTGCGGAGACGATGCAAGGTGTGGCCATTCAATTACCGATAGCGTCTGAAAATACGATGGATAATTGTGGAACGGGTGGAGATAAATCGCTCAGCTTCAATGTTAGTACGACATCAGCGTTTGTCCTAGCGGCAGCAGGAATTAAGGTCGCAAAACACGGAAATCGTAGTATTTCAAGTAAGTCAGGAAGTGCGGATGTCTGTCAGGAATTAGGCATTGATATTTCGCTTGGCGCCGAGGATATGGTATATTTACTGGAGAATGCAGGCATTGCTTTCTTGTTCGCACCTCATGTGCATCCGAATATGAAATACGTGATGGCAGTGCGGCGTGAGTTGAATACACCGACGATTTTCAACCTGATCGGACCACTTACCAATCCTGTGAAATTAGAAACACAATTAATGGGCATTTATCGTCGTGATCTATTGGAACAAACCGCTCAAGTCCTCGGAAAATTGGGGCGAAAACGAGCGATTGTTGTGAATGGTGGCGGTTTTATGGATGAGGCGTCGCTTGCCGGTGAGAACCATTACGCGTTACTTGAAAATGGAGAAGTCACGCGACACACTTTTCTACCAGAGGATGTTGGGTTGAAAAGCCAGGGTTTGGAGGCTATTCAAGGTGGGGATGCGGCGCGAAATGCGGAAATTTTGTTATCGGTATTAAAGGCAGAACCAAGCGCGTATTACGATACAGTGGTTTTGAATGCAGGTCTTGGCCTGCTTGCACACGGGAAAGCTGCGACGCTTGAAGCGGGGATTCAGATGGCGCGTGATTTAATTGATAGCGGCGCGGCCTATGCTAAATTAACGAAATTATTAGCTTGTCAAAAGGAGCGATTAGCAGGATGACATTTTTAGAAGAAATTTTAGCGAAAAAAGAGCAAGAGGTGGCGGAGATGCCTTTAGAAACGGTGAATTTACCACGTCAGAAACCATATTTTCAAGCATTTTTAAAGGCAAATCAAGGAGAGGTGCAGTTGATTGCTGAAGTAAAGCGAGCTTCCCCGTCGAAAGGGGCGATTAATTTAGATGTCGATCCGGTTGCCCAAGCTAAAAGTTACGAAGCGGCAGGTGCTGGGGCGATTTCAGTGCTCACAGATCAGCAATTTTTCAAAGGGGATATCGAGGATTTGCGTGCTGTTGCGAGTGCGGTGAGCATTCCGGTTTTATGCAAAGATTTCATCATCAGCGAAAAACAATTGATCCGTGCCAAAAATGCTGGCGCCTCAATCGTGTTATTAATTGTTGCCGCACTAAGCGAAATGGCTTTAATGACACTCTACAAGCAAGCAATGGCGCTCGATTTGGAAGTGCTCATGGAAGTGCATAATGAAGCAGAGTTGAAAATTGCGGAACAATTAGGAGCGAAATTAATCGGCGTGAATAACCGCGATCTACATAGCTTTGTTGTGGATATTGCGGTTAGTGAGCGCATGGCCGACTCTTTTTCGTTGACCGATACGTTTTATATTAGTGAAAGTGGTATTCGCGAGCCGAGAGACGTTGCTCGGGTGGCAAAATCGTATAGCGTCGTGCTTGTCGGAGAAGCGTTAATGCGTGCGGAAAATGTCGAACAAGCAGCCAGTGATTTGAAGGTGAATCGCTTATGACGCAGATCAAGATTTGTGGGTTGAAATACCGACCGGATATCGAGGTGGCGGTGGAGCAAGGCGCGGATATGATCGGTTTCGTTTTTGCTGCGAGTAAACGACAGGTGACGCCAGATCAAGCACGAATTTTAGCTAGAGATATTCCGGAAACAGTGAAAAAAGTAGGCGTTTTTGTGAATGAAAGTCCCGCAGAAATCAACCGTATTGCGGCGATGGTACCGCTTGATATCGTGCAATGCCACGGTCAGGAGACGAGTGCGGACTTGGCTCTGATCAATCACCCGACGATCAAAGCGTTTCCGGTCAAGGCAGGGCGGATGGAGGGCGATATAACGGCTTATCCAGACAGCCTGATCTTGCTAGATGCACCGGCTACCCAGTTTGAAGGTGGTAGTGGTGAAACGTTTGACTGGGAAGCGCTTGGGAAAACAGAACTCCCGAACGAACGGCTAATCATTGCAGGCGGCCTAAATGCGGGTAATGTCGGTGTCGCGATCCAACAATTTCATCCGTTCGCCGTCGATATTTCCTCTGGCGTCGAAACAAACGGAACGAAAGATCCTGAAAAAATAATAGCATTCATTCAAAAAGTGAGAGGAGCCGAAGAAAATGAGTTATAATGTACCGAATAAACATGGTTTTTATGGTAATTACGGTGGCAAGTTTGTCCCCGAAACCTTGATGAAAGCTGTCACAGAACTAGAAGAGGCTTATGAAATATCTAAAACAGATGAGGCGTTTCAAAAAGAGTTGCGCTACTACTTACGAGATTATGTTGGCCGTGAGTCACCACTTTATTTGGCAGAGCAATTAACGGCACATGCAGGAGGCGCTAAAATTTACTTGAAGCGAGAAGACTTGAATCACACCGGTGCCCATAAAATCAATAACTGTATTGGCCAAGCTTTGTTGACGCGCCAAATGGGCAAAAAGAAAGTAGTCGCTGAAACCGGTGCAGGACAACATGGTGTTGCAACCGCAACTGTAGCCGCATTGTTCAACTTAGAATGCACAATTTTTATGGGAGAAGAAGACATCCGTCGCCAACAATTGAACGTTTTTCGGATGGAGTTGCTTGGCGCCAAAGTGGTCAGTGTTTCAGGCGGTAATGGTACGCTTAAAGATGCTGTTAATGAAGCACTGCGTTACTGGGTGGCGAATGTAGAAGATACGCATTATATCATGGGTTCTGTCCTAGGACCGCACCCATTCCCACAGATCGTTCGTGATTTCCAAAGCGTGATTGGTGAAGAGGCTCGCGCGCAACATCTGGAAAAAGAAAATCGATTACCAGAAGCGATCGTAGCATGTATCGGTGGTGGCAGTAACTCGATGGGACTTTTCTATCCATTTGTAAATGATGCAAGCGTCAAAATGTATGGCGTCGAAGCAGCTGGCTCCGGTCTTGATACGGCTTTTCACGCAGCATCACTTTCCAAAGGCGAAGTTGGGGTCTTGCACGGCGCAATGATGCATATTTTACAAGACGATGCCGGTCAAATCCAAGAAGCCTACTCGATTTCCGCCGGTCTAGATTATCCCGGAATTGGTCCTGAGCACAGCTTTTTGCGAGACGAGGGACGTGCGGAGTATACCTCTGTAACCGACGACGAGGCCGTAGAAGCCTTCCAATTACTTTGCCGTACCGAAGGAATCATTCCTGCGTTAGAAAGCTCACACGCAATCTCCTTCGCCGTAAAACTAGCAGCTCTAATGAATCCCGACGAAAGCATCATTGTTTGTTTATCCGGTCGAGGAGACAAAGACGTAGACCAAATCCGCGAACGCTTGAAAGGAGACGTTGAAAAATGAAGCTACAACAAGCAATCGAACAAGCAAATCTCGCCGTTGTTCCCTATATCATGGCGGGTGATGGAGGTTTAGACCAACTAGAAAATCAGATGCAATTACTAAGCAATGCAGGCGCGACCGCAATCGAGCTAGGCATCCCGTTTTCTGATCCAGTTGCAGATGGTCCAGTCATTCAAGAGGCAGGATCGCGTGCTTTGGCAGCTCACATAAGTCTTGAGCAAATTTTAGAAACACTAACAACGAGTAAAATCGATATTCCGCTTGTTGTGATGAGTTATTTTAATCCGATTTATCACCTTGGTGTCGAAAGATTTATCGAACTTGCGAAGAAAACGCCAATTAAAGGTTTGATTATTCCAGATCTTCCATATGAACATCGCGATTTAATCATGCCCCATATCGAAAATACAGACATCGCGCTAATTCCGCTCATTTCCCTGACTAGCCCGAAAGAGCGCATGGAGCTGATTGCAAAACAAGCACAAGGTTTCATCTATGCTGTGACTGTGAATGGCACAACCGGTGAACGCGCCGAATTTGGCGATAAGATTGATGAAAATTTAACGTACTTAAAAACGATAAGCCCAGTCCCTGTTTTAGCAGGTTTCGGAATTTCGAATCTAGATCACGTGGCGAGATTCGCTGCGGTATGTGATGGTGTGATTGTCGGGAGTAAAGTTGTCCAGTTGTTGCATGAGGGGAAGTATGAAGAGCTTAGTGCGTTTATTGCTAGGGCGAGTCAGATTAAATAATTTATTAACATAGTGATATTTTCAAGGGATAGTCTTTGTTTGTACTGAGAAATTAATCAAGATTGTGAAGTCTATATCTGAAAAATAATTTAGTATTATTTATTCTCAGATATAGGCTTTTTTTATGCGAAATATGGTATGATTAAAGCATAAAATAACGATGGAAAGGGATGGATAAAATGGCTAAAAAGATACAATTGTCAGTGGGCGATTAGCCGAGCATGCGAATGGGATTCAAGCGGCGACAAATACGTTAAAGCTACAGCCAAATCCAAGTCAACGGGTAGTGTGCGGCAACTGATGGAAGGTGTTATGGAATTCGCGCAAATGACGGCATCCGCAAAGATACAACTAATTTAAAAAATGTCGAAAAAGCATTAGTGTATATGCTGCACAAAGGAATCGAATGGATGGGAAGTGAAAAATAGATAAAGGGGATACATAGAAGTGAGGATTAATGGAGCCACAAAACAAGTGGCGAGCATTGAAGATTCAGAAATGCTTTATGTACTTGCAGCAAATTTATAATTGGTATAACGGATTTAGTATGCCTAATGAAATTATCAGCAATGACAATTGTGATATGGTTTTGATGATGTTCTATTTGTCTGAGGGTATCAGATTACTGGAGGATAAAGAGAGTGTTGAACAATCGAGGCTGGATGAGCGGAGTAAATTTATAACGGCAATTTATTCTATGTTCTAGACAGATGGTTTCAAGCAAAGCAGTATTTCATATTACCCAGAGCTAGATTTGTAAGTATTGATATATAGACCACTATACAGAAAAAAGAGGGGTATAATGCTAAATAATAGAGAGATAGCTATTATTGTATGGGGCACTATTTTTATTATCTGCCTACTTGTATTTCCAAAAAATAAAAAAGATATCAGAAACTCATTAATCCATGTGTTCCGTGCATGGATTGCTTTTTGTAAAATAGGAATAGTGAAGTTATTCTTTTTATATGAAGCTTTTATTATGATAATTGTGGCAATTCTTATATATGCTAATAATTTAGATTGGAACTTGTTAAAAGATATATTAATATATTTAGTAATAGGATTTTTTCCATTTTTTAATTCTATCGGAAAAATGGAAGGAGGAAAATTACTAAAAAGCCAATTCTTATCTATTTTTAGGTTTTCCATTGTTCCGTTATTTGTAATAGCAAATTATCCATTTGGATTGTGGATAGAACTTATTCTAGTACCTATGGCAACGTTTATTGTTTTACTTCAAGTAGTTGCGGAAAAACAAAAAGAAAAAGGTATAAATAAACTTTTAAGATATTTAATTGGGTATATGGGGTTGTTAATATTTTTATATGCTTTAGTCAATTTCTTTAATCATTTTGAAGATATTAGGGATATAAATTTTTGGTTAACATTTTGTATCGAGTTTTTCGGTTTAGTAATACAAATGCCTATCATAATATTGATGACTAGGTTTATTGAGATTGAGAGAAGAATGGTATTTTATAAAAAAAGAAGTACTATCGCTGGTATAAAACAACTGATAGCTGAGCAAATTGATTTTATTAGTGTTAATAAAAGTCCAAAGATTAAATCATTTGAAATAAAGGAAATAGAACAGTTAGCTAAAATGCCTTCAACAATTAGAGTATGGTGTTACTTGAAAGATGTCATTCCAGAAAATGTTGAGAGAGATATCATTGTCTTCAATCAACAACTGAACTCGACGAAGTATATAAAAAAAATTTTTAAAAGCTATAAGATTAATTCGGGTGCAGATATAATATATATATATTTTGGAACTGACCAATTAGACTTTGATTACTGTTTATGGAAGTGTGAGAGTATCTGGTGTTATAGTAAAGTAGAAGGTACCCATACACCGTACAAATTGAAAGGTAAAAATGAGGAAGATAAAACACTGATATGTTGGAATCCTGACTACAATGACAGTAGAAAAGTTTACGAGGGTTTTGTAAAATGAGGAAACACAAGTATTTGATGATTCTCAGAAGTCATCAAAGGTATATGCCAAGATACTTTTCCGATTGTTGATAAAGAAATTAATATAGAAAGTCCGCTTTTTTCTATTTATTTTCAACTAATGATTGCAAGCTGATGCAAGAAGGAGTAAACTAAAATTTAGTTGAGTTTTTAACAGAGCACTTTTTAATTCAAAAGCGAGTATCATTAATCGGCTCAAATATAGAGCACTTCATAATAAAGGACGAGGTCTATGTCTTCATCAAAACTACTTCGAGGAACTTTCATTTTAACGTTAGGAACTTTCATTTCTAAATTTCTAGGTCTGTTTTATGTCATTCCATTCTATTGGATTATGGGTGGCGCAGGACCGATGACGTTGTATAATTTTGGGTATGTACCTTATCAGATTTTTCTTGGAATCGCAACGGCGGGGGTTCCGCTTGCAGTGGCAAAGTATGTAGCGAAATATAACGCGATAGGTGAATATGAAATTGGACGCCGTTTATTCAGAAGCGGTGTGTACCTCATGCTTGCAACAGGATTTATCAGCTTCCTTGCGATGTATGCTTTGGCGCCGGTTTTGGCGGGCTTGCAATCGATTGAAGGTAGTGGTTACACTGTACAGGATGTGACAGGAGTTATCCGTGCAGTCAGTTTTGCGCTCATCGTTATTCCGGTGATGAGCTTGATCCGTGGCTTCTTCCAAGGATACCAGTCGATGGGGCCTTCTGCGGTTTCTCAAGTCGTTGAACAAATTGTTCGTATTGCATTCTTGCTTGTCGGTTCGGCAACGGTTCTTTATATATTGCATGGTACGGTTGTTGGCGCGATTAGTATTGCCACATTTGCGGCCTTCATCGGAGCATTAGCGAGCCTCGCATGCCTGCTCTGGTACTTTTTCAAGCGTAAAAAGGGACTCGATGCTTTGCTACGAACGAGTAAAGGGGAAGTAACGGTTTCCTTACCTTCGATGTATAAAGATATTTTCATCACGGCAGTACCATTTGTAGTCGTAGGAATTGCCAGCTCACTCTACCAGCAAATTGACCAGTTTACATTCGGTCGCATTTTAACATGGATTGGTTACAGTGGGCACGAAGCTGAGAATTTACTTGGTATCGTTAACTTTAGTGCGCAAAAACTGGTCATTATTCCAGTTAGTTTGGCGACGGCGTTTTCGATGACGATTGTTCCGCTCGTGACGGCGGCTTATGCGCGCGGCGAACAAGAAAATGTGAAAAAGCAGCTAAACGATGTTTTCCAAGTGTTGCTTTTCATCACGTTACCGGCTTGTATCGGGATGTCCTTACTTGCAGAACCCCTGTATACGGTGTTTTATGAACACGACCCGGCGGGAATTCAAATTTTGGCATTCTACGCACCAGTCGCGATTTTACTATCCTTATTCAGCGTGACCGCGGCGATTTTGCAAGGAATTGATGAACAACGATTCACGATTTTAAGCCTGCTCATCGGTTTATTGACGAAATCTGTTTTCCAGATGCCGTTGATGATGTGGATGGGCGCGCGGGGTTCCGTTGCAGCAACTGGTCTTGGCTATACCGTGTCCGTCATTTTCGCGATGATTATTATCCGCAAATATGCAAACTATAATTTCAGCGTGATTTTAAGAAGGACGGTTTTAATGTTGCTCCTTAACCTGGCGATGGCAATCTCTGTATTGCTCGTATACCAAGGTTTGACACTATTTATGAATCCGGAAACAAAACTCAATTCGATGATTCTACTCATCATTTGCGGTGGTGTAGGAACACTCGTTTATGGCTATCTTAGCTTGCGTTTGCGCTTGTTCGATAAAGTATTTGGACCAAGAGCCGCGACCATCCGTCGAAAACTACGTATAAAAGCATAAGGGGAGGCAACACATCATGGAAAAACGAACAAGAAAAAGGTCAAAAGAAGCACGGCGCGCACGGCTATTCCTGTTTCTAGGATTGCTTTGTGTTATTGCGGGAATAGCGATGTATATTCTCAAGTTCATTTGGGTCGCTGTACCACTAGGATTACTAGGCGCATTACTGCTCGGCATGACGATTGGTTTAAAATTACCGAGAAAAAAAGAATGATTTGAAAAAGTTTGCGAGACCTTAAATAGGTTTTGCAAACTTTTTTGTGGTATTCATTGGAATCGGGAAAGGTTACACTCCAAACTGGGTCTCCTAATTTAGCACTAAAAAAGAGAAATAAAAGGCAGCAGACCTTTCATTTCTCTTTTTTCATTTCAATAAGGATTATCGTCTGTTTCACTGAACTTCTTCAAATAGTACGGAATTTGTTCCGCGACTTCTGTTGGTAAAACAACATATTTCTTCTTCGCCAGCGTTTCACCAATATAGCTATGCAAAAATACTGCCGTTAGAACTGCATGTTTTGGTTTGTCTAACTGACCAAGTAATCCGGCAATCATTCCGGCGAGCGTATCACCCATTCCACCTGTTGCCATTGCAGGTGTTCCGTAAATATTTTGCCAAATATCATCCTCGATGTACACGCGCGTCCGGTGATCTTTCAACACGACGATAGCATCTAGTTCTGTTGCAAAATCTTGATTTTTCATGTCGTCCAGATCCGTTGTATCCATATGCGTCAAGCGTTCCCATTCTGTCCGGTGCGGTGTAAAAATCAGCGTTGCTTGCGGTTTGTCGAAATCTTTCGAAGCATACAGTGTAATCCCATCACCGTCGATAATAATTCGCTGATGAGGCTTTGCATGAGCGCACACAAGTGTCAACAAGGCGCGCGCTGTAGCATCTAAACCGAGCCCTGGCCCAATTAAAATCGCATCAAATTTCGGTAAGACTTGCACCAAATAATCCGTATCGCTCGAATCAATAAACATCGCTTCTGGAAGCCGTGCATGAAGGGCTGAACGGTTCACGCTATGCGTAGCAACCGAAACTAGTCCAGCGCCACTATAAATTGCTCCTTGTGCTGCCATGATGATCGCGCCGCCGAGTTGCTCGTTACCGCCAATCAATAAAACACGTCCATAATCACCTTTATTCGTTTCATCATCGCGTTGTTTGATCCAAGCGCAGATAACCTTAGGTGTGATTTTTTTCATTTGAGATCATCCTTTCTTTATTTTTTTCTTATGTATTGTAACTTTCCTTGCTTAATTGTCCAATTTAGTATAACCTATCCACAAAAGGAGTGAAAGTAAAATGAAACCAATATTTCCAGCAGTAAAAGCAGTAATCATACATAACGGCAAATTTCTCGCTTTAAAAAAAGCCGATGTGAAAGACGATGTATGGGAACTTCCAGGAGGTCGCATGAATTTTGGAGAGACAAAGGGGGAGGCGCTGTTTCGCGAAGTACAAGAAGAAACAGGACTCCAAGTACAGCCGTTTATTCTGTATGATACATGGGAATTTTTCCAACCAGAATATCAAATTACAGGCGTGATTTACTTATGCGAAAAACCAGAAGGCGATGTCCGAATTTCGAGTGAACATCAAGCATATGAATGGTTTCCACTGGAAGCAAGTAGCTTAGAACGAATGGATGTTGTATTTGCTTCACGCATGGTACGCTGGGATTTTGAGGCAATTCAAGGATTTATGTCGTAAAGCACCTCAAAATGCTTTCATACGAGCGCAAAAGAGTATACAATGGAGAAGGACAGGACTGGAGTATAAATGTTGTTTTCATTTGATGTGTGTCAAGTTACAAGTTTTTCTCCAAATGCAGTAAATAACTAGTTGAAGGGATTGTTATACTATGAGTACGATCAATTGGCAAGAGGAAGTAGAGAAACGCCGCGAGGATTTTAAACGCGATTTATTCGCAATTTTAAGCATTCCAAGTGTGCGTGATGATTCCAAAGCGACGGAGGATGCACCATTTGGCCCGGAAGTGAAGAGAGCATTGGATTTTGCTTTAGAACTCGCGGCAAAAGATGGTTTTACAACGAAAGAAGTTGGCAATGTTGCCGGTCACGCCGAGTTTGGTCAAGGTGAAGAACTGGTTGCAGCATTAGGACATGTGGATGTTGTGCCGGTTGGCGATGACTGGTCACACGACCCATTCGATCCAATTTTGAAAAATGGGAAAGTATTCGCGCGAGGCTCAGCGGATGATAAAGGACCAGCAATGGCTGCCTACTATGCCATGAAAATTATTAAAGAACTTGATTTGCCATTATCCCGCCGTGTTCGTATGATTTACGGCTCCGATGAAGAAAGTGGGATGTCTTGCGTAGAGCGCTATTTCGAGACCGAAGAGCAACCGACAATGGGCTTCGTTCCGGATGCTGAATTCCCGATTATTCATGCAGAAAAAGGTATTTCAGAACTCGATATTTCTTTTAAAGATGGTGAAAAAGAAGGAAATGCCGATTTCCGCTTGATTGGTTTTGAATCTGGCGCGCGTTACAATATGGTTCCAGATCATGCGAAAGCTGTTTTAGAAAACGTCAAAGACTTCGATCAAATCGCGAAGAAATTTGCAGCCTATAAAAAAGAAACAAAACTTGCTGGTGAAATCGCGGAATCCGGTAATTCCGTAACTATTTCATTGATCGGTAAAGCGGCACATGCGATGGAGCCAAATAACGGTGTCAATGCAGGACTTCACTTAGTTGGTTTCTTAGGCAAGTTCACGTTAACTGGTGCGGCAAGCGATTTCGTGACATTTGGTAAAGACTACCTATATGGCGATTCTCGTGCTGTGAAACTTGGCATTCGCTATGAAGATAAGGAAAGCGGCGAATTGACAATGAATGTTGGTGTGATCCGTTATAGTGTCGAAGAAGGCGGTCGTTACGGCCTCAATTTCCGCTATCCTGTCACCGCCAATATGGACCAACTGAAATTAAAAATGGAAACAGTTGTGAATGAGTATAATGGCCAATATACGCATTACGATGATTCGAAGCCGTTATTCGTACCGAAAGACCATCCGCTAATCCAAACATTGCAAGAAGTATACACGAACCAAACTGGCGAAGAAGCAACATTGCTCGCTATTGGTGGTGGAACTTATGCACGTCATATGGAGACAGGGGTTGCTTTTGGAGCGCTATTCCCAGGTCGTGAAGACACAATGCACCAAAAAGATGAGTTCGCGTATTTCGACGATTTAATTAAAACAATCGCAATTTACGCCGAAGCCCTTTACAAACTAGCGAAGTAAAGTATATAATTGAAAAAAATTAAGATTCAGGCTGGAATATAGCAGGGGAGTGAGACCCAGGTTTTGCTCTCTGCTCTGGTCTTGATTAGAATTTTTAGACAGTTGCAAAAACATTTCGCAAAGGAGTGCTGAAAATGAAAGTATTAGTGAAAGATCAATTAATAGAACGTGACGAGGCAACAGTTGACATTGAAGATAGAGGTTACCAGTTCGGAGACGGCATTTATGAGGTTGTTCGTATGTATAATGGCACATTTTTTACATATGATGAGCACATTGAGCGCTTGTATGCCAGTGCAGCTAAGCTTGACCTTGTGATTCCGTACAGCAAGCCAGAATTACGCACACTTTTGGACAGTCTTGTGAAAGCAAACAATGTTGGGACTGGTAATGTGTATCTTCAAATCACGCGAGGTGTGCAATCTCCACGTAATCACGTGATTCCTAGTACACCACTGGAGGCAGTGCTTACAGCTTCGACGAGTGAGGTGCCAAGGGATACGACGCTGTTTGAGAACGGTCGTAAAGCGATTCTTGAAGAGGATATTCGTTGGTTGCGTTGTGATATTAAGAGCTTGAATTTACTTGGAAATACCATTGCAAAAAATAAAGCGCATCAAGCAGGCGCATTTGAAGCGATTTTGCATCGTGGGGAGAACGTGACGGAAGGCTCTGCGGCGAATGCTTACATTATTAAAGATGGCGCGCTGATTACGCACGCTTCCAATAATTTTATTTTAGAAGGCATCACACGCCAAGTTATTTTGCGAGTAGCCCGTGAAAATGGTATTCCAGTCGTTGAATCTGGCTTTACACTAGCTGATTTAGCGGTAGCGGATGAAGTATTTATTTCGAGCACGACCATCGAAGTGACGCCGATTATCGAAATCGATGGAAAATTAGTCGGTGACGGAAAGCGTGGACCAATCACAAAACAATTACATGACGCCTTTACAAAAGAAGTTTTGAAACAGTGCGGAGAATTGGCGGTAAATTGATAGAATAACAAAACCGAACGGGTTCATGAATAGATGAATCGGTTCGGTTTTTATATAGGAGGCGAAAAAAGAACATGAATTTCTCACTAAAGGATTATTTGCAGGGGTTAGAAGAGCAGTTACTCCAGTCCGAAATCCGTGCGTCTCAAAAAGCGTTACAAAAGCTCTTGGCGCCAGGTTTTTTCGAATTTGGGAGTTCTGGACGCGTTCTTTATAAAGGGGAAGCGATCCGTGAAGACGGCATTGGCGAGGTGAACATGAGGCTAAGTCATTTTGAAATTCAGGAGCTTTCTGAGGAGGTTGTTTTAGCGACATATCGTATTTTTGATGAAAAAGAAAGTCGGAATTCGCTACGAAGTTCGATTTGGAGATGCAACGATGGTCATTGGCAACTCGTTTTTCACCAAGGGACTATATGTATGTAAATATTTATATATATAAAATAACGCTGAAATACGGCTGTTGTTTTCGCTTTCATGAGAAAATGGTTAGAAAACTGTCTTGACATCATTAAAAATAGGCGTATAATAAGCTTTGTTAATAGTTCGTATACGAATCTTTCGCTTATGAACTTTGGAGGAGGGGAACGAATATTGGATGAGAAATTAATACGCGAAGTTGTTATTTCTTTTCGAACAATGCAGCGTAAGATACATCATTACTTACAAGAAGAAGCCACGAAGCGAGACATTACAACGGTGCAATTATTTTCTCTGGGCACGCTAAAAAGGGAGCCGCATTTAACGCTGGGCGAGCTTGCTGAACGTGTCAAAGTGAATAAAAGTACGATGAGCGGCATTGTCGACCGTTTGGTGAAGGCGGGTTACTTAACGCGAGGGCGCGACGAAGGGAACAGACGGGCGCTTAATCTGCAACTAACACCAGAAG
Source organism: Listeria grandensis (assembly GCF_014322885.1). Lineage (NCBI taxonomy): Bacteria > Bacillati > Bacillota > Bacilli > Caryophanales > Listeriaceae > Listeria > Listeria grandensis. The sequence continues at coordinate 247,174 of NZ_JAASUG010000004.1, read as the reverse complement.
GTCTTGCAAAAGTAGATGAAACATATGATGTCTTTTTTGACCGACTAGAGGCGGTTTTAGAAATAGATTCAGACGAACTAAAGGCAATGCTCGCAACACATGAAAAAATGATTGCGTTATTAGAACAAAAAGGAGCAAAAGAACAATGAATATGAAAGCAGCAACAAATGGCATTAAAACAAACGGTATCTTGATTGTGATGCTAATGGGGGCATTTGTCACGATTTTAAACCAAACGCTGATGAACGTGGCACTTCCAAGTATTATGACGGATTTCAATATAACAGCGAGTCAAGGTCAATGGTTGACGACGGGGTTCATGCTTGTCAACGGTGTCATGATTCCAATGACAGCTTTTTTAATTGAACGATTTACAACGAGACAGTTATACTTATTTGCGATGATTACTTTTGCGATTGGTACAACGATCTCTGGTTTTGCAGGGGATTACACGGTTCTAATTATTGGACGGATGGTACAAGCGATTGGGGCAGGGATTGTTATGCCGCTTCTGACTGTTGTTGTACTTAATTTATTCCCGATGGAACGACGGGGACGAGCGATGGGATTAATTGGGCTTGCGATGAACTTTGCACCCGCTATTGGCCCGACATTATCTGGTTGGATTGTACAAGAATATGATTGGCGGAACCTTTTTTACATTATTATCCCGTTCGCGATTTTAGATGTTGTAGTCGCATTCTTCCTATTAAAAAATGTGGGTAAACGTACTTTTCCAAAATTGGATTTTCTCGGTGTTATTTTGTCAACCATTGGATTTGGTAGTTTATTATTAGGATTTAGTAATGCAGGAGATCATGATTTCCTATCAGCAAAAGTACTTGGCTTTGTTTTACTTGGATTTATCGTATTAGCTATTTTTATTTGGTATCAAGGTCGTGCGAAAGCCCCACTACTAAATTTCAATGTTTTTAAACACAGAACCTTTACTTTAACCACAACGATCAGCTTTTTCGTTATGATGGGACTTTATGGAGGCATGCTATTATTCCCAATCTTTTTACAAAGCGTGCGTCATTTTACACCTCTAGAATCAGGATTAGTACTCTTGCCGGGAGCTGTCATGACTGCGGCGCTTTCCCCGGTAACTGGGATAATGTTTGACCGTTTTGGCGCGAAATATCTATCTTTAATCGGCTTAGTGATCATGGCTGTAACGACATTTATGTTCACGGATTTGGATGAAAGCACCACTTTAACGTACATTGTTGTTGTTCAAACGATTCGAGCTAGCGGAATGGCAATGGTTATGATGCCACTACAAACCGCGGCGCTTAACTCGCTACCACTTTCGATGGCGGCACATGGATCAGCGATGTTCAATACCGTGCGGCAAATTGCAGGATCACTTGGAACAGCGCTACTCATCACAACAATGTCAAAAAGTGCTACAAGCTTCGCGAAGAATATGACGGCAACAGACGTTATTGGAAAATCGAAGGAACAAATCGCTAATCATGTATTGATTCACGGTATCGAGACAGCTTTCTTAGTCTCCTCCATTCTTTCGGTGATCGCGGTTATTCTCGCTATCTTCATCAAGAAAAAACCACAATCATTGGCTCCAATCGTTACAAAAACGGAAGTCATAGAGCATTGATTGAGGAACTTTCCGTATCTGGGTATCCAGATACGGATTTTTTATTTGACACTATTTTCAAAATCGATGTAATCATTCATAGGATAATCAACATCTTATAAAATGGAATGTAGGGGGTCGTTATTCGCTTTTCCGTCACAAATAATCCAAGACCGAACATATGTTGACTTGACGGGAAGCACTAAGAGAAGTAAAATTTAAAAAGTAGCTATTAAGAAAATTGTAATAGCTATTTTTTTATCACGGTTTTATAAAGTACATAAAGTAAGAAGAGTAACCTGCAGACTGTTAGTGATGCATGCAACAGTGACTAGATTCGTCGTTATAATAACAAAAGTAGGGGCTACAAATAGAGAATGGTTAGACTTAAAAGCTAGACGACGTAATGTAAATGAAGGTGAATGTGGAATGGAAGATAATTTATTTGGGCAAGATTGGGAAATAGAGCCAGCGGGTGGCGAAACGGGGAAAGCGTTTGTTGCTGTCCATGAAGACGAAAAATTCTTTTTGAAAAGGAATTCCTCGCCTTTTTTAGCTGCGCTTTCTGTTGAGAATATTGTGCCTAAATTGATCTGGACACGACGCGTGGAAAATGGCGATGTCATCACTGCTCAAAAATGGATTAACAATGGACAAACGCTTCGGGCAACTGAAATGCGCGAACCGAGAGTGGCAAAATTATTAGGAAAAATTCACCAATCAGATGCATTGCGAGATATGTTGCAGCGGATTGAGAAAAAAGAGTATTCATGTGGTCAACTGTTAGCGACAGTGACAGGGTATGTGGATAAGCTAGGTCAGCCTGATTCATTGGTTGCACAGGCGTATCAGTATTTAATAGAGCATGTCGATGCCTTGCGAGAAGAACCACATGTTGTTTGTCATGGGGACGTCAATCACAACAACTGGCTTCTTTCGGAACAGGAGGAACTATACCTTGTGGATTGGGATGGGGCAATGCTTGCAGATCCAGCTAATGATTTAGGTGTTCTACTGTATCAATATGTTCCCTACGGAGAGTGGGAGCGATGGCTTCTTGAATACGGCCAAACGTTGACGTGCGAATTTTATTTGCGATTGAAATGGTTTTCGATTTGTCAGGTATTAATGGCGATGAACTGGCAATTTGAGCATAGCAGAGCGCCAGAACTTGCGCGCCTGGAATTATTGCTAAGGAAAATAATGGAGGATGAAGAGGTGTACGAGACATTATGCGAGTAAAACATAAACCGTGGGCACGGGAGAAAATTCTAGCTCACCCAGAAGTATGTGTGGCAAATCCAGAAGCATCAAAAGGGAAATGGCACCAGCTGTTTGGAAATGAAAACCCGATTCATATCGAAATCGGAACGGGGAAAGGTCAATTTGTTACCGGGATGGCTAAAGCGAATCCTGATATTAATTATATTGGCATTGAGGTTGTGGAAAGCGTGCTCATTACAGCACTTGATAAGGCGCTTGTTGCAGGTATTCCGAATTTGCGATTATTGTCCGTGGACGGGGCAGATCTGTTGGAATACTTTGAACCCAATGAAGTTGCGCGTGTTTATTTGAATTTTTCTGATCCATGGCCGAAAAAAAGGCATGCGAAGCGTCGGCTGACGAACTCGCGTTTCTTGGATATTTACAAGGCGCTACTACCTGTGGATGGTGAAATTCATTTTAAAACGGATAATCGTAGCCTATTTGAGTATTCGCTGGTGGCATTTTCTGAATATGGGATATTATTGACATATTTGTCATTAGATCTTCATCATAGCGATTATGAAGGAAATATTATGACGGAATATGAAGAAAAGTTTTCTGCGCAAGGTTTTCCGATCTATCGTTTGGAAGCAACATTTAAATCATAACGAGAGGCTAGAGCCCGCAGTAATTTGTGGTTGCTCTGGCTTTTTTTGTACGAAGGAGGAGACGTGTATGAATACATTGCGCGTAGGGGAGATCACGATTCATTGGTTGCGCGGTGGTGTGACGCATTTTGATGGAGGTGCCATGTTTGGTGTGGTTCCTAAGGCACTTTGGAGCAAAAAATATGAACCGAATGAAAAAAATCAGATCCGCTGCGTGTGCGACCCGATGTATTTTGAATATCAAGGGAAGCATTATCTGATTGACGCGGGAATTGGCGTGGGTCGGTTGACGGAGAAGCAAAAACGAAATTTTGGTGTCGTGGAAGAATCTTTCGTATTGGAAGACTTAGCGCAACTTGGTGTGAAACCAGAAGATATCGACGTTGTTTTGATGACACATCTGCATTTTGATCACATCGTGGGACTTACGGATACGACTGGAAAAAGTATTTTTAAGAATGCAACTATCTACACGACGGAAACGGAATGGGCGGAAATGAAGCGACCCAATATCCGATCGAAAGCAACATATTGGCCAGAGAATTGGCAAGGCGTTGCACATCAAATAAAAACATACAATCAATTCCTAACTTTAAATGATGCGATTATGCTCGAGAAGACCGGTGGGCATAGTAACGGGCATGCGGTCATTCGGATCAATAGTGGAGGGGAGTCAGCTATTCATATGGCGGATATTTTTCCAACGCACGCGCATCAGAGTGTTTTGTGGGTCACGGCATATGATGATTATCCAATGGATTCCATTTTTGCGAAGGAGAGATTGCGAGATGAAATTAATGGAACTGGGAAATGGTTACTTTTTTATCATGACTATTTTTACCGGGCATTGCGTTTTGATGAAGATGCTCAGATTGTGAATGAGGTAAAAGTGGAACGTTGAATTCCTTATACCCCTATAAGGTATATACTATCTTATCCTAGGTAGGGGGATATATAAACGCTTTATATTCAACGATTTTATGTTATTTTATAAAAATATAAATATAATAAGCCGGGGGTATTTTAATGTCGGAAGTTAGAAAAGCGGTTTCTAGTCGGTTGGCAAAGGTTGAGGGGCATGTGAAATCCATTAAAAAAATGACGGATGAGGGACGTTCTTATGAGGATATCTTATTGCAGATGGCTGCCGTAAGAAAAGCGTTGCAAAGTGCCGAAAAAGTTATCTTTAGCGAGCAGATGAAAGACATGGTGGTGAGCGGTGAGTTCGACCAAAAACGTGTGGATAGTTTTATTAAATAAAAAAATGGCAAGCCGAGTTGCGGCTTGCCATTTTGCATTTTTAAGTTAAGTAAACATCGATAATTGTTCCAGTCGTAGCATCTGCGATAAACTCGAATTGTTTTTTCTCGCCGTCGCGAATCGCTGTAATACCGCCGTGATACACGAATGTATCCATCGCGAATTTTTTGTAATGTTGTTTTTTTAGTTGGATCCATGAGCCTTCGATGGGCCCTTCTTTTTTGAATGCCTCTTTGACATTTTCCAGAATAACATCTCCTGAAATGGTTTTTGGTTCGAGTAGGTAATGATTGATGAAGTGACCAGCCGCAGCCCCTGCAGCAACGCCGGTAATAAACGCTTTCCAGTTCATTGTTTTCCTCCCTAAATCTTACTTGTATTTATCTTTAAGTTTCACTGTGTCTTATTATACCCTCTAAACTAAAAATATAAAAGCCTTTACATCGACGGAGCCTTTCTAAAAATGGTATAATGCTAGGGAAATCACCGAAAAGGACTGATTATAAATTGGAAAAAGAAACGTTGGATTTATTTAAAACATTAACGGAGTTGCCAGGTACTTCGGGTAACGAGCAATTTGTGAGAGATTTTGTGAGGAAAGAGATCACGCCGGTTTCTGATGAAGTTATTCAAGATGGTTTAGGTGGTATTTTCGGTGTGCGTCATGGGGTCGATGAGGGGCCGCGTATTTTGGTAGCGGGTCATTTGGATGAAGTCGGTTTTATGGTGACGCGAATTACGGATAGCGGAATGATTGCTTTTCAAACGATAGGTGGTTGGAATCCGCAAGTTTTGCAGGCGCAACGTGTGCAAGTGATAACAGCGAATGGTCCGGTAATTGGTGTGGTAGCCTCAGTTCCACCGCATTTATTGACAGAAGCAGAGCGAAGTAAGCCGACAGATCCGAAAAATCTATTGATCGATATTGGCGCGGATGATCGCGATGATGCGCTAGCGATTGGTGTGAAACCAGGACTACAAATTGTCCCTGTGGCTGAATTTACGCCGCTTGCTAACCCGAAAAAAATTATGGCGAAAGCATGGGATAATCGATATGGTGTTGGGCTTGCGATCGAGCTTTTAAAAGCAGTGAAAGACGATGCGCTACCCAATACATTATTTGCGGGCGCGAACGTGCAAGAAGAAGTCGGGCTTCGTGGTGCGGGTGTAAGCGCACATATGATTCAACCAGATATTTTTTTCGCGCTCGATGCTAGTCCGGCGAATGATACCACGGGTGATAAAACGCAATTTGGTCAAATTGGTCAAGGTTTCTTGATGCGTGTTTTTGATCGGACGATGATCATGCATCGTGGTATGCGTGAATTTCTATTAGATACTGCGGAATCTAATCACATTCCGTATCAGTACTTTATCTCGCCGGGTGGAACAGATGCTGGGAAAGTACACACGTCGAACAGCGGTATCCCGAGTGCGGTAATTGGCGTTCCGGCGCGCTATATCCACTCAGCTAATTCGATTCTGCACATCGATGATTATGCGGCGGCTAAAGAAATGATTACGACGGTAGTCCGCAATTTGGATAAAACGACATTTGAAACAATTCGCGACAATGCTTAAAATTTGGCGTTCGCCGGTGATCTTGACGGGAAGTATCATGATTGTTTCTGCTCTTTTTTTATGGATTGGCTATCTATTTCCGATTCTTTATTTTCAGGAGACGGAGCCGGGTTGGATTTTAACGACGTTGATCGGTGGAATTCTGGTTTTGGGATTTGGGTTTATGTGGTCTTGGAAGGAACGAGTGAACGTGAAGAAGCGCCTGAAATAGGGGTGCTTTTTTGCGCTTAGGAGGGGAAAGGAGCTTACGTTGAAGATAGATTACCAAGAAGATGTCACATTGTTTGTGAAGAAGGGGAAGGGGTCGCTGTTTGAAAAAAATCAGTTAATCTTCCCGCTTCTGTCACATACGTGATCTTTATGTGAATAGATAATCGATTACTTGTGCGGCTTGTTCGATGGAGTCTACTGTTACGTTCGCCTTCTCTGATAACTCTTTTAACGGGTGATGTAGCGATTCGGGTCGGATGATGATGGTTGGTTTTCCGAGTGTGATCGCAGTTGCTGCGTCGGTTGCGGTATTCCATTGTTTGAACTTCTCGCCGAACAGAGCGATGACTAAGTCTGCTTTTTTCAGATGTAGTTCGGTGCGCAAATTGTTGATTTTTGACGCTTGCAAGTCCTTGTAAATGGGATTTGGTTGCGTGCCGAGAATGTTTTCGCCGATCGCGTCTGACAAATCGTGATTTTCCTGTGGTCCCCAGAAGTGGAATGTGATACCTGGTTTTTCATTAATGCTAGCGCGCAGTTGGTTGCGCCAGTCCGAATGAATTTCGCCAGCTAAATAAATATGATAATCCATAAAAAACGCCTCCTTATCTGCTATGATAGAAGAAATAATGGTGAGTAGCAAGTTTTGTGAGCGTAATTCTTTACTAATTTTGGTGTGGGCTTTAGGATGGAAGATATAAGAACAAGAAGGAGTCGAGTGATGATGAAGCATTTGAAATCAGTAGCAGAATTTAATGAGTTAAAAGATAATGGTAAAACGATTTTTATGTTCAGCGCGGATTGGTGCGGGGACTGTAAGTTTATTGAACCGGTCATGCCGGAGATTGAAGCGGAGCATGATGATTTCACTTTTTCGCACGTAGATCGTGATCAGTTTATTGATCTGTGTGCGGACTTGGCGATTTTCGGGATTCCAAGTTTCTTGGCGTTTGAAGATGGCGAGGAGATCGGGCGTTTCGTCAGTAAGGACCGCAAAACAAAAGAAGAAATTAATGACTTTATCGATGCGCTATAAGAAGAGGGGAGGGCTTTGTTTTGAAAATGACTACGCAAAAAATGAAAGAACGCCTTGAAACAGAGCTTTCGGGCAATGGTCGGACGTTTGGCTATGATCGAGAAAAGGATACGTTAAAGGTGACGGAATCCGGTCACTCGATTACATTATCTATTCCGCAAATCATCGCGAACTGGGAAGAAAATGGGGATGTTGCCGTGGATAAAATCAGCTATTATGTACGCGAAGGTTTGCTTGCATCGCAACAAAAAATCGATATTCGTGCGAGTTTACCGAATGTATATCCCGTGATTCGTGCGACTTCTTTCCCTCGTGAAACGAAGGATGGGAAAGTGCTGTTAAGAGAAGAACACACGGCGGAAACAGCCATTTTTTATGTGGTGGATGTAGGAGCGTCTTATCGGTTTATCGAGGAAAAAAGTCTGCAAAATACAGATGTGACGCTGGATGATATACGGCTTGCGGCGTTTGCGAATTTGCGAACACGACCAACGACTTCGAAAAAAGATTCGGTGAGTGGGAATGATTATTATTTCGTGCGAACGAATGATGGATATGACGCGAGTCGCATTTTAAATGAGCCTTTTTTGGAAGAGATGCGAGCGCAAATAGAGGGCGAGATGGTGCTTGCGGTGCCACACCAAGACGTGCTGATTATTGCGGATATAAGAAATAATACGGGCTATGATGTGTTGGCGCACATGACGATGCAGTTTTTTGCGGACGGACTGGCGCCAATTACCTCTTTACCTCTCGTGTATAATGATGGTAAACTAGAACCGATCTTTATTATGGCCAAAAACAGACCAAAGGAGTAGTTAACGTGATTGTAAATGCATTTTATAACGAAAAAGGAGTAGGGGACACGCTTTTAGTTCACCTAAACGATGTAGAAAAAACGGATTTTGAATCCAAAGGAAACGTGACGCGTATTTTTGATGTGGAGACTGGTGAAACGGTTGCCATTAATTTATTTGAGGTTTCGAAAAGACGCGCATTTGATGCGAATGGTAAAGTGAATTTGACGGCGGAAGATGTCGCGTTCATCAACAAAGAATTAGTGGACAGTGGTTTTGATTTTGTATTAGAAGCAGATCTTTCACCTAAATTTGTTGTCGGATATGTGGTGTCGAAAGAAAAGCATCCGAATGCGGATAAACTAAATGTTTGTCAAGTTGATTTAGGAGGCAAAACAGTGCAAATCGTATGTGGTGCACCGAATGTTGACGCAGGTCAAAAAGTGGTGGTTGCTAAAGTGGGAGCTGTTATGCCGAGTGGTTTAATCATTAAACCATCCAATCTTCGCGGGGAAGATTCATTCGGGATGATTTGTGCGGCGCGCGAGTTGGCGATTCCTGATGCGCCGGAAGAAAAAGGAATCATGGTGCTAGATGGTAGCTATGAAACGGGCGCGGAATTTCCAGTGTTATTTTAAAATGAAAAGCAGTTCTTTCTGATGGGAGAATTGCTTTATTTTTGTTGTTTTTAGTATACAATAAATGTTTTTATTGTTCTTTTTATTTTAGGGGGATGAAGTATAAGTTTATGTTATATGGCTTTGGATGTTGGTATAACAGCAATCTACGAGGCTTTTTAGAGTTGAATCGAGGTTGCAGAACTTTCATGATAGCTTTATCTAAATTTCTCTGTTAGAATCAGTTTAAGAAACGGAAAAAAACAAATAGGTAGTGATATAAATGGGATGGTTTAAAGAGTTTTTCTTTGCCGATCGAAACGAAGAATATGAAGAAGTAGTGGCTAAGCCTAAAAAAGAGGCAGAACAAGCGCCACCAGTTCAAATAGTACCAGCTAAAGTTGAAAAAATAAGACCAGCGATACGTCAGAAGCATCAATCAGCAAAGCAACAGCGCGAAGTCCATGCTAAAGTTGTATATCAATATCCAAAAGGTGAGTTTCGCTTTCCGTTAATTCCAGATGGGCATCGACCGAGCACGGAGAAAGAAGTAGCGTTACATATAGAACAACAAGCAGTTTCATCAAGTATCACAAGAGCGATTCCGAATGGTACACCAAAAATCGAGAAGAAACGTCCGTTCAGGCCGACCGATGTGCCTTCTCCTGTGTTTGCCTTCCAAAAAAGACCAAGTCGTTTTGAGTTTGATATCACAAAAGACCAAGAATCGAGTGAAATTATTCCGGAAATAGTAGAAGCTGTAGCGGAACCTGCGCCAATCATGGGCATAGAAGAGGTTTGGGGTGATGACGCATCATCGGTAGCCGATGCCGCATTAGAGGCCGAAGAAAAGGTTGCGATTCCAGGGCAAATTCAGGAAGAAGTGTTGGCAGAGTCGATTGCTGAAGAAGTCGAAGCTCCGCCAGAACCGATCATAGAACAAAAACCAGTGGAGCAACGCATCGATCTTATTCATGAGGCTCCGCAACCAGAAAAAGTAGTAAAGTCTGAAGAAACACCGCCAAAAACCAGAATTCCTTTCAACGTGATGATGGTGAATCAAGATAAGCAGCATGTGGAGAAAAAAAGCAAGCCAGAGCCGGAAGTTGGAATAAAACCAGTTTTCCCTACAGAATCGCGCCTAAAAGAAGAGGCGAGCGGTTATTATTTCCCGTCGCTAAATCTACTGAAACCACCTGTTTTCGAAAATGAAGACGAAGAGTGGCTAGCATTTCAAGAAGAACTTTTAAACGAAACGCTTTCGAATTTCAATGTTTCCGCAAGCGTCGTGAATGTTACGCAAGGTCCTGCCGTTACGCGTTTTGAAGTTCAGCCTGAAAAAGGTGTGAAGGTAAGCAAAATCACGAATTTGACCGATGATATCAAGTTGAGCCTTGCTGCAAAAGACATTCGGATGGAGGCGCCAATTCCTGGAAAGAGCACCATTGGAATCGAAATTCCGAATGAAACGAGCCGTCCTGTGATGCTTTCGGAGATTATGAATAGCCAAGCTTTTCAGTCGAGCAAATCGCCGTTGACCGCAGCGCTTGGTCTCGATATTTCAGGCATGCCAATCGTTACTGATTTGCAAACCATGCCGCATGGTTTAATTGCAGGGGCTACCGGATCAGGGAAGAGTGTGTGCATCAATTCCCTACTCATTAGTCTGCTCTATAAAGCCACGCCAGACGAATTGAAATTACTACTTATCGATCCAAAAATGGTTGAATTAGCACCGTACAATCGCATTCCACACCTTGTTAGCCCTGTTATTACAGATGCGAAGGCGGCAACCGCAGCGCTTAAATGGGCGGTAGAAGAGATGGAACGCCGTTATCAACTCTTTTCGCATGCTGGCGTTCGAAATATGGAGAAATTTAATGAATACTCTTCGCACCCAGAGCACTCAGGTGAAAAATTGCCATATATTTTAATCATTATCGATGAATTAGCCGATTTGATGATGGTCGCTCCAAACGACGTAGAAGAAGCGATCAGTCGTATTGCTCAAAAAGCAAGGGCGTGTGGTATTCATATGATTGTAGCGACGCAGAGGCCATCTGTGGACGTTATTACGGGCCTTATTAAGGCGAACATACCGACACGGGTTTCGTTCTCTGTTTCTTCGCAAATCGATTCCAGAACAATCATCGATACAGCAGGGGCGGAGAAACTTCTCGGAAAAGGGGATATGCTCTTCTTACCTAGTGGTTCCTCTAAACCAGTTCGCTTACAGGGGACTTATGTTGGTGATCAAGAAATCGATGCTGTTATTGCTCATGTGCGGAATCAAGCCGAACCAAACTATCTTTTCAAGCAAGAAGAGTTGCTAGAACGTGAGGTTGCCAAAGAAGAAGAGGATGATCTTTTTGATGAAGCTTGTGATTTTGTACTCGCTCAGAATGGAGCTTCCACCTCTTTGCTTCAACGCCATTTCCGCATTGGCTATAACCGTGCTGCAAGATTGATGGAGGCGCTAGAGAAACACAGTATTGTCTCAGAAACGAACGGTTCAAGGCCGCGGGATGTTATTATCACAAAAGAACAATTAGAAAAGATACGTGATAATTAATACATCCATAGTTCTATTAGCGTATAAAAGCGTACTTTATAAAGCGCAAAAACGCAAAAATATAAGTCCTTGGATATAAATTTCCCACAAGGATTTCTTAATGGGCGAGAAAGTGCTATAATTGCTTAGTGAGAGTTTTCATGCGAAACGACTAACAGCAAACACACATACACGTAAAGTAACAAGAAGATGTCTAGAAATAATAAAAATAATGAAAATGCTATTTAAAATAAGCAACACACTATTTTTTAGGCTACCTCTTCAAAGATTAAAATTCTGGGGGTTCAATTAATGACGACGTATCATTTTGTTGGGATTAAAGGGTCAGGTATGAGTGCACTGGCTCAAATTATGTTTGATAAAGGCTTCTGCGTGCAAGGAAGCGATGTAGAGAAGTATTTTTTTACACAGAAATCATTGGAAGAAGACGGTATTGAAATTTTGCCATTCTCTGAAGACAATATTCATGAAGGGTTAACAATTATTGCGGGTAATGCGTTCAAAGACGACCATCCTGAGATTAAGAAAGCAATGGACATGGATTTACCAGTTATTCGCTATCATAAATTTTTGGGACAACTTATTGAAGGCTATACAAGTGTTGCTATTACTGGATCGCACGGTAAAACATCGACGACTGGTCTTCTTTCGCATGTGTTAGAAGAGTTGCGCCCAACCTCGTATTTAATTGGTGATGGGACTGGGAAGGGTAACCCAGATGCTGAGTATTTTGCTTTAGAGGCTTGTGAATATCAACGCCATTTCTTAGCTTACTCGCCAACCTATGCGATTATGACGAACATTGATTGGGATCATCCAGACTATTTTAAGAGCGAGGATGACGTATTTAGTGCGTTTGAATCATTTGGTAAACAAGTGAAAAAGGCTGTTTTTGCGTTGGGCGATGATACACAATTGCGCCGCTTAAAACTAGAAGTTCCCGTTATTTACTTCGGTTTTGAAGAGGGGAATGAGTTTCAAGCTAAAAATATTGTGAAAGAAACGACCGGCTCCACATTTGATGTGTATCATAACGGTGAGTTCCATGGAACATTCGTGATTCCGACGTATGGCGATCACAACGTGCTCAATGCGCTGAGCGTTATCGCGCTTTGTCATTATGAAAAAATCGGAACTGCTGATGTAGCAAAAGAATTGCGTACATTTGAAGGTGTGAAGCGTCGTTTCAGTATCACGGAGAGACAGAACCAAGTATTGGTGGACGATTATGCACACCACCCTTCTGAAATTCGGGCTACTGTCAATGCGGCTCGTCAAAAATATCCAGATCGTCCAATTGTAGCGGTATTTCAACCGCACACATTTACACGGACACAAGCATTTCTACAAGGTTTTGCAGATAGTTTGAATCTAGCGGACGAAGTGTATCTATGCGATATATTCGGTTCAGCGCGTGAAAATCGTGGCACGTTAACGATTCAAGATCTAGCCGCAAAAACGAAAGGCAACCATGTGATTCAAGAGCAGAATACAGAAAGTCTATTAGCTTACGATAATGCTGTGATTTTATTCATGGGAGCAGGAGATGTTCAAAAATTCCAAGCAGCATACGAAGGGATTCTTGACGCGGGTGTGAAATTTATAGAAGAAAAGCGAGCAGTAAATTAAGCATCTCATTTGAGAGTTGTATGTCAGTGAAATCCTGATGTACAGCTCTTTTTTGATGCGCTATTCTGGAGATAAGCCTAATAGTGCATAAAAAGAAGGAATCCGGCAAAATGGGATTCCTTCTTTATTGTGTTATTAAATGAGGTTCTCTGGATTCAATTTCTCTAACTCTGGAATGACGAAGCGGCCATCTTTACGAATGAGGACATCATCAAAGTAAATCTCGCCACCACCGTATTCAGGACGCTGAATGTTCACCAAATCCCAATGAATCGCGGAATGATTGCCATTTGGTGCTTCATCATAACTTTGGCCTGGCGTGAAATGGAAGCTACCTTCAATTTTTTCATCAAAAAGAATATCTTGCATCGGTTCGTGAATGAATGGATTAACACCAATCGCGAATTCGCCGATAAAACGAGCGCCATCATCTGTATCCAAAATTTTGTTAATACGCTCCGTATCATTCGCTGTAGCCTTCACAATTTTTCCGTTCTCAAAAGTAAAGGAAACGTTTTCGAAAACAAAACCTTGATAAGGAGAAGGTGTGTTATACGTAATTGTACCATTCACAGAATCGCGCACAGGAGCCGTGTATACCTCGCCGTCAGGAATATTCAACTCACCAGCACATTTGATAGCAGGAATATCTTTGATTGAAAAACGCAGGTCTGTGCCTTGTCCAACAAGACGAACGCGATCAGTTTGGTTCATCAATGTTACGAGGCTTTCCATCGCTTCTCCCATTTTACTATAATCAAGATTGCAAACTTGGAAGTAGAAATCTTCAAACCCGGCGGTGCTCATTTTAGATAATTGTGCCATGGACGCGCTTGGGTAACGTAACACAACCCATTTTGTTTGTTTAACACGAATACTCGTATGCATTTTCCCAACTGTTTCGCCGTTAATTTTCATTTTTTCGGCAGGGACGTCCGATAATTCATTAATATTATCACCAGCACGCAGGCCGATATATGCATCCATCTCTTTCATGACGTTTCCTTCAAACTCAGCGATTTTAGCATATTGCTCCGGGCTTGCACCAAGCATCATTTCACGGTCAATCTGTGGCTCTTTCAAAGATACGAATGGGAATCCGCCGGCTTTATAGGCTTCCGCAATGAGTGAGGTCACCAATTCTTTTTGTAAACCAAAGTTTTCAATAAGTACTTTCTCACCAGGTTGTAAGCGTACAGAGTAGTTAATTAAATTATGAGCTAATTTTTCAATACGTGGATCTTTCAAGCATATCACTCCATTTCATTTTTTCCACCGTTTTGCGGCACCTCTACAGTTTACTCCAATTCCACAAAATATGCTTCCAAAAAGAATTTATTTCGCCGCTTTCTGTACACTAAAAATACGATCTATCGGCAAGCCATGGTATTTTACTTCCCTTTTACGCATAATATTGCTAAAATGAAGACAGCCCGTTCTTTAGAAATGGTCGTTTTACATAGACACATTGGGGGTAAAGTGCTAGATATACGTGGAGGTGTGGAGAAGGTGGAAATAATTTTATACATTGCGGCTTTGGTGGCTGCAATCGCGCTACTTGTTATTGCTGTTTATCTTGGGATGACGCTCAAATCGACATCTAAGACAATGGATGAGGTAGCTAAATCGCTTGAACAAATGACTGGTGAGGTCAAGGGGATCACAGACCAAGCCGAGAAATTGATGGAAAAGACGAACAATCTTCTCGAAGATATCAATGGAAAAGTGGCGAAAGTGGATCCAGTATTTGATGCGGTTGGAGATATCGGCGTATCACTTCTTGGGCTCAGCCAATCGGTTCGCGAGCTAGCGACACTTGCGACCAACAAAGTACAGACGAACGAGAAAAAAATCGTGCAAGCAGTATCCTTTAGCAATTCGATTCTAGCTTTCCGTGATAAAATGAAGGCGAACAAAGTAGCCAAACAAGCAGCGAGTGAAGCAAACGAAGAAACAATCAACCTATAAAAACAAGTATGGAGGGAATATATATGTCTGAAAGAGATGGTATTAACGTAAAAGATTTTCTAATCGGTGGTTTAATCGGTGGTATCGTAGGTTCTGTAACAGCGCTACTTCTAGCTCCTAAATCAGGTAAGGAATTACGCGGTGACTTGAACGAACATGTAGACGTTTTAAAAGAAAAAGGTACACAATGGAAAGATGTTGCCTACGAAAAAGGAATCGAAATTGGCAATGTAGCCAAAGAAAAACGTGATTCTATTATGGATTCTACAGCAGGATTCGTCGATGTTGTGAAAGATAAGTCAGGTCAACTTTATGAAACAGTTTCTAAACAAACGAAGTCTGTGAAGGAAACTGCTGTTGCCGGTGTTGAAGCAACGAAACAAGCAGCACAAAAAGCCAGTGAAACCTTCAAATCAGAAGCAAAAGATGCGGAGTCTGAGATTAAACAAGCCGCTGATAAATCAAAAGAAGAAGTGAAAGATGCTTCGAAAACAGCGAAAGATAAGACAGAAAAAATTGTAGACGATGCGAAAAAAGAACTGAAAAAATAAGGATGAATCATAAATAGCGAAGGGCTATAGATCATGTTTCTATACATGGTTTATAGCCCTTTTTGCGGTTTCAATATAAATAATTTATAAATGTCACAAAAAATTCACATAAATAGATATTTATGGCGTATTTTTGTATAAAAACGTATTTATTAATAATATTTAAAATGATAAACTGAATTTGTATGTATTACTCAATGAGAATACATACAAAAAAATTAAAAGGGGTTTTGAGATGAAAAAGTTAAAAATGGCGGTATTCCTAGTAATTTTATTAGCGATTACCTGTGTCAGCTTTTCCATGCAAGCAAATGCTGACGAAATCAAGACGATGAAGTTATACAAATTGGAGAATCCAACATGGCTTCATAATGCAGGAGTAAATAAAGGAATTGGGCATGACAAACAAGATTTAGGTATTATTTTGCCCGCCAATGTAGAGTTAGAAATTCGTCAGACGAATCCTAAATTTACAGGGAATCTAACAATGGAACTTTTAAATGATGATTCCCAAAAAGAAAAGAATGTTTCCATCACGTCCACATGGACAAAAGTAAGTCACACGTACACAACGGTTCCTATGATCGATACGACATTCGGTTCGGAGGCACCAATTATCGAGTTCAAATTAACGAATAACATGAAAGTCTTGCCTATCTACATGCAAGGCGATATCGAAGCTGACTTTTTTAAAGAATGGGATAGTACAGATGCTGAATTCGGATTTGTCAAATCAAGATATTTTCAAATGCTAGTTCCAAAAAAAGATAAAGCCTATATGAAAAATATGAGAGACTTTAAATCGATAGATGCACTTTGTAATTATTACACAAGCATCTTTGAAACATATAATAAACTGGATGGGCTATCCTTTACGCCAGAGAATCCTACCGATAAAAATATTCCCAACAAGTACTTCATCAAGGCAAATGCACATGGTGGAGGCGCGGCTTATTATGGCGGAAGTCACACAGCTCAAACTGGTGATACTCTAGCAGCGTTTTACCTATCTACAGGGTGGGGCGGTTTACATGAAATTGGGCATGGTTACCAAGGTGCCTTTATGTCGGATCCTTCCTTTGGTGTAGGCGAAGTATGGAACAATATCTACGCTGCAACTTTTGAAAGAAATTATTTCGGTGCAGATCTTGCTACAAAGGGAACACTGTATGGAAATGGTAGCAAAGAAGCGCGAGAAAAACTGTTAAATGATGAGTGGAAAGTAAAAGGAATACCGATGAACAGTTGGAATGGAGCAAGTAAAGAGAGAATCTTACTTACGTTCCAAGCAAAGGCTGGAGACAAAGCGTTCACAACCTTCAACCAAGAATATCGCAAAATTGCAAACGAACCAGGATTTGTACCAGCTAATCATTATTTGCTAGATTTAATTTCCAAATATTACGGACAAGCAAGTGGTTTTGACTTTACGCCAGTAATTGAATCAGCGAGCGGAGTGATGTCGAAAGAGCAAAAAGAAGAAAATCGTCTAAATGGTTATCAAGCAGTTGCGCCACTTGTAGACGTTGTACCAGCATCTAAGGTGAAAGAAATTCAAGCTAAATTAGGATTAGAGTCGTACCTGTCATTAGTCGACACAACACAATTGCAAGTTAGTGGCTTGTCTGGAACAGCGAAAATCCACCTAAATATTGATGATATCACACAATTAAAAGATCAGTATTTAACAATTAAAAACGGCAAAGAAGAAGTGAAAAAAGTATTGATAACTGATCAAGATGTAGCGCTTGGAACTTTACCAAATGGTATCTACACAATCGATGCTCCAACAGGTAATACCGTAAAATACTCACTTGATACGCATTACTTAAATGTAAAAGAAGCAACAAATGAATGCACTATCAATTACACACCGAAAAAAGAAAGTTCTTTAGCAAGCCAGACAATCCGCTTTTTAGGAATAGCTGACTGGCAATTCTCTGCGGCTAAAGTAGATTTAGAGAAGGGTAAACTGTTTGTTAATACGAATTCTAATAAACCACACGATTATTTCGAGAGTAACGTTTATGCAAAATTAGAAGTATTAGATACAGATGGAACGATCGTTTATACGAAATCCATGACTGGGAAGAATACAGTTGTAGATAAAGCAGAGGTAGATATTAAAGAAGGCTACAAACTGCGTATTTATCATGCAGAGCCAGGGCGTTTAAAAGTAGATGATTCCAAAATTGTGGATACCAAAAACCAAACCAACGTATTTACAATCACAAGAACAGGATTAATCAATGATACGCTTAAAAATAATCCTGATGACTTTCTTATAACGAAAATCAAGGAAGAAGCATCAAAAATCGAAGCCAATTCATTACTGAAAAATGCGGTGAATTCAGAAGTTCGAGATGATATCTGGGTTGCAATCCAACTACTATCCGAACCAGCTAAGACACAATTATTGGAAGAGTACGCAGATTTATTTCCAGAAATGGTAGCAATGGAAGAGCCGTACCTTAGCATTTCAATCACAGCACCGTCTAAGCTAAGTTTGGCCAAAGATAGTTTTTCAGGGAAATATGGTGCAGATATTGTTGCTGTCAAACTTCTTGCGGAAGGAAGAATAGTACAAGTGGCTACTTTGAATCCGATCAATCATACGTATACGTTCAGTGACCTCATAAGCAAGCGAATTCGTTTTACGGATACAGTGAGTATCATTGGCTATGATGCAAGAGGTTCAGAAATGCATCAAGTAGAAATAGACATAACGAAGTAAGAATGTAAGAAGAGGATAGGACTTAAGTGGATATGAATATATTCCTAAATGTCCTATCTTTTTCATTGTATGTATAGGGGCGAAAGAAGAGCATAAGCGGAAACGGCTAATTGAAAGCGGAATACATTAATCAGGAATATAGGCTACACTCCCATTTGGGAAGAATTGAAACATCAGTGAACATTATGTCTCGCTGTTTTTCCATTTTTACATAAATAATTTATAAATGTCACAAAATGTTCACAAAAATAGTTTATTTATGAAACTTTTTGCCTTAAAAAGTATTTATTAATAACATTTAAAGTGATAAACTGGGTTTGTATGCGCTATCCAATAAATGCATACAAAAAAATTAAAAGGGGTTTTGAGATGAAAAAGTTAAAAATGGCGGTATTCCTAGTAATTCTACTAGCGATTACCTGTGTCAGCTTTTCAATGCAAGCGAATGCTGACGAAATCAAGACGATGAAGTTATACAAGCTAGAGAATCCAACATGGCTGAATAATGCGGGATTGGGGAAAGGGATTGGACACGATAAGCAAGATCTCGGAATTATTTTACCAGCCAATGTGGAGTTAGAGATTCGCCAAGTAAATCCAAAGTTTACAGAGAACCTAGGAATGGCACTCTTAAACGACGATTCAAGAACAGAAAAAAATGTTTCCATCACATCTTCTTGGACTAAAGTAAGCCATACGTTTACAACAGTTCCATTTATTTACACAACATTCGGGAGTGAAGCACCCATTATCGAATTTAAGCTAACGAATGCGATGAAAGCTTTGCCAAACTACATGCAAGGCGATGCTGAAGCAGACTTTTTTAAAGACTGGGATAGCACAGACGCGGAATTTGCTCTTATAAAATCAAGGTACTTCCAAATTTTGGTGCCTGAAAAAGATAAGGCCTATATGAAAAAGATGCCTCATTTTAAAACGATTTCTGAGTTATGCGATTATTACACTCATGCATTTGAGAAGTATAATGAATTAGCTGGCTTATCATTCACACCAGAAAATCCTACAGATAAAAATATTCCTAACAAGTATTTCATGAAAGCTGATAAAAGTAGTGTTGGTAGTAACTATGCTTATTATGGAGGAAGTCATACAGCCGCTTCTGGTGACACTGTAGAGCCATTTTTATCAACTAGTTTGCTTGCTTTACATGAAATAGGTCACGGATATCAAGGCGCTTTTAATGATGGGTCGTTCACTACTAATGAAGTCTGGAATATGCTATACGCATGGACTTATAATAATAGTGTTTGGAAAAAGGATACATCAGAAGCAGGGATAGCTGCTGCTAAAAGTGCGCAGAAATTTAAGGATGACACAATGGATGAATGGTGGCATACTACGGATAAGAAACCAGTGAACGATTGGGGCGACTATCCTAAGCAAGAATATTTATTGTTATTCCTTGAAAAATCTGGGGATAAAGGCTTAACAACGTTTAACCAAGAATATCGTAAACTAGCTAATACAAAGGGTTTTGTAGCTAACGAGCATTATTTGCTGGATTTAGTTTCCAAATATTTTGGACAGGCTAGCGGCTTTGATTTCACACCAGTTATTCAGACATCAGGGGGAGTCATGTCAAAAGTACAGCAAGAAGAAAACCGTGCGAAGGGCTATACCGCAGTTGCACCGTTGGTAGAACTTGTGCCTGCATCTAAACTTGAGACTATTCAAAATCTTTTAGGCTTGAAATCGTATCTTAACTTTGTAGATACAGAACAATTAGCAAAAAGTGGTCTATCAGGAACAGCTACAATTCATCTAGATATTGATGATTTAGCACAAGTAAAAGGTCAATACTTAACGATCAAGAACGGGAAAAAGGAAGTTAAGAAAGTAGAAATAACAGGGAAAGATATTTCGCTGGGGACATTACCTAATGGCATATACACAATCGATGCGCCAACAGGTAAAACGGCGAAATATAGCTTAGATAATTACTATCTACGTGTAAAAGAGACGACAAATGAATGTACGATCAAATATACACCGAAAACTATGGGATCTATAGTAAATCAAACAATTCAGTTCTTAGGAATAGGGGATGGGCAGTTTTCTTCTGCTACGGTAAAGTTAGATCAAGGTAAGTTAGCTGTCACTACTAACTCTACTACACCTCATGATTATTTTGCAGATGTTGTTTATGCTAAATTAGAAGTGTTAGATACGAATGGTGCAGTTGTGTATACGAAATCAATGACTGGTAAGAATAATGTTGTTGATAAAGCTGAAATAGATATCAAAGCAGGATATAAATTACGGATCTATCATGCAGAACCAGGTCGTTTAAAAGTAAATGGCGCAAACATTGTTGATACATCAAAACAAATAAATACATTTATCATAACAAACAAGGGCTTGGTAAATGAGTCACTTAAAAATAATCCTGAAGAGAATCTCATTACAAAAATCAATGAAGAAGCAGCAAAAATCCAAGCTAATACGTCCATAGCGAATGCTGCAAATTCAGAGATGAAAGATGATGTATGGCTTGCAATTCAACAGTTATCCGAACCAACTAAGACACAATTATTGGAAAAGTATGCCGAGTTAATCCCAGAAATAGAAGTAGCAGAAGAGATGGAAGAGCCATACCTTAGCATTTCAATCACAGCACCGTCTAAGCTAAGTTTGGCCAAAGATAGTTTTTCAGGGAAATATGGTGCAGATATTGTTGCTGTCAAACTTCTTGCGGAAGGAAGAATAGTACAAGTGGCTACTTTGAATCCAATCAATCATACGTATACATTCAGTGACCTCATAAGCAAGCGAATTCGTTTTACGGATACAGTGAGCATCATTGGCTACGATGCAAGAGGTTCAGAAATGCATCAGTTAGAACTAGAAATCACGCAATAAGAACGGGAAAACATGTAGTGGCAAATCTGCTACATGTTTTTTGTGCTGTATAAAAATAAGCTTGCAATTAGGGGGGAGTAATGTTAGTATTATATTATTAACTTTAACACTTAAAAGCGCTTAAGTGAGAAAGTGGCATGGTGACAAATTATTATTTTTCATCTATAATGAAAAGATATACATTACAAAGACATGCAGAGAAATTGGAGAGGTGGCAAAGAACATGGGAAACCCAAATTTAGAAGAATTACGCGCACAAGTCGATAGCTTAAATATTGAGGTGCTGGAGGCAATTAACAAACGAGCAAACCTAGTACAAGAAATCGGCAAAATCAAAGGTATGCAAGGCGTGATTCGCTTTGACCCAGTCCGTGAGCGTCAAATGCTAAATGCGATTACAGATGCGAATAAAGGTCCTTTTGAAGATGGCACGATTGAGAAATTATTTAAAGAAATTTTTAAAGCTGGTTTAGAGTTGCAAGAAGACGACAACTCGAAGGCTTTACTTGTTTCACGCAAAAATAAGAAAGAGGATACAATCGTGAATGTGAATGGCGTCCCAATCGGAAATGGCGTTCCAACATTCGTATTTGGCCCTTGTTCCGTAGAATCCTATGAGCAAGTTGCAACAGTGGCAGGTGCTGTGCGTGATAAGGGGTTGAAACTACTGCGCGGTGGTGCATTTAAACCGCGTACAAGTCCATACGATTTCCAAGGTCTTGGTCTGGAAGGTTTACAAATCCTAAAACGTGTAGCAGATGAGTTCGGTCTTGGCGTTATTAGCGAAATTGTAACACCTCGCGACATTGAAGCGGCTTTAGATCATATCGATGTGATCCAAATCGGTGCGCGTAACATGCAAAACTTCGAACTTTTAAAAGCGGTCGGTCAAGTAGATAAGCCAATCCTATTAAAGCGTGGACTATCAGCAACAATTGAAGAGTTTGTTGGCGCTGCGGAATATATCATGGCGCAAGGGAACGATCAGATCATTCTTTGTGAACGTGGCATCCGTACGTACGAAAAAGCAACACGTAATACATTAGATATTTCTGCTGTACCAATTCTAAAACAAGAAACGCATTTGCCAGTAATGGTTGACGTAACACATTCTACAGGTCGTAAAGATCTATTACTCCCATGTGCAAAAGCGGCGCTCGCAATTGGCGCAGATGGTGTGATGGCAGAGGTGCATCCAGATCCAGCGGTAGCGTTATCTGATTCGGCACAACAAATGGACTTGAAAGAATTTGATGCTTTCTGGGAAGCGATTTTGAAATCAAAATTAGTTCCTGAAAATATCCAATAATCCTATTTAAAAAGTGGCTAGGAAATCATTTCCTAGCCACTTTTTCATGTACATAAACTTAGCGAGGACAGCGGCTATTAAAGTGATTTGACGCCTGCTATCACGCGCTTTCATGTATCTTTAAACGTAGAAATTCAAATAAAACGCTTTCTTCTGAATTTTTAGTAATGTAAATAATAAGTGAAAACAATTGCATAACGAAAAAAACTATCGTATTATTAAGTGTAGGCAAGGTTGTTTCCGTTTACAATGGTTACATATGGCTAACCGTTAAAATAAATTAATTTTTGGAGAGTGAAATAAATGAATGTAACAATTTATGATGTGGCGCGTGAAGCGAATGTTTCAATGGCGACGGTTTCTCGTGTTGTCAATGGCAACCCGAATGTTAAGCCAATTACTAGAAAGAAAGTGTTAGATGTCATTAAACAGTTAGGGTATCGTCCAAATGCAGTGGCTAGAGGGCTAGCGAGCAAGAAAACGACGACAGTTGGTGTGATGATTCCGGATATTTCGAATGTATTTTATGCGGAGTTGGCGCGTGGGATTGAAGATATTGCGACGATGTACAAGTACAATATCATTTTGAGTAATTCAGATGAGAACGAAGATAAGGAACTGCAAGTGTTGAATACTTTGCTTGGTAAACAAGTAGATGGAATTATTTATATGGGTGAACGTATTTCAGAGCAGTTGCAAGAAGAATTCGATCGTTCGCCGGCCCCAGTTGTTTTGGCAGGTTCGGTTGATGCGGCGAATAAAATTGCATCGGTGAACATTGATTATAAACAAGCAAGCTATGAGGCTGTATCTCGTTTCACGAAGAATGGTCGCAAGAAAATCGCGTTTATTAGTGGTTCATTAGATGAGCCTGTGAATAGTGAATTGAAATTAGGCGGGTACCGTGAGGCGCTAAAAGAGGCGAAGATTAAATTTAACGAAGATTACGTGTTGGAAGCCTCTTACAATTATGAATCAGGTGTGAAAGCTTGGGCGCAGCTAAATTCGCTTAAAGCAACACCGGATGCGATTTATATAGCAGATGACGAGCTTGCGATGGGGGTTCTAAATGCGGCGCTTGATGCTGGTGTGAGAGTGCCAGAAGAGCTTGAAATCGTCACGTCGAACAATACGAAATTAACATTGATGGCGCGTCCACAGTTATCAACGGTTGTTCAGCCTCTGTACGATATTGGTGCGGTTGCTATGCGTTTATTAACGAAATTGATGGCTAATGAAGAAGTAGAAGAAAAAACAGTCATTTTACCACATAGCGAAAAAATGCGCGGAACAACGCGTTAAATTTCTTTAAGCTGGGCGGGTCTAGGTTTAGATGTGCTCGGTTTTTTATGTGTGCCTTGACATTTTTTTGAGGCTATGTTAAAAATAGAGATACAACAACATATCGAAAAGCTATGAACGGACGAAGTAGTCGCTTATCCCTGTTTTAAAAAGAGAGCTGGTGGGAGCTGTGAACCAGTACAAATAAGTGTGATGAATTACATCCCGGAGCGTATTTGCATTTGCAAACGGTTTTTTTGCCGTTATCTTAATGAAGCGAGGAAGAAGTTTTTCCTAAGTTGGGTGGTACCACGTATATTTTGCGTCCCTTCGTCTATAGACGAAGGGACTTTTTTAATTGAAAACGAGAAGGAGAGAATGATATGAACATTATTGATGAGCTAGAATGGCGCGGCGCGATTTATCAGCAAACAGATGAGGCGGGACTTCGTGAACTGACGGAGAAGGAATCGATTTCGCTTTATTGTGGCATTGATCCGACGGGAGATTCGATGCATATTGGGCATTTGATCCCATTTATGATTTTACGCCGTTTTCAAAATAAAGGACATCGCCCAATTATTTTAGTTGGTGGCGCGACGGGATCTATTGGTGATCCGAGTGGTAAGAAGGAAGAACGCCAACTGCAGTCTATTGAGCAAGTAAATAAAAACGTGGAAAGTTTGCGCGGGCAATTGGAGACAATTTTTGATTTTGCTGGTGATAATGGCGCGATTATGGTGAATAACTATGATTGGACGAAGGATCTGACGGTGCTTGATTTTTTGCGCGATTATGGGAAGAATTTCAATGTGAACACGATGTTGGCGAAGGATATCGTTGCGAATCGTTTGGAAGTCGGGATTTCGTTTACGGAGTTTGCGTACCAAATTTTGCAGGCGATGGATTACAATGAGTTATATGAGAAGCACAATTGTCGTTTGCAAATCGGTGGAAGCGACCAGTGGGGCAATATTACGGCGGGGCTGGATCTGATTCGTAAAAAACAAGGAGAAGGCTCGAAAGCATTTGGTTTGACGATTCCGTTGTTGACGAAAGCGGATGGGACGAAATTTGGGAAAACAGAAGGCGGTGCAATCTGGTTAAATAAAGAGAAAACGACGCCGTATGAATTCTACCAGTTCTGGATTAACACGGACGATCGTGATGTTGTGAAATACTTGAAATACTTCACGTTTTTGGATCAAGGGGAGATCAATGACCTGGAGTCAGCGGTGAAATTAGAGCCACATCGCCGGGCTGCACAGCGTTCATTGGCTGCTGAAATGACGCGATTTATTCATGGTCAAGCAGCACTGGATCAAGCGATTAAAATTTCAGAAGCGCTTTTTAGTGGGGATGTTAAGGCACTTACGGCTGATGAGATTGCACAAGGCTTTAAAGATGTACCAACATTTGTTGCAAGCGAGGAAGAGGCGTTGCTTGTGGATTGGCTTGTGGAACTCGGTATAGAGCCATCGAAACGCCAGTCGCGTGAAGATATTGGGAATGGCGCAATCTATATGAACGGGGAACGTGTACAAGATCTTGAAAAAATGGTGACAAGCGCAGATCGAGTGGAAGATCGCTTTACGATTGTTCGCCGTGGCAAGAAAAAGTATTTCTTGGTGCGCTATGAGTAAGTTGCGATTGGTGCCGATGAAGCAGGAGACTTTTCCTGTCTTTTCAGAGGCGCTCAGTGTGGATTATGCAAAAGATAAGGTTCAAGCCGGGATTTGGGATAAAGAAGATGCATTGGAACAAGCGAGATTTGAGATGGTGCATCTTTTATCTAATGGAGTCATGACGAAAGATCATTTTTTATGGGATATTCTTGATAGGAAGGATGAAAAAATAGGAACGTTATGGGTCTTTGAGGAGAAGAATACGTATTTTATATATGATATTATGATTTTCGAAGCGTTTCAAAATCAAGGATATGGCAGTGAATTGTTGCGTGTGCTCGAAGAAAAAGCGCGTCAGGCTGGTATTTCAGAGATTGGTCTACATGTTTTCGGGCATAATAAGCGAGCGTTTCATGTATACGAAAAAATGGGGTTTGAAACAGTAGATATTAATATGAGGAAAGTTTTATAAGATAGGAAAGGGCTGCTACGGGAATTTTGTAGTAGTCTTTTCCTTTTTTTAAACAGTCCAAACAAAAAAACACCGAATGCAACAAGTGCACTCGATGTTTTTAACGCGTATTAACGTGAATAGAATTCTACGATAAATGCTTCGTTGATTTCAGCATGAAGCTCTGAACGTTCTGGCAGGCGGTTTAATGTACCTGTCAATTTTTCAGCGTCGAAAGTTAGGTATTCAGGCACGAATGCCGCAACATCTAAGCTTTCAGCAATTGCTGATAATTTAAGAGATTTTTCGCGAACACTGATTACCTGACCAGCTGATACTTGGTAAGAAGGAATGTCTACGCGTTTTGAATCTACTAAAATGTGGCCGTGGTTTACTAATTGACGTGCTGCACGACGAGTGCGAGCAAGACCTAAACGGTATACCACGTTGTCAAGGCGTTGTTCAAGTAAGATCATGAAGTTCTCACCGTGTTTACCTTGTAGTTTGCCAGCTTTTACGAACGTGTTTTTGAATTGACGCTCTGTTAAGCCGTACATGTGACGTAATTTTTGTTTCTCTGCTTGTTGTAAACCGTACTCAGAGATTTTCTTGCGTTGTGTCGGACCGTGTTGCCCTGGAGCGTACGGACGACGTTCTAATTCTTTACCTGTTCCTGAAAGTGATAACCCTAAACGACGGGAAATCTTCCAGCTTGGACCTGTATAACGAGCCATGGATTGACTCCTCCTTTAAATTTGTTTTAGCATAAAACAAACAAGTGTGACCAACCAAATACGTGCAGTTTATCTTCATGTATCTTCGCCCTTGCAGCAGCAGGTTACAGGATACACCACGAAAAAATCGGGGATAAACAACGGTCATATTCATCATCACTCAAGCTGCATTTTACACGCTTTCTAGTATAGTATAGTTTCAGTGTACTTGTCAATCTTTATTGTAGGGATGCTTTCAAAATAGTAACTACTTGTTCTAAATAGTGTTGATCAACCGTGTCAAAGCGTGCTAAAGAGGGGCTATCGACATCGAGCACACCTAAGAGTTTGCCATTATGAACGATTGGGATGACAATCTCAGAGTTTGAGGCAGCGTCACACGCGATATGTCCAGGGAAATCGTGAACGTTTTGGACGAGATAGGTTCTTTGTTCAGCAGCAGCAGAACCGCAGACACCACGACCAAGAGGAATGCGAATGCAGGCCGGTAAACCCTGAAATGGTCCGAGAACAAGCTGATTACTCACTTCCTCATATAAATAAAAACCCACCCAGTTAATGTCGGTTAGCGCTTGATTTAGTAGAGCCGAGATATTGCTAATATTGGCAATGAAGTTTGGCTCCCCAGCGATCATGGCTTCAACCTGCTTGACGCATAATTGATAGTTTTCTGCTTTGGTTCCAGTGAATTTTGGAATTTCGATCATTTTTTTCACCACTTTTTCATTATTTTTGGTTTTAAATAAGGTAAATACAGAAGAATCGTGTTAGAATAGTTTATGTGTATAATGAGTTAGTATAGCACGGATTTTTCATTTTTACTTAATGATGTGATTAAAAAAAAATAGAGATAATGGAATAATTAGGAGGAAACGGCATGTTTGTTTGGTATTTGGTCGGCTTTGTAGTGATCGTGGTCGTGATTTTTGCAGCCGGGTACATAATGAAGAAAAAGCATTATCAGCGCATTAACGCGTTGGAGGAGCAAAAAATAGAATTGATGGAGCGTCCAGTGATCGACGAGCTTACGAAGGTGAAGAAGTTGAAGCTTACAGGACAAACGGAGGATCTATTTGAATCGTGGCGTGATTCGTGGGATGAGATTGCGACGAAATTATTTCCGAATTTAGAGGAATATATTTTAGGCGCGGAGCAACATACGGATCGGTATCAGTTCCGTCAAGCCACGCAGGTAGAAAATCAGGTGGAGCAGGTGATTCATGAAATCGATACGCAGATGAAGCAAATTTTGCGTGGATTGAAGGAATTAATTGCTAGTGAGGAACGCAATGCGCAAGATATCAGGTTGGCAAAAGATAAGTTTACGACGTTGCGACGCGATGTGCTTAGCAATGGTTATAAACTTGGTGATGCGCTGCATGGTGTCGAAGGCCAGCTTGATACAATTGCGGAGAACTTGAACCGCTTTGATATGCTGACCGATCAAGGGGATTACTTGGAAGCGCGTGAAACCGTCTTGAATGTCCAGCACGATTTGGAGAAGTTGGCAGTACAATTGGAGAAGATTCCCGGGTTGTTGCGGGAAAGTGATATTATTTTGCCGGATGAAATGGGGAAATTGCAAGCTGGCTATGATGAAATGGTGCAGCAAGGCTATTATTTAGAGCAATTGCAACTTGCGGCTGAGCTAGAACGGATGCGCGGTCGTGTCTCCGATTTGAAAGGGAAGATCGTTGCAGGAGAATTAGAAGCCGTCGAAAATGGCGTCGCGGAACTGCATACGGAGATTAACCTGTTTTATGATACACTGGAGCACGAGGTGGAGGCACGTCATTTTGTGAAGGAGAACCGCATTGTTGTGGAGGCGAAGTTAGAGAAGCAGATCGATGTTTCGGATGCGCTAGCGGAGCAAATCAAAGAAGTGAAGCAGACATATCACGTGTCTGAGGACGAGCTCGCAACTTATTTGAATGTGGCAAGTCAGCTGGAAACGCAAAAAGAGCAGTTGGCAACCTTAACAGAACGCCTATCAGAGGTTAAAATTGCGTATTCAGCAGCGGAAGATACGTTGAAGGAAATGGATGCGATCGTGTCCAGTGTGGCATTGGAGCAAGATACATTTGCAGAAGAATTACGTTCGCTCAGAAAAGATGAGTTAGAGGCGCGTGAAGATGCGGATCGGATGCGTCGGGCCATTCTAAACTTAAGCCGTAGATTAGATCGTGAGCGCCTTCCTGGTAAGCCAGAGGAGTATACTGCGTTATGTGACCATATGGAACAGTCGATTACGAAGCTGGAAGAAAAACTAGAAGAGAAGCCGCTGAACATGAAGGCTGTGAGTCATGAATGGCGTGTGGCACAGGAAGATTTAGATCATTTGACAGAGAAGGCGGATGAAATGATCGAGAATGTGCATTTAGTGGAACAGGTGATTCAGTATGCCAATCGCTACCGGTTACAGACACCCGACCTTGCGATAGCACTGCGCAAAGCAGAAGATCATTTCTATGATGATTATCAATATAAGAAAGCACTAGAAATCGCGGTGACAGCTTTGGAGAAAGTGGAACCAAGCGCTTTCAAAAAGATTGAAAAGGCGTATGAAATGAAGATAAATGTGGATGAAGTCGAGGGATAGGGAGGCTGTCCCAAGCTCGTAAGAATCTTCGGTTTGCCTGAGTTACGTCGGGAAGCCGAAGATTTTTTATTATTTATTGGGTGAAGTTTGTTTTTATATGATAAAATGTTTAAATGAGATTAGATTCATGGGGGCTTTGGAATGATTTATTTGGATAATAGTGCGACGACAAAGCCGCTAGATGCTTGTATGGAGACGTATACGAAAGTAGCGACGAATTATTTTGCGAATCCGTCTTCGCTGCATCGGTATGGGGTGAAAGTGAACGAATTGCATGAACAAGCACGGACGCTCGTGGCAGGAATGCTTGGCGTACTACCGGAAGAGGTTATTTTTACATCTAGTGGAACAGAAGGCAATAATATGGCGATTAAGGGCGTTGCGGGATTCTATTCTAATAGAGGAAAACATATTATTACGACGGCAATTGAGCATCCATCGGTTCAAAATACGATGGATTACTTGGAAACGCAAGGCTTTGAGGTGACCCGGCTTCCGGTGAATGCATCTGGGGTTATTTCTCTCGGGGACTTGAAAAATGCGTTACGGGAAGATACGATTTTAGTCTCAGTTATGCATGTCAACAACGAAGTAGGCTCGGTTCAACCCATTTCGGAAATTGCGGAAATACTCGAGGTGCGTCCGAAAACCTTTTTTCATGTGGATCATGTGCAAGGTTTGACGAAGGTAGCGCTTGATTTTACTGGTGTTGACTTGGTAACGATTTCTGGGCATAAAGTGCATGCTTTGAAGGGAACTGGGGTTTTAATTAAGAAAAAATCTGTTTCGTTAATGCCATTGCTTGACGGCGGTGGACAAGAGTTTGGGTTGCGTAGCGGGACGGAAAATACGGCGGGCGCGGTGGCTTTTGCGAAAGCGTTACGAATTGGATTGGAAGATCAAAAAGTACATGCTACCGATCTGTTGGCGATACGCAATTATTTGTTGAGGGCACTGGATGAGATGCCAGAAGTGTCCATTCATACAGATAAAAATCAGGCGGCGCCACATATTTGCTGTTTTTCAGTTGTTGGGCATCGAGGCGAAATTTTAGTGCATGCGCTCGCAGAGTATGAGATTTATGTATCGACGACGAGTGCGTGTTCATCGCGCGCCAAGCTTGCTAGCAGTACATTAAAGGCAATGCAAGTATCAGACGCAGAAGCTGTAGGTGCGGTTCGTGTGAGCCTGTCTTATCAGAATACGATGGCAGAGGCAGAGCGCTTTATAGAAGTAGTACAAGTGATAATTAAAAATTTGAATGAAGTGGTGAAATGATGAAATATGATCGTATAGTCGTTCGGTACGGCGAATTATCAACAAAAGGTCGAAATCGAAAACAATTTATTAGAAAATTAGCGCATAATGTGAAGCGTGCTATTGGTGATTTTCCAGAGGTAAAGGTGTTCGGCGAGCGAGATCGGATGCATTTACTTCTCAATGGTGCGGATGATCAGGTGGTCCTGGAGCGATTGCGTCCGATTTTCGGGATTCAGTCGTTTAGTCCAGCGGTTCGTGTGCCACAGGACTTGGAAGCGATGAAGCAAGCGGGGCTTTCTTTGGTGCGCGCTATGCATGAAGCAGGTGGAAGTTTCAAGGTGAATGCCAAACGTGCGGACCGATCGTTTGAACTGGATACGAATGGGATTAATCATGAGCTTGGTGGCTACATTTTGCAGAATATAGATGATCTGCATGTCAATGTGAAAAAACCAGACGTGAAGTTGCTTGTGGACGTTCGAAGTGAGGGCGTGTTCTTGTCGTGTCAGACAATTCAGGGTGCTGGTGGTCTGCCGGTAGGCTCTTCGGGTCGTGCGATGTTGATGCTTTCTGGCGGGATTGATAGCCCAGTTGCGGGTTATTTGGCGATGAAGCGAGGCGTAGAGATAGAGGCTGTGCATTTTCATAGCCCACCATATACGAGTGAACGCGCGCGTCAAAAAGCGGTAGATTTAGCTGGAAAACTGGCGAAGTATAGTGGACAGGTGAAGATGCATGTTGTGCCTTTTACTGCGATTCAAGAAATGATTAAAAAGCAGATTCCAGAGGGTGTCACAATGACCGTGACGCGTCGCATGATGTTGCGAGTTACAGATGAATTGCGCAAACGCCATGAGGGGTTAGCGATTGTGAATGGCGAGAGTTTAGGTCAGGTAGCAAGTCAGACGCTAGAGAGTATGCTCGCAATCAATGCGGTGACAGGGACACCGATTATTCGCCCAGTCGTTTCGATGGATAAAAATGAGATTATCGAGATTGCCCAAGCGATTGACACGTATGATATTTCTGTACAGCCGTTCGAAGATTGTTGCACGATTTTCACACCACCTTCTCCCAAAACGCGTCCCAAGCTCGAAAAAGTGGAGCGTTATGAAAGCTTTATTGATTTTGAGGCGATGGTACAAGAAGCGGTGAATATGACGGAAACATTCTCCGTGGAAGTCGCTGATTTGAATAAAGTACAAGATGAGTTTTCAGACCTATTTTAAAAGGGAGACGATACCAGTGATGGTGTCGTTTTTTTATTTGGTTTAGAGCAGGAATGTTTTGATATGCACCTATCAGGAGATCACTCTTATTTGAAAGCGTCCTCTTTATCTCTTTATTTTCCAAAAGTTCGGATTTCGTCTACATCAAATTTCTAAAAAAAGATATATAATGGTAAAGTAAGGAATTCAATAAAAAGGAGATGTAAAAAATGAAAATAGATAAACAATTAATGGCGTTATCACTCGTGGCTGTATTGACCGCCTCACCTGCTGAGAATGTGCTAGATATGTTCTCTCAAGAGACCTCAGGAAGTGTTTCAGCGGCTACAACGGGAGTGGGTGCATCCGGGGTAAGCATTTCATCAGGGACAACAGGAGTAGTGAGTGCATCCGGGGTAAGCATTTCATCAGGAACAAATAACACACAACAAGAGCAGCCACTTATTACATCACGACTCAAATATGCTGACAGATATATGTATGGTACAGCTTCCCCAGGGGCTAAGGTTGAGGTGTGGATAGATAATAAATTAGCTAAGACTGTGACAGCTAATGAGGGGGGATTATGGACAGTTACTGGAATCGATGTCTATGAACAACAAGTAGTAAAAGTAAAGTCAATACTTAATAATAGTGTTAAAGAATCACCTAACTATACGATCTGGCTGATAGAAACTCCTGTAGTAACATCTCTCGTGACAGATGGTGCAACTTCTGTGTTTGGTACAGCAGATTCGGGAATACAGATACAAGTCTGGGTAGATGGTGCCCTTGTTAAAACAGTTTACGCGAACGAAAGTGGGTATTGGACAGCATCTGTGCCAACGCTTACTACGGGACACAAAGTGCAGATTCGGGCAAGGCTCTTTGATTCAGATCCTTGGTATAAAGATAGTTCTGTATACACGGTAGCTCCCACAACAAATAAACAAATCCAACCGTTAATCACATCGGAAGTCATTGCTGGAGAGACATCTGTATCTGGCATTGCAACTCCAGGAGCTAAAGTAGATGTTTGGGTAAGTGATTCCTTTATTAAATCTGTAACAGCTAGCGCTACAGGTGCGTGGTCAGCCAAGGTTCCGGTCCTTCGTCATCAAGCACGCGTGCAAGTGAGGGCAACTTTTGGGGGACAATATAAAGATAGCCCTTCCTGTTTGGCTGCAACGAGAGTCGCGAAACCGACGATCACAGTAGCGACAGAAAAACAAACGACGATTTCAGGAACGGCTACACCTGGTTCAACTGTCGCTGTTTATGCATTTTACCAAGGGCTTATTGCTACAGTAATAGCAAAAGAAAATGGGCAATGGACAGCCACGGTTCCAGCACTACTTTCTCATGGGACAACCTTTGTAAGATCCACTATTCCTGGTATTTATGACCGTTATGTCGAAAGTGATGACTTCGGAATAAGAACTGTACCTACTGTTACTTCCACTTTAAACGCAGGGAATAACCGCGTAGGTGGAATGGCTACTGCTGGATCGCTAGTTGATATATGGCAGTCAGGGATTAAAATTGGGTCGACGCATGCCGATAACATGGGCAGGTGGGAGGCCACAACATCAGGGCTAATATCAGGAACTGTTGTATATGTCAGAGCGACAACGCCTGAGGACGGAGCCGTTTTAGAGAGCGGATTGTATAACGTATTTCTGAAATTTGTGGATCCTGTTGTAACGGGTGGTGCATCGGCAGGAAGTACAGCGGTCGTGGGAAGGGGAACACCTGGCGCGACGATCGAAGTACTCATTAATAACAAGTCTTATTCTACTACTGTAAATAATACAGGTGAATGGAGTGTACCGGTACCAGGGTTGAAAAAAGGGGATATTCTACAAATAAAAGCGAGGTTAGGAAATGATACGTATACTAGTTTGATATACCCGATTCCTGACGGTGGTAGGTATACTCTAGTAGCACCAGATATAAATGGCTACCATTTAGGTTCTGCCTACATTACAGGAACCATCGTTGATCCACGTGCCACTACTGTCAAGTTGTACAACGGAGCTGGCGTCTTGCTTCGTTCAGGAACTATAAATGAAAATCGAACGTATCAAATTTATGCCAGTGATAAGTTTGGCAAAGCAGGTGAGGAGTTTAAAGTAAGTGTATTTGATGGCAAAGAAGAAAGTTTATTAGTATCATCTAAAGTCTTACCATAATGAGAGCGATAGTGCTACTAAAAGGGAATATTATTTTTTGCAAATTGGAAAAGAGTTTTAAAATAAAAAATAACGATGAGAAATCTAAAATTGGGATTTCTCATCGTTATTTTTGTGAGTGGGGTTAAATTGTAGATAAGGATATTTATACCAAGTAAATGGGAGTATAAATTCTTCTTATTTAATGTATGTGAAAAAAGCAATGCATAAAAACCGCCTTTAATATACATTAATAGCTTATAAAATAGTTTTATAATTTATAAAAAACCATTTGACATTATAAATATACAAGTTTATAATAAGATTTATCATAAAAAATAAGAAGGGTGGGAAAATCATGAAAGTTTCGATTATTGGAGCAACAGGTTATGGAGGGCTCGAATTACTCCGATTGTTACATCAACATCCGCAAGTGGAGATCGCATCTTTGCATAGTTTCTCCGCCCAGACGGACGATATATCGCGATTTTATCCGCATTTACATACGGTGTATCATCACGAATTAGCCGAGATTGACGCGCTTAAAATTGCGGAGGAAAGTGAAGCTGTTTTTCTAGCAACGCCGAGTGGGGTCGCGAAGGAAGCTGCACAGCCGTTTATTGATGTTGGGATGAAGGTTATTGATCTGTCGGGGGACTTCCGTTTGTCGAAGGAAAAATATGAGAAGTGGTACAACAAAGATGCGGCGCCGATTGCTTACTTGAATCAGGCAGAATATGGATTAGCCGAATGGCGGGAGAATGTGGATACGACGTTTATTTCGAACCCAGGGTGTTATGCGACGGCGACATTGCTTGGTTTGGCGCCACTTGTGATCCATGGTTTGATCGAGCCGGATTCGATTATTGTGGATGCGAAATCTGGTATATCTGGGGCGGGCAAGACGCCGGGTGCGAATACGCATTTTCCGGAGACGAATGAGAACATGACGCTGTATCGAATGAATCAGCACCAGCACATTCCGGAGATTATTAGGCAGTTGCGTGTGTGGGATGCAAGCATTGATGCGATTACATTTTCGACGTCACTGATTCCGGTGACGCGAGGCATTTTTGCTACGATATATGTGAAGGCGAACGTGGAAACATCGACGGAGGAACTTTTGGCGTTGTACCGAGAGAGTTATGACGGGAAAGCGTTTGTGCGAGTGCAGGAAAAAGATGTGTATCCGACGCTGAAGCAAGTGACAGCATCGAATTTCTGCGATATTGGACTTTGTTATAATGCGCGAACAAATATGATTACGATTGTGGTTGTGATTGATAATTTGGTCAAAGGGGCCGCGGGACAAGCGATTCAAAATTTGAATTTGATGGCTGGTTTTGATGAAACGGCGGGGCTTGATTTTATACCGGTTTATCCTTAAGGGGGAAGAACGATGGAGAAGGTTTTGGAGAAAGAGGGCTGGATCATGATAGAAAATGGCACGATTGCGACACCGCTCGGTTTTTTTGCGGACGGTAAACATTGTGGTCTGAAGCGCAAAAAGAAGGATATTGGTGTGATTTTTTCGGAAGTTCCAGCTGCGGCTGCGGCGGTTTATACAATGAATCAAATGCAAGCTGCGCCGATTTTTGTAACGAAGGATAGCTTGGCGGTGGATCAAACGTTGCAGGCAATCGTTGTCAACAGCGGTGTTGCTAATGCGTGTACGGGGAAACAGGGCTTGGATGATGGCTTTGCAATGCGGGCAATCACGGCCAAACATTTAGGAATTGCGGAATCAAGTGTTGCTATTGCATCAACAGGCGTGATTGGCGATTACTTACCAATGGAAAAAGTGACAGCGGGGATTGAGTCGCTACAGGTGAATGCTGGCGAAAGCAGTGATTTCCATGAAGCAATTTTAACGACGGACACCGTGCAAAAAGAACTGACATTACAGAGTGAAATAGGCGGGAAAACGGTTACCATTTCGGGTGTAGCGAAAGGTTCAGGGATGATTCATCCAAACATGGCGACGATGCTCTCGTTCATTACGACAGACGCGGCAGTTCCAGCTGAACTATTGCAAAAATTGCTAAAACAAAAAGTAGATCAAACCTTCAATCAAATAACGGTGGATGGAGATACATCGACAAACGACATGGTTGTTGTGATGGCGAATGGTTGTGCCGGAAATGCATCATTTTCTGAAGGTACGCCAGAATTTGCTGTATTTACCAAGATGTTCTATGCTGTTTGTCAACATTTAGCAAAAAGCATTGCACGTGATGGCGAGGGTGCGACAAAGCTAATCGAAGCGCAAGTCAAGGGCGCCACTTCAAAAGAAGACGCTAGGATGATCGCTAAACAGATTGTGTCATCAAGCCTCGTGAAAACTGCGATGTTCGGTGAGGATGCCAACTGGGGCCGGATTATTTGCGCTATTGGCTACAGCGGTGGCCGTTTTTTACCAGATAATATTACGATTAAAATCGGCGAGATTGCTATTTTAGAAAAAAGTGAGACAGTGGCGTACGATCCAGAAATACTCGCCGCCTATCTGCAAAAAGAAACTATTTTAATCGAGGTTAATTTGCATAGCGGGATAGAAGAAGGAATCGCTTGGGGATGCGATTTGAGCTATGATTACGTCAAAATAAATGCATGTTATCGGACGTGAAATAAAGGGGTGTGAATGGGATGAATGAAACTGTTGTTGTGAAAATAGGTGGCGTCGCGGGAAGTCACCTTGATGAAAGTTTTTTCAAGCAAATCAAAACGTGGCAAGCGAACGGGAAACAAGTGGTTCTTGTGCATGGAGGCGGTGTTCAGATCAGTAAAATGATGGAGGCGCTAGACATCCCTGTGGAA
This sequence comes from Listeria grandensis, assembly GCF_014322885.1. Taxonomy (NCBI): domain Bacteria; kingdom Bacillati; phylum Bacillota; class Bacilli; order Caryophanales; family Listeriaceae; genus Listeria; species Listeria grandensis. The sequence goes on along the minus strand of NZ_JAASUG010000004.1, from coordinate 210,410 downwards.
ACGAAGGACGGCTTGCGAGTTACAACGAAAGAAACGCTTGCTGTGACGAAGATGGTCTTAATCGGTCAAGTACAGCCAGAAATCGTAACTGCGCTAGAAAAAGAAGCAATTACGGCAGTAGGGTTGCATGCGGGGGATGCAGGTTTGATGCAGGCCAAACAATTGGCAGACGGGGAACTAGGTTTTGTCGGTGAGATCACACATGTTAAAACCAAGTTAATCAAAGGTCTGATAGAACAGCAAATTGTTCCAGTTATTGCACCGCTTGGCTTAACGACCACAGCAGAATGGTTGAATGTAAACGCTGATGTAGCAGCATGTGCAGTGGCTTCCGCTCTCCAAGCAGAAACGCTCATTTTGCTAACGGATGTTGCCGGTGTGCTTGATGCGGGCGAGGTTATGGCGCATATCGATACGGCGGAATTAGAAGGCTTATTCGCGAAAGAAATTATCACAGGCGGAATGATTCCAAAACTCGAAAGCGCCAAACACGCAGTTTCACAAGGTGTTGGTCAAGTCGTCATTACCAACGAAATCACAGCACAAGGAACAATAATAAAGGATGGAGTGAAAATAGGATGAGTGATTTATTCCCAACATACGCAAAATTTCCAATCGAAATCGTAGAAGGCAAAGGTACCGTTGTCAAAGATTCGAATGGCAAGGAATACCTGGATTTCACATCGGGCATTGCCGTTTGTAATTTAGGGCATTGTCATGAAACTGTAACAGCCGCTGCCCAGAAGCAACTTGGCCAGATTTGGCATACCTCTAATCTGTTTGAAAGCAGTATTCAAGAACAAGTCGCAACGAAATTAACGGCGGGTGAGGAGCGGGTCGTATTTTTCTGTAATAGTGGTGCTGAAGCTAACGAAGCTGCGCTAAAACTCGCTAAAAAACATACAGGATGCGATGAAATTATCACATTTAAACAGTCTTTTCATGGTCGAACCATCGCCACAATGACAGCAACCGGTCAAAGCAAAATTCACGATGGCTTCGGCACGCTCCTTCCAGGTTTTACATACTTACCATACAATGATTTGGAAGCACTCGAAAAGACGATTTCTGCACAAACGGCAGCTGTCATGCTTGAAGTTATTCAAGGGGAAGGCGGCGTTCTGCTAGCTACGAAGGAATTTTTAATTGGAGCCTCCAATCTGTGTCAGAAGTACGGTGCTTTGTTGATTATCGATGAAGTACAAACTGGGATGGGGCGCACCGGCACGCGCTTCGCTTTTGAACAGGTGGGAATCAAACCAGACATTTTCACACTGGCAAAAGGGCTAGGAAATGGTTTGCCGGTGGGTGCAATGATTGGAAAAGCAGAACTTGCAGCAACATTTGGACCAGGAAGCCATGGCTCCACATTTGGTGGTAATAAAATCGCGATGGCAGCAGCAGACGCAGTCATTGATATCATTTTTGATGAAGCGTTTCTGGAAGATGTGACTGAAAAAGGCGCTTATTTTCAACAATTACTCACGGAAAAACTAGCGGCAAATGTTGTCGCGATTCGCGGAGCGGGCTTGATGCTTGGAATAGAACTTGATATAGAGGCGAAGGGCGTAGTGAGCGCGCTACAAGAACTAGGACTGCTCACATTAACAGCTGGACCGAATGTATTACGAATAGTACCGCCACTGACTGTCACGAAACAAGAACTCAAGCAGGCGGCGAATTTGATTGAATCAGTGCTTATAAAACAGGAAATGGGGATGAAATAATGATAGAGTATAAAGAAACGACTAAAGGAAAAGATATGTTGAGTCTGTTGGAATGGAGTAATGAAGAAATCACAGAATTAGTGCAGTTAGCGCTTGCGATTAAGACAAATCCAACGCATTATAGCCACGCGTTGAGCGGTCAAATTTTAGGCATGATTTTTGATAAGTCCTCTACGCGGACGAGGGTTTCCTTTGAAGCAGGTATTTTACAGTTAGGTGGGCAGGCGATCGTGATGTCTTCCAAAGAGCTACAAATCGGGCGGGGCGAGCCAATAAAGGATACGGCGCATGTCCTTAGCGAATATATTAACGCCGTGATGATTCGGACGTTTAGCCATGAAGGTGTAGAGGAACTTGCCGAACACGCATCGATTCCAATCATTAATGGGCTGACAGATCTGCATCACCCTTGCCAAGCGCTAGCTGATTTATTAACGATTTTTGAAGTAAAAAATACATTTGAAGGCGTAAAACTTGCGTATATCGGAGATGGAAATAATGTTTGCCATTCTCTACTACTAGCTGCTGCAATGGTTGGCTTAGATATTTCTTGCGCGATGCCAGCGGGTTATGAGCCAGATGGAAACGTTTTGAAGGAAGCACAACAAATCGCCTTAAAAACGGGCGCTAAAATCGACATGACAACGGATCCAGTACTTGCGGTGACCAATGCTGATTTTGTATATACAGATGTCTGGACGAGTATGGGGCAAGAGGAAGAAAATGCAAAACGTCTTGCTGATTTCAACGGTTACGCTGTGACAAGTGAACTCGTAGCACACGCAAAATCTGATTATCATTTCCTACATTGTCTACCAGCACACCGCGAAGAAGAAGTGGCCACGGCGGTTATTGACGGTAAACAATCTCTTGTGTACCAACAAGCTGGCAACAGACTGCACGCACAAAAAGCATTATTAGTAATGATTTTAGGATAAATATTGAAATCCAATACATGATTGAAGCGTGTGTTGGATTTTTTAATATTTGACAGTGCTTACATAGAACGTTAGAATGGTATTATATGGAGATTATAAATAGGAAGCGAGGTAGATCAGATGAAGAATAGAGCGGTATCTTGCGCTGTTTGTGGAAAATCATTTACAGAAATTGAGGGACTATTCTTAAAAGCCATGGATGAGGAGCTACAAGGTATCATTTTAAAGCAAAATTTCCATTTATCAGCAAGCTCATTTATATGTTTTCGTGATTTGTTAGAATTTCGGCTCCATTTTATTAGTGATATTGCTCAGAATGACACACGAGAAAACGAAGCCATCAATAAAAAAATAATACAGAGCATTAAAGATGGTGAAATCTTATCAGAGGATGTGGATAATGCTTTCACGTCACATCTTTCTGTAGGTCAAAGAATAGCAGATACTATTGCCAAATTTGGTGGAAGTTGGGGATTTATCCTTTGCTTTATGGGAATCTTAGCCTTATGGATTATCATGAATTCGATTGCGCTGTTCACGAAACCCTTTGATCCCTATCCATTCATCCTGCTCAATTTAGTATTATCTTGTCTGGCTGCGATTCAAGCGCCGGTTATTATGATGAGCCAAAATCGTCAAGAAGCAAGAGACAGAGTCCAATCCGAAAGCGATTATAAAATTAACTTAAAGTCCGAAATTGAAATCCGTTTGCTTCATGAGAAATTAGATCATGTTTTAAATGAACAATGGCAACATCTTATTGAAGTTCAACGCTTGCAAATCGAGGCCCTCAATGAATTGCAAAAGCAGGTCGAAAATCTACATTTCAAAAAAATGAAATAATATTTTAATTCGGTACATAACTGTCTACTAACTGCTATTGAAATGTGAATAATTAGGAAGGGAGGATGGATTAAAATGGAGCGGATGACAGCAATTTTTAAACGCTTCCAAGTACACACAAATTATTCTACTATTTTAAATGAAATTGGAAGTATCAGACTCAAAGTACAAGATGACAAGGTACCTAGATTTATTCATACGATAAATACGGAAACAGACTGCCGGGCAGTGCTTAGCCCATCGGCAGAATATGTAGAAATAACAAAGATATAAGACGATAATCTCGGGAACTGCTAAATATACTAGCAGTCTCGAGATTATTTTTTGTTAGGCGCATCTGCTATTATTTTAGAAGCAACGTACGCAATTTATTTCTGTAATAAACTAATAATTATTTTTATTAACGTCATATTAATGTAACAATTAAGTGCTATGATATTACTGTAGTTAGGAGTAGTTAATCCTTCTATAAAAAATAAATAGAAAGTAGGAGATTTTATGCACATGAAAAAAAGAATTGTTGGGCTCTCCGTAACTGTAGTTTTTGGACTTTCTTCTATTATTGGTGTAAATTTGGTGAATACGGGACATATAAGTTTGGAAAATGCTTTAGGCGTAGTCCAAGCCAAAGCAGCGGGTATTAGTGGTGCTGTAAAAATAAATGGAACTAGTTACAAATGGAGTGAAACATCTTGGGGAAAGAACAGAGGAATGACTTTTAACCCTGGAAGCCACGTGTATCAATTTTCACCTAATCCCCATAATGATCCTTGGTATAATAAAAATCAAACCAAATTCTATAAATCAGCCGCGTCTCAGATCGAAGAACAAGGTAGTGAAGGTAAGTGGACTAAGGATTCGTGGTCAAGTCAGATAAAAGTTAACATTAACGGAATTGATTACACATTAGCACCTAGATGATTAAAATAAGGAGTTTAAATGTCCGGCGAGTGATTGGCGCGACATTTAAACTTCTTATTTTTTTAGAGAAAGTGATACCCGAAACGGCACATGTATGATAGGATTAGCAGTGAACGGAATTAGAATATTGGAGTGATGAAAAATGGAGATAAAAGTTAAATACGCAACAGATCAAGAGGCACGATTAAATAAGTTAGAACAAGGCGATTGGATTGATTTATATGCGAACGAAGAGGTTCACTTAGCGTCAGGCGAATATAAACTAATCGATTTAGGGCTCGCAATGGAATTACCTAAAGGATACGAAGCGCATGTTGTACCTCGTTCCAGTACATATAAACATTTTGGAATTATCCAGTCCAATAGCATGGGTGTTATCGACGAGAGCTATTGCGGCGAGAATGACTTCTGGAAGTTTCCAGCTATCGCGATGCGTGATACGGTGATTGAAAAAGGAGACCGCATTTGTCAATTTAGAATTATGGAGAAAATGCCAGAAGTAACGATTACCGAAGTAAGTAGTCTTGGCAATGCTGATCGCGGTGGGTTTGGTTCGACGGGTACAAAATAATATATCTAGGTTGCAGACCAAAATGTACGGTACTGTCTACCTTTAGTATATACTCAAAAAGGAGCCCGTCATGGACTCCTTTTTGAGTATGGAATTTTACAAGAAATTTCGTTTTACCTTATCCCAGAACGAATTATTATGCAATTTAATAATATTGACGAACCGATCGCCAACTTCAAGCTTGATTTCATCGACATGTTGAATGCTAAGCGCCTCAGAATCCATCCCCATGATTGGGAAATCATTCACGCCATTTGCGCGCATATCCAAACGCAATTTACGTTTCGGGCTCAAAATGAACGAAGAACCGAGCGTCCGGAAGCGGTTATTATTAATCGAAGCAAGCTCACTCACTTGCATCGACGGTAACAATGGATCGACAATCGAACCGTTAATGGATTTATTATACGCGGTACTTCCTGTTGGGGTTGAAATAACCATACCATCGCCACGGAAAGTTTCAAACAGGCTGTCATTAATATACACATCAATTTGTAGGGTACGGATAATCGATGAGCGAATGTTGAACTCATTTAGTACATAAAAGGCCTTGGAATTGTTGACTGTACCGTAAATGGTCGGGTAACGGCGAACAAGCCAGCGATCTTCTGCCGCGGCCTTAATAATTTCATCGATTTGGTGTACGTGAAAATCGCAATATTGTCCAAGTTGTTCGGTTAACGCGATGCCCGCATATAAACAATCGGAACGGAAACCAGTTTCACGCACGGATTTAAGGAACGCGCCGTCTCCACCAATACTAATAATTGCTGTTGCTACTTCAAAATCATCGGTTACTTCAAAACCGTATTCTTTCGTAACTTTTTTTAGTTCATTGGCGTGCTTTTGTAGCTCTTCTGTTTTACGATAGGAAAAGTAAAAAATTGTTTCAGCCATACTAAAACCTCCAGTGTTCTTAGTTAATTCAATCTACAACCCATTATAACACGAATGCTCACTACTAATCTTGTAAAAAATAAGAATTTTTCAGGTTTCACTGTAAAAAGCGCCAGTTTTCCGTTATGATAGTCCTATAGCTATTAAAAAGGGGGAAAAAGTGTGAATGCAAAAAGATGGATTGCGATTGGCATTGTCGCAGCATTATTAGTTGTGAGTGGAATTACGAAAATTACGAGTACGCTCTTGGCCAGTGATGATGAATATGAAACGTCTTGGATTGATTCGCTAACCGCGACGGATACAGGCGTGACAGAAATGGTGCTAGAGGATGGCAAAGCTGATAAACGGATTGCGGTGCTAAACATTGATGGTGCGATTCAAGATACAGGCTCAAATGGTTCGCTTCTCGGTGGCAGTGAAGGATACAGTCACAAAGACTTTATGGATCAGCTCGAATGGATTCGGGAGGATGATACGGTTGCTGGTGTTATGCTAAACGTGAACTCCCCAGGCGGTGGCGTTGTAGAATCGGCGCAAATTCGCGATAAAATTTTACAGATCAAAAAAGAGAAGAAGTTGCCGGTTTATGTTTCGTTCGGTAGCATGGCGGCATCAGGCGGTTACTATGTCTCTGCGCCAGCCGATAAAATTTTTGCAAGCCCAGAAACGCTGACAGGCTCGATCGGGGTCATCATGCAAGGCTATGATTTTAGCGAATTAATGAAGAAAGTGGGTATTTCGGATAATACGATTAAAAGTGGAGAATTCAAAGATATAATGAGCTCTACGCGCCCAATGACAGCAGAAGAAAAAGCGATCATGCAGTCGATGATTGACGATTCCTATGCGCAGTTCGTGAAAGTCGTGGCCGAGGGGCGTCATATGACGGAAGCCCAAGTTCGCAAAATTGCAGACGGCCGGATTTATGATGGTCGCCAAGCGAAGGCGAATGGTTTGATTGACGCATTTGGATACGAAGAAAATGCATTGGATGCCTTGAAAAAAGAGCAAGATTTGAAAGGTGCAGAAGTATTTGAGTACGATTCTAGCAGTATTGGTCTGGCTTCCATGTTCTCTTCATCGGTAAGTCAAATTGTCGGGCAAAAAAGCGAGGCCCATCAAGCGGTTCAGTTAATGAATATGATGGAAGCACCACGTCTTATGTACTTGTATGGAAAATAAAGGAGGGGTTCAAATGGAACAGGAAACGTTGCACCAAACCGAGCGTCCCGTGTTTAAATATGAGCCTCCAAAAGAGGAACAAGGCGGTTTTCCAACACAATATTACGCAGGGTTTTGGATTCGTTTTATGGCTTATTTAGTCGATTTACTCGTGACGACGGCGATTTCGGGAATACTGATCAGTCCGGTGTTTCGATTAGCAGATTGGAACATGGACGGTTCTTTTTTCGCCATGTATGGTGCACTCGTAATGCTTACTTTTTTGGCCTATTTCATCGTAATGACGAAGTTTTGGAGTCAAACACTTGGCAAAATGATTTTCGGGATTCGTGTCGTGTCGCTGAAAAAAGAGGCGTTGACATGGGGGACCGTATTATTTCGCGAAGGAGCGCTGCGATTTGTGACATCGGTCGTGTGGGGACTCTATGTAGTCTGTGCCTTTACACCGAAAAAACAAGGGATAGCGGATCTTTTAGAAAACACCGCAGTTGTCCACGAAGGATATTTGAAACTGGATAAAGAGTGGCATTAAATTTTAAAAAATGGAACGTATGGGTATTAGCCTATAGGTTCCTTTTCGTATACAGGCAAAAAAATAGTACATCGCAATGGACTTCGGTAGAATAGGGGATGTAGATAGAAATCAAAGGAGGCAATTCAAAATGGCAGAAGTTACATTTAAGGGAACCCCGATGACATTGATTGGGAAAGAAGTAAAAGTTGGTGACACAGCGCCTGATTTCACGGTTTTAAATCAAGGTTTAGAACCAGTAACACTAGGCGATTACGATGGTAAAGTAAAAATAATCAGTGTGATCCCATCTATTGATACAGGTGTGTGCTCGCAACAAACACGTAAGTTCAATGAGGACGCGTCTGGTTTAGACAATACAGCAATACTTACAATATCTGTAGATTTACCGTTTGCACAAAAGAAATGGTGTGCCGCAGAAGGTCTTCCAAACGTAATCACACTTTCTGATCACCGCGATCTATCATTTGGTGAAGCGTATGGCGTCGTTATGAAAGAGCTGCGTTTGCTAGCCCGTTCTGTTTTCGTGATAGATAGTAACAACAAGGTCGTTCACGCGGAATATGTTGGTGAAGGAACAAATCATCCGGACTACGAAGCCGCTATTACAAAGGCAAAAGCAGCTAAATAAGTATCCAAAGCTAGTAAATCAGATATTGGTTTGCTAGTTTTTTCTGTTATAGTGAAATCAAATATTTGACTGTAACAAGAAGTAACATCGGCCATATTTGAATCGAAATAAAGCGCTTGCTCAGAAAAATGCAACTATAACTTTGCGGAAGTGTAAAATGCTATCTTCTTGACTAGAAATGCTGTATAATATTTAATTGGTGTTAGAAATGAAGGAATTCGAGGTGTTCACTTTTGACAAATGCAACAGTTGAGGAATTATTCCGTGTTCTCGATGATACAGCTATTATTATTCAAAATGAGCTCGAGATGAGTTATTTGGAAGCTGTTTATGAGACAGGAGAGAATTTATTTCAGAAAGAGGTACTTCAAAAGGATGAACTTTCTGCTGAGGCCGCCAAAAATCTGGAAGAGCGGTATAGTTCAGTTCAGTTGGACGAGTTTGCAAAAGAAGATATCCGTAAGAGTTATCAACTTGCACTCTTAAAAGGTATGAAGCATGGTATTCAAGTCAATCACCAAATGACACCGGACTCGATTGGGTTCATTATTGGTTACTTGGTAGATAAGGCTTTTGCTGATAAATCGACCATTCGGTTGCTTGATCCTGCGTGCGGAACGGGTAACTTAATTGCGACGATCGTCAATCAATTGGAAAGCAAATTAGAGCTCGATGCGACAGGCGTTGACATCGATGATTTGCTGATTTCGCTTGCATACGTTGGAGCTGACTTGGAGCGTTTGCCGATCAATTTATTACATCAAGATGGTTTGGGCAACTTGCTGGTTGATCCGGTTGATGTTGTAGTGAGTGATCTGCCAATAGGTTACTATCCAGATGATGCGCGCGCCGCCGGTTTTGAGCTGAGTCGCGATGACGGTCATTCTTTTGCGCACTTTTTATTTATAGAACAAGGGATGCGGTACACAAAAGCGGGCGGATATTTATTCTTCTTAGTGCCAAGTGCGATGTTTGGAACGGCTGATTTTGCAAAAGTAGATCGTTTTATAAAAAAACATGGCCACATTCAAGGCATTATTCAATTGCCAGAGACACTTTTTGCATCCGAGGGAGCTCGGAAAAGTATTCTTGTTCTGCAAAAAGCGGCAGATAATGTAGCGCCACCAAAAGAAGTATTGCTTGCAAATTTGCCAAGTTTGACCGATCCAAGAGCGACGGCGAACGTATTGGCGAAGATTGAAAACTGGTTTAACGAAAACAAGTAGTTGAAGGGAATGGGTTAAATAAACATGGAAAAAACAATTGCAATTAATGCTGGGAGTTCATCACTAAAATTTCAATTATATGATATGCCATCAGAAACAGTAATTACGGCGGGAATCGTCGAGCGTATCGGCTTGAAGGATTCGATTTTCACAATCTCGGTAGGCGACGAAAAAATCAAAGAAGTAACAGACATTCCAGATCACGAAGTTGCGGTTCAAATGTTGCTAGATAAATTGATTTCACATAACATTATTAAATCTTATGATGAAATTACAGGCGTTGGACATCGAGTTGTTCACGGCGGTGAAAAATTCACAGAATCAGTACGTATAAATGATCAAGTTATTGCAGATATCGAGGCACTTTCTGAACTTGCGCCATTGCACAACCCGGCGAATGTGACTGGTATCCGCGCATTCCGTAAAGTTTTGCCAGACATCGTGTCAGTGGCTGTTTTTGATACAGCATTCCATCAAACAATGCCCCAATCAAGCTACCTATACAGCTTACCGTACAATTATTATAAAGATTATGGCATTCGTAAATACGGTTTCCACGGTACAAGTCATAAATATGTATCTGAACGCGCATCTGATTTACTTGGGCGCCCGGTGGAAGAATTGCGTTTAATTACATGTCACTTAGGAAACGGTGCGAGTATTGCTGCTATTGAAGGCGGTAAATCAATGGATACGTCCATGGGCTTCACACCACTTGCTGGTGTTTCTATGGGAACTCGTTCTGGTAACATCGATCCCGCGCTCGTACCATTTATTATGGAGAAAACAGGGAAATCTGCAGAGCAAGTACTTGACGTATTGAACAAAGAATCTGGTATGCTTGGCGTATCTGGCATTTCAAGTGATCTTCGTGATCTAGAAAGCGAAGCCGCAAAAGGAAATGATCGTGCAGAACTCGCACTTGATGTTTTTGTTGATGGTATTCATAAATATATCGGTTCGTATGCCGCTCGTATGAACGGTGTTGATGCGATTATCTTTACAGCTGGTATCGGTGAAAACAGTTCTTATATTCGTGAGCGTGTACTTCGTGGTCTTGAGTTCATGGGCGTTTATTGGGACCCAGCCCTAAACCAAGTTCGTGGTGTAGAGGCTTTCCTAAATTACCCGCATTCTCCTGTAAAAGTTATCATCATTCCGACCAATGAAGAATTGATGATTGCACGTGATGTAGAGGTTATAAGAAACGAAGGATAGTAACAGTACGTAAAAAAGTAGGTACTCCGCTCAAATGGGGGTACCTACTTTTCTTTGTTTATGAAACTAATCTTTGTAAACAGGATCTTCATTTCTTACGACAAGGACGTCGCAAGGTGAGTGGCGGATAATGTACTCTGAAACACTACCGATAAGTAAACGTTCTACTGCGTTTAGACCAGTGGCACCACACATGATAAGATCGGCTTTAAAGGCTTTGGCAGCTTCTTTTGTGATCGCCGTTTTTGGTGATCCGTATTCAATATACGTTTCTACATTCGTTACGCCTTGTTTTAAGGCATCGTCTTTGTATCCATTTAGCAATTCATCGGCATATTCCGTTGCTTTGTCAGCCATGGATGTGTCGTAGTTAGCAACTGATGAGAAGGCCCGTGTATCAATAACATGGACAAGTCCAAGTGAACCCTCATTTCTTTTAGCAACTTGAATTGCTTTTTGGAATGCGCTTTCTGCTTCTTTAGATCCGTCTACTGCAACCAAAACTCTACTGTATTGTTGTAACATACAAAATCCCTCCTGCCCAGTGTGCCGACAAATACGCATCTTCGTCGTTAAAGTCTGTTGTGCGCCGGTGCTCATGTACACAAGTGCACTCCGCTCCAGTGCTCGACTTTGCTTAAAAGTAAGCCTTTGTCGGCGCGTTGGAGTTCGGCGGGACTTTCACGAGAGGATAGGCTTTGCGACACTTTGGAAAATCTTTTTATACTGTTATTGTACCCTTTTTTCATGAAAACAACCATTAAAAGCATTGCAAATTTTTTTAACCCGGATATTTTTACAATTCGGGTAATATGTGTTATTCTTGTTATGTAAGCGTATACTCGTAGGTAATAATACGTAGTGAAGGGGAGATTTATGTGTTAATTGGAGTTCCGAAAGAGATTAAGAACAATGAAAATCGTGTCGCAATGACGCCAGCAAGTGTTTTATCTTATGTACAGGCAGGTCATACAGTACTGGTCGAAACAAATGCAGGTGTTGGCTCAGCTTTTCACGATGAGGATTATATTACGGCGGGAGCGACGATCGTGGATACGGCGGCAGAAGCATGGGCGGCGGACATGGTTGTGAAGGTGAAAGAACCGATCGCTTCTGAGTATGCTTATTTCCGTGAAGGATTATTGTTATTCACGTATCTGCATTTGGCAAACGAGCCAGAGCTTGCCAGAGCGTTGACAGAGAGCAAAGTGAATAGTGTTGCCTATGAGACGGTGGAATTGGATGATCGGACGTTACCATTACTTAGTCCGATGAGTGAGGTTGCGGGTCGTATGGCTGCGCAGATTGGGACGCAATTTTTGCAAAGAAATAATGGTGGTCGTGGTATTCTACTTAGCGGTGTGCCAGGCGTGGAACGTGGCGAAGTGGTGATTATTGGTGGCGGAATGGCAGGAACAAACGCGGCAAAAGTGGCGATTGGACTTGGTGCGAACGTAACGATTTTGGATTTGAACTTGCATCGTTTACGCGAATTAGATGATATTTTTGGCAATCAAATTACGACATTGATGAGTAATGCATTCAATATTGAAACCGCTGTGAAGAAGGCGGATCTAGTCGTGGGAGCGGTGTTGATTCCGGGTGCGCGTGCTCCAAAACTTGTGAGAGAGTCGCTTGTGAAGGAGATGAAACCGGGTGCAGTTATCGTGGACATTGCGATTGACCAAGGTGGTATTTTTGAAACGACGGATCGTGTGACGACGCATGATGATCCGACTTACGAAAAACATGGCGTTGTGCATTATGCTGTGGCGAATATGCCGGGTGCTGTGCCACGTACATCAACAATTGCGCTGACGAATGCGACCTTGCAATTCGGGTTAACACTGGCGAATAAAGGGCTTGCTGATGCGGTTCTTGGAAATCTATCGCTGTATAAAGGTGTGAATACGATTGGCGGTTATGTGACGTATAAAGCCGTTGCGGATGATTTGGGGTATGAATATAAAGCCGTTGAGGAAGCACTGGCTTAAACGGATATAAGGAAAACGAGCAGAAATCTCTTGTTGAGGTTACTGCTCGTTTTTTGGTGTATACACGAAGTTATTGTCAGCGTCCATGAGTAGGAGGTTCCGATTGTAAAATTGGCTGTCGCTTTTTAGAATGAGGGCGTTGGATTTGGAGTCATAGTCTATTTTTAGTTGTTCTTCTAGGAAAATAACCGTCCAACGTGCGATTAAAATGGGGCCGAGGTTGGATGAGAACTGGGTGTCTTCGGGGGTTGTCTGGGTGGCTAATTTTAATGTGAAAATTCCACTATTTTCGCATCCACAACCCTCTGTTAAATAGTAGAGATAGAGTTTGCCGGGAAGGTTTTGGCGGAGTGCATTAACACGGGAAATGGCTTCTGGTGTGAACGTTAGGTTCATTTTGGTGTCACCTCGTTTTTATTTAATTGTACAGCGATTATTTGGGGTTGGGAAGTTTATTGCTCTTTGTAGTGTAGAGGGGTAAAACATAAAGAGAAGTAGTTCGGACGGTGGCTGAACTACTTCTTTGGTTTATTTCACATACGTTAATTCTTTCGGAAACTCGGTTAGAATTTCATAACCATCTTTTGTCACAACGATATCGTCTTCAATTCTTACGCCTGCAACGCCTGGGACGTATATGCCGGGTTCGATGGTGAAGACCATGTTTTCTTGGAGTGCCATTTCGTTTGTCTCCGTGATCGATGGAAACTCATGGACGCTTGCGCCTAACCCATGGCCGAGTCGATGTGGAAAGTAGTCGCCGTAGCCTGCGTCTTTGATGATGTTTCGAGCTGTAAGGTCAACTTCTTTTGCGGGAACGCCTGCTTTTACTTTTTCGATGGCTGCGAGTTGGGCTTTTAGCACGGTGTTGTAGATTTTTTCTTGTTCTGCGCTGATTTCGCCATATGCGACGGTTCGCGTGATGTCGGAGCAGTAGCCTTTATGGACAACGCCTAGGTCAAAGAGGACAAGATCGCCTTTTTTGATTTGCGTATCGCCTGGTGTGCCGTGTGGTAGGGCGCCGTTCGTGCCGGTTAGAACCATCGTTGAAAAGGACATCGCGGTCACGCCTTTTTTCTTCATTTCATATTCGATTTTTGCTACGATTTCGGCCTCGGTTTTGCCTTCTGCAATTTCGTCAACGCCTACTTGGACGGCGTAATCAGCGAGGAGCGCGGCTTCTTTTAGGATAGCCAGTTCTTCTGGTGTTTTGATGAGGCGGATCATCTGGATTTTTTCTTCAATGGAGATGAACGTCGCGTCGGTTAAGTATTTGGATAGAATTTCGAAGCGATCGACACTCATATGGGATTTCTCGATGGCAAATTTTTTCACAGTTGGCACGCGTTTTGTGATTTCAGTTACGATGATTTCCCACGGGTTTTCGATGTCGCTATAACCGTAGGCATCGTGTTTCCAGTCGCTGTTTTTCACGTCTTCTACTTCAAGGCCTGGTGTGAATAGGAATGGCTCGGTTTCGGCAAATACGGCCAAGCCTAGCACGCGTTCATGTGGATCGCTATGATAGCCAGTGAAATAGGCGATGTTTTCGGGGTCGGTGATGAATGCAACCTCAGCTCCTTGCTCTTTTAGCCAATTTTGCAGAATATCGATATTTTTTTCCATCAGTCATCCTTCTTTCCTTGTTTCGTCCACTTTATCATAACACGAAAGCGCGCAGAAATTAAATGTTTTGAAATACTGTTATAGTATAGCGTATAATGAAACTAGTACAATACAGAAAGGAAGTCAAAATATGAAAATTTCATTTCATGGGCAATCTTGTATCAAAGTAGTAACAGAGGACGTGACAATTCTTGTTGATCCGTTTATTTCTGGGAATCCAAAGTGTGATCTTGTGGTAGCGGAGGAGAAGCCGGATTATATTATTGTCACGCACGGGCATGATGATCATGTTGGGGATACGGTTGCTATCGCGCAACAAACAGGCGCAACGGTGATTGCGAATGTGGAATTGGCAACGTTTTTAAGTATGGAAGGTGTGGAGAATTTGGCGCCGCTACATATTGGTGGAAAGCGCGTTTTTGATTTTGGAACGGTGAAGTTAACGCAAGCATTTCATGGTTCTTCCACCGTAAAGGACGGCAAAATTATTAATTTGGGCTTGCCGACAGGGTTTGTATTGTCGATCGATGGAAAGAATATTTATCATGCAGGCGATACGGGATTATTCTCAGATATGAAATTGATTGGGCAGTTAAGCGAGCTTGATGTGGCGTTTTTACCGATTGGAGACAATTTTACGATGGGGCCGGAGGATGCAGCGGTTGCCGCGGAATTTTTGCAGGCGAAAGTGGTTGTACCAATGCATTATAATACGTTTCCGCTCATTGCGCAGGACCCGCATGCATTTGTTGCGAGCTTGAACACGGAGTTGCGCGGGAAGGTGCTCGAGATTGGCGCATCGATGACAATTTAAAGGGAATGGGTGAGTGGCTTGGCGACAAAGCATGAGCAGATTTTGAAATATATTGAGGAGCTTGCGGTTGGCGAGAAAATTTCGGTTCGTAAAATCGCGAAAAACTTGCAAGTGAGTGAGGGGACTGCTTACCGGGCGATTAAGGACGCGGAAATTGTCGGGTTTGTGAGCACGATTAAGCGGGTTGGAACGATTCGGATTGAGCGGAAGCAAAAGGATAGTATTGAGAAACTGACGTATGCGGAGATTGTGAATATGATCGATGGACAAGTGCTTGGTGGTCGCGCCGGACTCCATAAATCGCTGAATAAGTTTGTGATTGGGGCGATGACGGTGGAGGCGATGGAGCGCTATACGGATGCGGGGAACTTGGTGATTGTTGGGAACCGGGTAGGTGCGCAGGAGCTGGCGCTAGAACGCGGTGCCGCGGTACTGATTACGGGTGGTTTTGATACGGTGGACTCCGTGAAGAAATTGGCGGACGAGAAGGAATTGCCGATTTTATCGACGACGTATGATACGTTTACGGTGGCGACGATGATTAACCGGGCGATTTTTGACCAGTTGATTAAGAAGGAAGTCGTGTTTGTGGAAGATATTTTGACGCCGATTGAGCATACGGCTTATTTGAGTACATCGGATCGGGTCGAGGATTGGTATAAGAAGGAAACCTCGACGGGACACAGCCGTTTTCCTGTGGTGAACAAGGCGATGCGGCTGCTTGGAATGATCACGAGCAAAGATGTGATTGATAAAAACTTATCGATCTCGATTGAGCGTGTGATGACAAAAAGTCCGCTGACAGTTGGGCCAAAAATGAGTGTTGCTTCGGTATCGCATATGATGATTTGGGAAGGTATCGAGGTTATTCCAGTCGTGAAGGATGATTTGACACTGATTGGGATTGTGAGTCGGCAGGATATTTTGAAGTCGTTGCAGATGATTCAGCGTCAACCACAGATTGGAGAAACGATCGATGACACGATTACGAATCAGCTGATTGAGAAGACGACGGATGATGCGTCGGAGCTTGATTTTCAGTTTACGGTGACGCCACAGATGACGAATAGTATCGGAACGCTTTCTTACGGTGTATTTACGCAAATCGTGTGCGATGTCGTGCAGCAAAAACTATTTTCTTTGAAAAAACGCAATGTGGCGATTGAAAATATTTCGATTTACTTTTTAAAACCGGTACAGATGGATGCGACAATCGTGATTAAACCGCGGATTCTTGAGATGGGACGCAAAGCGGGAAAAATAGATGTGGAGCTTTATTTGGAAGGTATTTTAGTTGGGAAGTCCATTGTGGCTTGTCAAATGATGGAACGTTAAGGATTGGTGGAGACGTAGATGAAAAGAGCCATTTTAGATGTTATAAAAAAATATGAGACGATTATTATACATCGTCATGTAAGGCCAGATCCAGATGCCTATGGTTCACAGATGGGTTTAGCAGCTATTTTGAAGGGGAATTTCCCAGAGAAGCAGGTGCTGTGCGCAGGAACTGGTGAGCCATCGCTTGATTTTTTAGGTAAGGTTGATGCGATCGCGGATGATGTGTACAAAGAGGCGCTTGTCATCGTTTGTGATACAGCGAATACGGAGCGGATTGATGATGCGCGGTACGCTTTCGGTAAGGAGCTTGTGAAAATCGACCATCATCCGAATGAGGATGCGTATGGCGATTACATCTGGGTAGACACGAATGCTTCCTCTTGTAGTGAGATGATAGTCGCGTTTGTGGAGGAATTCCCGAAAGAATTGGCGTTGAATGAGGCAGCAGCGAGATTATTTTATGCAGGGATTGTTGGTGATACGGGACGCTTTTTGTTCCCGAATACGACGCCGACAACATTGCGTTATGCGGCTGATTTAGTCACGTTTCCCTTTGACCGGACGGAAATATTCACAAAAATGTATGAAACGCCGATGAATGCGGTGAAATTGTCGGGGTACATTTTGCAACATTTTCAGATGTCAAAAAATGGTGCTGCTTACATGTATATTAATCAGGAGCTGTTGCAAAAATTCGATGTAACACCTCGTGACGCCTCCCAGTTAGTGAATCGAATCGATAGTGTGATTGGGATTAAGGCGTGGATTTTATTTATTGAAGATGGCGAAACGATTCGGGCTCGGTTGCGTTCGAAGGGACCGGTTATAAACGGCCTAGCGAAAGAATATCGCGGGGGTGGGCATCCATTGGCATCAGGCGCAACACTTGAATCCGAATCCGAAATTCCAGAAATGGTCGCGAAATTAGAAGCATTATGTGAATAATAAAAGGAGCAGTAAACCATTTTTTGGTATACTGCTTCTTCTTTATGCACGTATACCGATGTGAATTCGAATCGAGCCATCCGGAGAACGGTGATACTAGCGCTGAAAATGGCAATACATCTTATGCTTCATCATCCGTATACTACCGACTGTTGACGGTTTTTTCAGAAGAAATCAATGAGAATCAAGAGAAGGCGCTTACATTCGGTGTGGAAGCTTGCTATGTGTAGCCTTTGTATCTTTTTTATAGTGAAACAACACAATTTATCTACAGTAAACGGAAATCACTTTTGGTATAATTACGGGTGAGGTGATTTGGATGGTAGAGATGAAAGAAATGGGAATTCAAAAATACAGAATTAGACAATTGAATGCTTATTTATTGGATATTTTCGAGCGAACTGGAAAAATTTACGTTGATGTAATGAGGTACGGCATTGTATCTGATATGGAGTGTAGAATTTCTGATATTTTTAGTTTTTATCAATCTGTCATTCAATTAATTCAGAATAATAATGATCTACAATTTAAAGAAGTCTACCTGCTATTTGATTGTTGGGAAAAGGTTTGTTTGGGCCTTTTAGATGTAGATCATTGTGAAAATATAGAGAACCTTCGCTGTGAGTATCAATCGTTTTCGGAGCAATTTGAAGTGGTTAACGCTAAACTGTGCTCGATGTCAAAACTATAAAAAAGGCGAATATTAGTGAAAAATGGAACTGTGTTTTCGAGGCCTACGCGGACTTTGAAAAAGCAGTTCCATTTTTTAGTTTGTTTTTTTGAGGACGTCAGATGGGGGGAAGCCATAGTATTTTTTGAAAAGTTTGCTGAAATAAAAGGCATCATTGTACCCGACGAGTTTGGCGGCTTCTTTTACGGTAACGTCTTGTGATGCGAGTAAGTCATGGGCGCGTGATAAGCGAATTTTGATCAGGTAATTGATTGGAGAGTCGCCGGTTTCTTCTTTGAAAATTTTGGAGATGTAGGTCGGACTGATGTACATCGTTTGGGAGAGGCTGGATAGGGTTACGTCTTCCGTGTGATGTTTCTCCATATAATGAATGATTTCATTGACGAGTGTTTGTTTTTCTTGGGCTTCGGTCGAGAGTTTGAAGCCGTTATTTTCGAGTTGTTCTGGATCGGCATCACGCAAAATATAAATGATTAAGTGCATTACGAGCGCTTTTAGCATGAGGTCATAGCCAGGTTTTTCATGGTATTTTTCGGCGAGTAGTTGCGTACAGGTTTCCATGAATTGGGTTTTGTTTTCGCCTAGGCGGATGACCGATGTCTTGAATGGGAATGTGTCGCGCGGGTAACCTTCGAGTGAGAAATGGCGAAAAC
This sequence comes from Listeria grandensis, assembly GCF_014322885.1. Lineage (NCBI taxonomy): Bacteria > Bacillati > Bacillota > Bacilli > Caryophanales > Listeriaceae > Listeria > Listeria grandensis. The sequence goes on along the minus strand of NZ_JAASUG010000004.1, from coordinate 191,660 downwards.
CAATGTGAATTTGCGTGTTTTCAGCACCTTCTTTGGAAAATTCGAAATGATCGATGCCCGGATTGAAAAGAAGAACGTCACCTGCTTGAAGATGGTAAATTTTATTGTCGATATTGTAGTCGACAGTTCCAGAATAGATGATGCTCATTTCAATAAAATCGTGATGATGCCGTGTCCCGGTACGCACTTCGTTCATGTAGCAATCGGCAACGTATAGGATTTGCGGATTGAAGGTCGTTGTGTTGATTTTTAGCATTTTTGTTCCTCCCTTGGTTTGTTGCATGAAATGAATGCGCTTACTAAAATAGTGTAAGTCTATTTCTGTTTAGTTGGATACTTGGCGTTTCTTATTTGTGATTCTTGAAAAGCGTCGTTTACTTTTCATTCATTATACAACATTCTCCATCCTTTTTCCTAACATAGACCATTCTTTTTTGCAGGGAGGGGAGTAAAATAGGGTGGATGAATAGTTGAAATGGGGTGGTTTTGTGGCTAGTTTGAAATGGATTTGGCACTATACGAAAGGGAAAAGAGGCTTTGTTTGGCTCTCAGTGGTTTTCATTGTCATTGCGTCGTTGCTTAGCCTAGTCTATCCGCTTGTCGGTGGGAAGGTTGTTGATGATGTGATTCAACAGGGAAAAATGAGCTGGTTGTTGCCGCTCCTTGGCATCATGATTGGGACGACGCTGTTGCGAACAATTCTGCGCTATACGTATCAGATTATGTTTGAACGTGTGGGACAAAATGCGCTTTTTCAAATTCGGGAGGACTTATATAAAAAATTGCAGTCTCTCGATTTTGCTTTTTTTAATAATACGCGGGTCGGGGATATTATGGCGCGCATGACGGGGGATACGGACGCCATTCGGCATTTTGTGTCGTGGGTTGTTTATAATATCTTGGAAAATGCGTTTTTGTTCTTATTTGCGATTATTGTGATGGCTTCACTTGATTGGAAATTGACGCTGATACTTGTTTTGGTGACGCCGTTTATTGCGATTTTGACGATGCGGATGTCTGCGAAGGCACAGCCAATTTTTTATGAGATTCGGGAAAGCTTTTCACGGCTTAATTCGATGGTGGAAGAGAATATTAGCGGGAACCGTGTGGTGAAGGCGTTTGCGCGTGAGGATTATGAAATCGAGAAGTTTAATGCGCACAATGAAGATTTTAAAAAGCGTAACATGGATTCGGCGGCTGTTTCGAAGCGGTATTTGCCAGTACTTGATTCGCTTGCAGGGACGCTTGTCATTATTACACTCATTTTTGGTGGCTTTCTAGTGATGAAAAATCAGATGACGCTCGGTGATTTGGTCGCGTTTAATGGGTTCTTGTGGATGCTGAATGGGCCGATGCGGATGAGTGGTTGGTTGATCAATGATGCGCAACGCTTCGTGGCTTCTTCGTTTAAAATTCGAGATATGCTGGAAACGGAGACGAAAATTCCGATTCATTCAGAAAAAGCCGCGCCAGAATTAAAGGGATTCGTGGAATTTCAGAATGTGTCGTTTCATTTTGAGGATGATCCAGATACGGACGTGTTGACGAATATTTCGCTCACGGCGGCTCCTGGTCAGACGATAGCTATTTTGGGTGAAACGGGGGCTGGGAAGTCGACGTTGGTGAATTTGATTTGTCGCTTTTATGATCCGACGGCAGGTATTATTTTGATTGACGGAATGGATGCAAGAAAATGGCATGTACGGGAGCTTCGGGATCATATTGCGACAGTGATGCAGGACATTTTCTTGTTCTCAGATACGATTGAGGGGAATATTGCTTTTGGTGCACCGGATGCAACGATGGAGGATGTGCAACGGATGGCGCGAATTGCGGATGCAGATCATTTTATTGAGCGGATGCCAGAGAGTTATGACACGATTGTCGGTGAGCGCGGTGTTGGCTTGTCGGGTGGCCAGAAACAGCGGATTTCGCTTGCCCGAGCGTTGTTAAAAGATCCGTCGATTCTGATTTTGGACGATACAACATCGGCTGTGGATATGGAAACAGAAGTGAAAATTCAAGGGGAACTTGGCAAGATTACGCAAGACAAGACGACGTTCATTATCGCGCACCGGATTTCGTCGGTGAAGGACGCGGATGAGATTTTAATTTTAGATCATGGAAAAATCGTAGAGCGGGGAACACATAGCTCGCTACTTGCGGAAAAAGGCTATTATTACGATATTTATCAGAAACAATTAGGGTTGGAGGTGGATGACAATGGCGCGCAATAAGTTTAATGTGGATGAGGAACTGGAATCAGAATTTAATATCGCGCATTTGAAACGCATTATGGTATTTGTGAAACCTTATCGAAAAGCGATTTATGTGACGCTCTTTGTCATCTTATTGGCGAATGTGGCGACGATGCTTGGCCCCTATTTAACTAAAGTAGTCATTGACAACGCGATTCCGAACAAAAATATGACGCTACTTGCTTGGATTGGTGTTGTGTTTGTGCTGTCTGTCATTGTGACAGGCATCTGTATGTGGTATCGGATTGGCTCGATCACGCGGATTGGTCAAGATATTTTAAAAGATATGCGAGCATCCATATTTGAACATTTGCAAAAACTACCATTTGCATATTTCGACAGTCGGCCGCATGGGAAAATTTTGATTCGGGTTGTTAATTACATCAACATGTTAAGTGATCTGCTTTCGAATGGCTTGATTAATCTGATTTCCGATGTTTTAAGCGTTGTTGTAACGCTGGCCTTTATGTTCGCAATCGATGTTAAAATGACGCTTTATAGCTTGATTCTGATTCCAGTACTGTTCGTGATGGTGATGTTCATTAAAAATGCCCAACGTCGTGCGTATCAACAACTGAGTAATAAGCAGTCCAATTTGAATGCGTATATCCACGAAAGCATCGCAGGCATTAAAGTGACGCAATCTTTCTCTCGTGAAAAGGAAAACCATGAAATTTTTACAGAAGTAAGCGATGCGTATCGCGATTCCTGGATGAAAGCCGTCAAAATTCAATTCTTGCTATGGCCAGGCGTGCAAAATATTGCAGTCATCACGACGTGCCTGATTTATTTCCTAGGTATAAAAGGATTCGGCGTCGAAGTCTCCACAGGAACGCTTGTTGCTTTTGTGGGTTATGTCGGGAACTTTTGGAATCCAGTTATTAATATTGGGAATTTCTACAATTCTTTGATTACAGCAACAGCTTACTTGGAGCGCATTTTTGAAACGATGGATGTAGAACCGGACATTAAAGACTTGCCAAATGCGCGCTCAATGCCACTTATTAAAGGAAATGTGCGTTTTGATGATGTTCGTTTTCGCTATGAAGAAGGCAAAGATATCTTAAAAGGCATTTCGTTCGATGTAAAAGCTGGTGAAAGCATTGCGCTTGTTGGACCAACTGGTGCGGGGAAGACAACGGTGATCAATTTACTGAGTCGTTTTTACGATATTAATGGCGGCGAGATTTCGATCGATGGGGAGAATATTGCGGAAGTGACATTGCGATCCTTACGTGAGCAGATGGGCGTGATGCTACAGGATACCTTCATTTTCTCAGGAACCATTTTAGAGAATATTCGTTACGGGAAACTTACTGCAACGGAAGAAGAAGTCATAGCAGCGGCTAAAATTGTTCGGGCACATGATTTCATAACGGAACTAAAAGGAGGCTATCATGCAGAGGTAAAGGAGCGCGGAAGTACGCTTTCTGCTGGGCAAAGACAGCTCATTTCTTTTGCTCGAGCACTACTTGCCGATCCAAAAATTCTCATTCTAGATGAGGCGACATCGAGTATCGATACGCAAACCGAGGTGCTTTTACAAGAAGGGCTAGAAAAATTGCTAGAAGGGCGGACCTCGTTCATTATCGCGCATCGGCTTTCCACGATTAAAAACAGTTCTCGGATTTTTTATATTGATAACGGTAGGGTGCAAGAAGCAGGTAGCCATGCGGAATTGATGGCGAAGAAAGGCTATTACTACCAGTTATATCAATCCCAATTCGACATGTTGCAAGCACTGTAGAAATAAATGCGAACGTATGGTTTCTTTTTATGCGCACAACCGATATAATAGAGAGGAGAGTATCTAGGAGAGGAGTGAAGGATAATGGAATTTGTTCATTTACAAGTAGCGAGCGCGTACGATTTGTTGTCTAGTACGGCTGCTATTGATGGGATTATTGAGAAAGCACAACAATTTCATTATCCAGCTGTTGCGATTACCGACCATAACGTGATGTATGGTGTCATCGAATTTTATCAAAAATGTCGTGCTGCAGGAATCAAGCCATTGATTGGCATGACGATCTCGGTGGAAGGTGTAACCCAGCCGCTTGAGACTTACGAGTTGCTCCTACTCGCTAAAACAACGCAGGGCTACCGCAATCTACTAAAAATTTCAAGCGCCATCGAAACACGAGACGAGCAGAAACTCCCCCTAAAATGGCTGGAGTCTTACCGGGAAGGTTTGTTGCTGTTCTCGCCTGGAGAAGCAGGAGAAATTGAACAACTGATTCGCCAAGGTTTACAGGAAGATGCTCGTTTCGTTGTTGCTAAATGGCGTGAAATCGCGGGTGAAGATAACTTTTACATGACTTTGCAAAAAGAGAACCCAGCTTACGAAACGATTCGTGATTTTTGTGAAGTAGCTCAGATTCCGGCTGTTGCGACTAAAAATGTTCATTATCTAGAACCAAAAGGGGTTCGTAGCGCAGAAATATTACGTGCGATCCGAGATAATGAAACGGTGTCGTGGCATCATTTACCGTTGTCTGGAGGCGCGTATTTCGCTGGACCTGGAGAAATGGAAAGCCTATTTATAACCCCATTTGAAAAAGAAGCACTCGCATTAACTAGCAAAATTGCAGAGATGTGTGAAGTAGATATTGCGATGGATCAACATTTACTGCCGAAATTCCCGCTAGCACAAGGTTTTGAAGCTGGTCCAGTTTTGAAAGATTTATGCTATGAAGCTTTGAAAAAAAGGGTGGATAGTCCGGACGCAACGTATTGGCAGCGCCTGGATTATGAATTGAAAGTGATTCAAGATATGGGCTTTTCTGATTATTTCCTGATCGTATGGGACGTTATGAAATATTCACGGGAAAATGGTATTTTAACCGGTCCAGGTCGTGGATCTGCCGCAGGATCTCTTGTTTCTTTCGTATTACAAATTACGGATGTTGATCCTATTCGATATCAGCTACTGTTTGAGCGATTCCTTAATCCCGAGCGAATTAGTATGCCTGATATTGACTTAGATTTTCCAGATAATCGTCGCGATGAGGTCATTTCTTACGTCGTCGCTAAATATGGAACACAACACGTCGCGCAAATCGGCACATTTGGAACGCTCGCTGCGAAGGCTGCGATAAGAGATACTGCGCGAACTTTTGGCTTAAATTCAGTGCAATTGTCCGATTGGTCGAAGCTCATTTCGCGAGAACTGGGCATGACGTTGACAAAAGCACACGAACAATCCACAGCACTGCAACGTCACATCGTCAGTTCCGAGCAGAACCAACTCATCTGGGAAATTGCTACCGAAATTGAAGGCTTACCGCGCCATATTTCCACGCATGCCGCGGGAGTAGTAATAAGCGATGAACCACTCGTTGACCAAATCGCCTTACAAAAAGGGAGTGGGGACGCGCTTCTAACACAATTTGCAATGGGCGAACTCGAACAAATAGGACTTCTAAAAATGGATTTTCTCGGACTTCGCAATTTAACCTTACTTGATCGCACCTTGAAAAATGTCAATTACATTCGTGAAACACCGTTAACTTTACAAGACATACCATTAGACGACCCCAAAACGCTACAAATTTTTCAAAAAGGGGATACGACAGGGATTTTTCAGTTTGAGTCAGATGGTATCAGGCGCGTGTTAAAGCATTTACAGCCGACTTCGTTTGAGGATATTGTTGCGACGAATGCGCTTTACCGACCGGGTCCAATGGAACAGATCGATACATTTATTGCCCGCAAACATGGCAAGCAAGAAATTGTCTACCCACATCCTGATTTAGAGCCAATTTTAGGTGTTACTTACGGTATTATCGTCTATCAAGAACAAATTATCCAAGTCGCCTCACAAATGGCTGGATTTTCATTAGGCGAGGCTGACTTATTGCGCCGTGCCGTCAGTAAAAAAAAGGCAGATGTCTTAGAGCAAGAACGGATTCACTTTGTTTCCGGTGCAGTCAACAAGGGCTATACGCAAGCGAGCGCTGACCAAGTCTACGATCTCATCGTCCGCTTTGCCAATTATGGTTTCAATAGAAGCCATGCTGTCGCCTATTCCAAAATCGCCTTCCAACTAGCATATCTAAAAGCGAATTATCCAGCCGCTTTCATGGCTTCACTCTTGAGTGCTGTCATCGGAAACGACGATAAAATTAGCCAGTACATCGCCGAAGCAAAAAATTACGGCATTCCAATGCAAGGCCCATCGATCAATCGTAGTTACTACCATTTTCAAGTCGAAAATGACGCGATTCGCTTTAGTCTGCGTGTTATTCGGAAGGTGCCAAGTAAATTCGCACTAGCAATTGTAAACGAACGAAAAGGCGCGCCGTTCAAGGATTTCTTTGATTTTTGCGAACGAATGCCTCAAAAACAATTGACGAAGCAAGTCCTAGAAGCGCTTATTTATGCAGGATGCTTTGATGAATTTGGTAAGGATCGTGCAACGTATATCGCCTCGATGGACGCGGCACTTCAATATGTTAGCTTGTTAGGCGACGATGAAAAGGGCATAAACCTGTTCACAACGGATGATGAGCTGTTCCACAAAATGAAGCCGAAATACCGCGAAGCAAGTCCACTCGCGCTAGATACCAAGCTCGAAAAAGAAAAAGAATATGTCGGACAATATGTTTCGGCCCATCCTGTCACTTTTTATCAAGATAAATTAAAGTTGCTCGAAATCACTGCCTTATCACAAGTGAAGTCAGGAAAAATTTACAAAGTGGCAGCGTATATTCATGATATCAAAACAATTCGCACCAAAAAAGGCGAAGCGATGTGTTTTCTCACCATTAGTGATGATAGCCGCGAAATGAGTGCTGTCATGTTCCCTGAAACGTACCGGAAATACACAGACTTAGCCGAAAAAGGACTTATCGTACTGTTCCAAGCAAAAGTAGACCAACGAAACGGTGACTTGCAACTCGTTATCAACCAAGCAGAGAACGTCAAAGATATCGAGGTGCCAAAAAGGGCCTTTTTACGAATCAAAGAAGCGAGCCAATTAGAAGCGCTAAAAGCTATTTTACTCGCCAATCACGGAGATATACACGTGATATTGCATGATGAAGTAACGAAGCAAACCACCCAGTTGCAACCTAAATTCAGCATTAACGGCAGTCCAGAAACTGCAAAAGCAATCACGGAACTTCTAGGAGAAGGAAATTTCATCGTTCGTTAGCCTTTTAAAAAATAAAAAAAATATGGTATAGTAGTGTGACGTAATGTAAGGTCAAAATAAAAAAAGACAAAAGGGTTAAAAAATGCTAATATGGACAGTGGACGATAAAGTTTGATAAATAAACTACCGTTAACAAAGCGCGAGAAAGAGCCATTCATGTGTCTTAGAAGCGTTGGTAGAAAAGAGATTGTGTGTTAAGGGGGTTCATCCTTTGTTAGGAGATTTGTTTACGAAACCGAAAAAAAGGAAATATGCAACAATTCCTTCAGATGGCTCTAAGCCTGATGTTCCAGAAGGTATTATGACGAAATGTCCTTCATGTAAGAAAATAATGTACTCGAAAGAACTACAAAAAAACTTGAAGGTTTGTAGCTATTGTGGCTATCACCACTCGCTTGGGGCGCAAGAAAGAGTAGCGTATTTAGTAGACGCAGACTCGTTCCAAGAATTAGATAGCAATTTAACAACGGCAAATCCACTTGGGTTTGAAGATTATATGGACCGTATTGTAAAAGACAAAAAGAAAACGGATCTAAATGAGGCTATTCTAACTGGGACAGCGACGATTGAGACATTACCATTTGTTGTGGCTGTCATGGATTCCAGATTCCGGATGGCAAGTATGGGTTCTGTTGTCGGCGAGAAAATATTACGCGCTGTCGAAAAAGCGGATGAATTAGGCGTTCCTTTTGTTATTTTCACAGCATCAGGTGGTGCTCGTATGCAAGAAGGAATGGTATCACTCATGCAAATGGCGAAAACGTCTGCAGCCTTCAAACGATTCAGCAATCATGGTGGTCTAGCGATTTCGATTATGACGCATCCTACAACAGGAGGCGTGTCAGCAAGTTTTGCGTCACTGGGCGATTATAATTTTGCAGAACCGGGGGCGATGATTGGTTTTGCCGGGCGTCGTGTGATTGAGCAAACGGTTCGCGAAGACTTACCAGAGGACTTCCAAACAGCGGAGTTCTTATTAAAGCACGGCCAGCTTGATGAAGTCGTTTCCCGCCTTGATATGCGCGAAACACTGCGTTTCCTTCTAGATATTCACACAAAAAAGGAGGATTCGGCAAATGGCAAATGAACTAGAATTTGAAAAACCAATTTTGGAATTGCAAACAAAAATTGCCGATCTCAAAGAATATAACGAGAAATCCGACGTTGATTTGTCGAAGGAAATCGTGAAATTGGAAATTCGTCTTGGCAAGTTAGAGGACGCGATTTATGGAAACATGTCCGCATGGGATAAATTCCAAGTGGCGCGCCATCCAGAACGCCCAACGACACTAGACTATATTCCATTTGTATTCGATCAGTTTATGGAACTACACGGCGATCGTTATTTTGGTGACGATGCAGCTATTGTTGGCGGAGTAGCAACATTTAATGGCACACCAGTCACCGTTATTGGTCATCAACGTGGGAAAGATACGAAAGATAATTTGCATCGTAATTTCGGGATGCCGCATCCAGAAGGCTTCCGTAAAGCATTACGATTAATGAAACAAGCCAATAAGTTCGGACGTCCTATTATTTGCTTCATTGATACAAAAGGTGCCTATCCAGGTCGTGCCGCAGAAGAACGTGGACAAAGCGAAGCGATTGCGCGTAATCTTTACGAAATGAGCGACATGACTGTGCCGATTATTTCGATTGTTATCGGGGAAGGCGGAAGTGGTGGAGCCTTAGCGCTTGGTGTTGGGAACGAAATCTACATGCTTGAAAACGCCGTATTTTCCGTCATTTCACCAGAGGGTGCGGCAGCAATCCTTTGGAAAGATGCTAGCCTCGCGAAACAAGCAGCCGAATCGATGAAAATCACGGCAACTGATCTATTCGATCTAGGTATTACAGATGGGATTATCCCAGAAATACGTGGTGGAGCTCATCGCAATGTCGAGGAGCAGGCCGCACTCATTTCTGCCGTTATTCGTAAGAGTTTGAATGCCTTATCCGTGTTAGAAGGCGAGCAATTAGCCGATCAGCGGTATGAGAAGTTTAAAAAAATTGGTGTTTACGAAGAACTATAATTAAGCAAAAAACCGGTTGCTACAACTGGTTTTTTCTTGATTCATTCTGTTGACCTAGAAGTTTTACGGTTTGCAAAAAAATAAACCATCATGTTTGGTCTACGCTAGCGAAGGGTAATAAACCAATACCAATTCCTACTCGAAAGCAATTGGTATGCACCATTTCGGTTCCGAATTAATGAAAAGTTTCACAAAACATGAAAAAAGGACTAGATTCCTGCTTTCATTTTTGAGAAAAGTGATGTAGAATGTAACCATGTGATGAAAAATAATATTCATTGTTTGAGGTGGGATTTTGATGAAACGTATTGCAGTTTTAACAAGTGGTGGAGATGCACCAGGAATGAACGCTGCGGCTCGTGCCGTTGTGCGTAAAGGTATTTATGAAGGACTAGAAGTTTATGGTATCGATTATGGATTTCTTGGTCTAGTAAACGGAGATATCCATAAACTTGATTTAGGCTCTGTTGGAGATTTATTGCACCGTGGAGGAACTTTCCTTTACTCGGCGCGTTATCCTGAATTCGCGACAGAAGAAGGTCAATTAAAAGGTATCGAGCAATTGAAGAAATTCGGTATTGAAGGCCTTGTTGTTATTGGTGGCGACGGTTCTTATCATGGAGCTGAAGCGCTAACGAAACGCGGATTCCCAACAGTTGGTATCCCTGGAACAATCGATAACGATATTTCAGGAACTGATTTTACAATTGGTTTTGACACAGCTTTAAATACAGTGCTTGACGCGCTCGACAAAATTCGTGACACGGCAACAAGTCATGAACGTACTTTTATTATCGAAGTTATGGGTCGTGATGCTGGTGATATCGCACTATGGTCAGGTCTTGCTGGAGGGGCAGAAGCTATCATCGTTCCAGAGCATAATTTTGTAATGGAAGACGTAGTGGAACGCCTAAATAAAGGTCTTGCTCGTGGTAAAAAACATAGTATCATCGTCGTGGCAGAAGGTGTTATTTCTGGTAATGAATTCGCGAATCAATTAGCTGAATTTGGAGACTACCATGCTCGTGTAACAGTTCTAGGACATGTTCAACGTGGCGGTAGCCCAACTGCTTTTGACCGCGTATTGGCAAGTCGTCTAGGCGCGCGTGCTGTCGATTTATTAATGGAGAACCGTGGCGGTCTTGCTGTCGGTATCCAAAATAATAAGATCGTCGAAAATGATATCACGGAAGTTTTGAAACAAAAACACGTGATTGATAAAGAAATGTTTGATTTAGCAACAATACTATCCATTTAATACAACGGTAGAGGTTTCTAGTTTTGCATAACTTAGAAGCCTCTTCCTACGGATTAAAATGAAAATAGGCATGAAAACGGGCTACATAAAAGCGTGCCTAAAAAATAATGAAAAGTTTGGTCAACATGCACATAAATTCACAAAACCCTTATACGCTAGTGAAGTTACTGGTAAAATGGGGCGGATGAGTTTATAATAAGTAATGAATGAATAGGTATTCTTAGGAGGAGTATAAAAGATGAAAAAAACTAAAATTGTTTGTACGATTGGACCTGCAAGTGAAACGGTAGAAACATTAGTACAATTAATCGAATCAGGTATGAACGTATGTCGCCTTAATTTTTCACATGGTGATTATGAAGAGCACGGCGCGCGTATCAAAAATATTCGTGAAGCTGTCAAAATTACGGGAACAGAAGTAGCGATTTTACTTGATACAAAAGGCCCTGAAATCCGTACAAACGATATGGAAAACGGGAAATTAGAATTTGCAAAAGGGGACACTGTTCGCGTAGCAATGGAAGAAGTCCTTGGAACAAAAGAAAAATTCTCCGTAACATACACAGAACTATTTGATGACGTTGAAATCGGTTCAACGATTCTTTTAGATGACGGCCTAATTGGTCTTGAAGTAATCGAAAAAGACGCTGCCAACCGTGAACTAATAACAAATGTTCAAAACCCAGGCGTACTTAAAAATAAAAAAGGCGTGAACGTGCCAAACGTATCGATCAACCTACCTGGTATCACAGAAAAAGATGCGAACGATATCCGTTTCGGTCTAGAGCAAGGCATCGACTTTATCGCGGCATCATTCGTTCGTCGCGCAACAGACGTTCTTGAAATCACAAAAATCTTGGAAGAAAACAATGCAACACACGTTCAAATCATTCCTAAAATCGAGAACCAAGAGGGCGTTGACAATATCGACGAAATCTTGCAAGTATCTCAAGGTTTAATGGTTGCTCGTGGTGATCTCGGCGTTGAAATTCCAGCTGAAGAAGTTCCGATTGTTCAAAAACAATTGATCAGAAAATGTAATAAACTTGCAAAACCAGTTATTACAGCAACTCAAATGTTAGATTCGATGCAACGCAACCCACGCCCAACTCGCGCAGAAGCAAGTGATGTAGCCAATGCCATTTTTGATGGTACAGATGCGATCATGCTTTCTGGTGAAACAGCGGCTGGGGATTATCCAGTAGAATCCGTACAAATGATGACTAAAATTGCGCTACGTGCGGAAGAAGCATTAGTAGCTCAAGATAAATTCGCGCTGAAAGCACATCAAAACTCTGATATGACAGAAGCGATCGGCCAAGCGGTTGGTCACACAGCGCGCAACTTGAACGTACACACGATTGTTGCCACAACGCAAAGTGGACACACAGCACGCATGATCTCGAAATACCGTCCGAAATCACATATTTTAGCAGTGACTTTCAACGAGCGCGTATGTCGTGGACTTTCTCTAGTATGGGGCGTATACCCACGTCTAGCAGCACCGATTGCTAATACAGATGACATGTTCGACCTTGCAGTAAAAGAATCCCTAGCGTCAGGACTTGCGAAACAAGGCGATCTAATCATCATCACAGCCGGTGTTCCAGTTACAGAATCTGGTACAACGAACTTAATGAAAATCCAATTAATCGGTGATAAAGCTGTATCAGGTCACGGAATTGGTTCCACTTCTGTTATCGGACAAGCCGTAGTAGCGAAGTCTAATAAAGAAGCGTTAGAAAAAGCAGTAGAAGGTGGCATTCTGGTCGTGAAAACAACAGACAAAGAAATGTTACCAGCATTCGAGAAGAGTGCAGCCGTAGTTGTAGAAGAAGGCGGCCTAACTAGCCACGCAGCCGTTGTTGGAATCACACTAGGAATTCCAGTAATCGTAGGCGCAACAAACGCAACAGACCTTGTAAAAGACGGTGAAACAATCACAGTCGATGCACGCCAAGGGAATGTGTATAATGGAAAAACAGCAACACATTAATTGAAAAGCTGAAACAGCCCGTTACCTCCGAAAAAAACTGGAGCGGCCGCAGTAAAAAGCTGCTCTTGCTTTTTATGGAGGGCGTGAAGTTTTCGAGGAGGCGGCTGTTGAAGCTAGATCCGGAGGCGCGGGACACGATGCAGTACATGGATTACATGCTCACTACGTTCCCATGCATATTGAGGCTCTAACTCAGCAAAGTACGCTTCATAAGAGCCACAACAAAGCTGAAACAGCCCGTTACCTCCGAAAAAACTGGAGCGGCCGCAATGAAAACCCGAACTTGGTTTTTGTGGAGGGCGTGAAAGTTTCGAGGGGCTGGCTGTTGAAGCTAGATCCGGAGGCGCGGGACACGCCCCAATATAAAACCTTTCCACACCACAGAATAAAGATCACCATACCTCTTTGAAAAACTAGTGACAAACGTCTCTGCGCCTTTATTTGCCCGACAGGTATTCACTGCTCGGCGTTAGCGCTACTGATGATTATATGCTCACTACGTACTCTAGCATACCTAGGCTCTAATCAAGCAAGAGATGCCTCAACAAAGAACCAGATCAACTTCCTTCATCGGATTGATCTGGTTTTTAAATTCTCCCAAATTACGTTATAATGAAAGAAGTCACAAATGAAGGAGGTCCCACAAAATGAAAAAACTAATCTATTATTGGGGCGCGTACGGTTTCATCGAATTGCTTACCTATATCCTACTATTCCAATGGGTCGGTTTTTGGCCATTGTTTTTCATCCAGATTGCTTCGACAGCATTCGGGGTTTTCATCGTCAAACGATTATGGCGAGGTATTACCCAAAATATGCGGGAAGGAAAGGTGATGACTCCCTATTTACTCGACACAATTTGTCTGTTTTTAGCGGGACTTTTACTTGTTATTCCAGGAGTTCTCACATCAATAGGCGGACTGCTCCTGTTCCTGCCATTCGTGCGATCATGGATTAAACCGCGCATTAATCGTTGGATAGAGCGGCGAATGAGTCAAGGCAACTTTACCTATTTTGACATGAGGTAGCAAGTCATTGGCTTTTCTTATCTATTTCTAGATATACGATAAGTATCGCTTTACATTGTAGGGTGTGGGTATGCTATAATACAATTAATCTGACATTTTCTCAGAAGGAAAGGTTTGTTCTTCTTGTTTACAGAAAGTATGCTTTTTTTACTACTATTTCTCGGGCTCGGTTTACTAGCGAAGAATAACTCGCTGATCATTGCTGTTGCTATTGTTATATTACTGAAGTTGTTTCATGTGGATAGCAAGGTGATGGAGATGATTCAATCGAGGGGGATTAATTGGGGTGTGACGGTGATCACAGTCGCTATCCTAATTCCAATTGCGACGGGTCAAATTGGCTTTAAAGATTTGATTGATTCCTTTAAATCGGCAGCTGGTTGGATAGGGCTTTTCGCAGGAATTGCTGTTTCTATTTTGGCGAAAAAAGGTGTTGGCTATATGGCGGTGGACCCACAAGTGACGGTTTCACTGGTTTTTGGTACGATTTTAGCAGTCGTGCTATTTCGTGGTGTTGCAGCTGGACCGGTGATTGCGGCTGGCATTGCGTACGTACTTATGCAAGGTGTCGCTCTATTCAAATAACTTGTGAAGCGAAAACTTTACATAGCTGATAGTGCTAAATTTTATACTGTTAGGGGGAAAAATAATGACGGTTTCAAAAGGCTTAGAAAATGTATATGTGGCGGAGACGTCGATTAGTTCTATTTTAGATGACATGCTGACATATGTTGGTTATGGTATTGATGATCTGATGGAGAGTAACGCAACATTTGAAGAGGTCATTTATTTGCTTTGGCATTTACGTTTGCCGAACGCGGAGGATTTAGCTAAATTCACAAGTGAAATACGTGAAAATATGGCAGTTTCGGAGACAATTATTACGAGTCTGCGTTTGCAACATCACCAAAAATTGCATCCGATGAGTGTGTTGCGGACAACCGTTTCGATGCTTGGTGTTTTTGATACGGAAGCGGAAATGGATGATGGGGAAGCGGTTTATCGTAAGGGGATTCGTCTGCAAGCGAAGATGCCGACGATTGTGGCGGCGTTCTCACGGATTCGCCGAGGTCTTGATCCGATTCCACCACGCGATGATTTGAGTATGGCGGCGAACTTTTTGTATATGCTGACTGGAGAAGAAGCTGGTTACTTGGCGGTCGAGGCCATGAACAAAGCGCTTGTCCTACATGCGGATCATGAATTTAATGCTTCTACGTTTACGGCTCGCGTTTGTGTTGCGACGCTTTCAGATGTCTATTCAGGCGTTACAGCAGCAATCGGCGCGCTAAAAGGACCGTTACATGGTGGCGCAAATGAGCGTGTGATTGATATGATTGAGGAGATTAAAGAAAAAGGTCATGCCCGCGAATACATTCAAAATAAAATTGACAATAAAGAGAAAATCATGGGCTTCGGTCATCGTGTCTACCAAGGTGGCGATCCGCGTGCGATGCATCTGAAAGAGATGGCGCGTAAATTGACGGAGAAAAAGGGTGAGCCGGAGTATTATGCTATTTCTGCTGAGGTGGAAGAGGCAGTTTGGGAGTTCAAACATTTAAAGCCGAATGTCGATTTTTACTCGGCGTCTGTTTACCATGCGCTTGATATCGATCATGACTTATTCACGCTTGTTTTTGCGATGAGTCGTGTTTCTGGTTGGTTGGCGCATATCTTTGAACAATACCGTGATAACCGCTTGATTCGTCCGCGTGCAATATACGTTGGACCGGATTCAAGAGAATATATTCCTGTCACAGAACGGGACTAAAAATTGCGAGGAGGAAATTAATTTGACACAAGGTGAAAAAATTCAAGTAGTAAACGGTGCCCTACAAACACCAAATAATCCAGTTATTCCATTTATCGAAGGAGACGGTACGGGACCTGATATTTGGCGTGCGGCTCAGCGCGTATTGGATGCTGCCGTTGAAAAAGCTTATAATGGTGAGAAAAAAATCGCTTGGAAAGAAGTTCTAGCTGGTGAAAAAGCGTTTAATCAAACAGGGGAATGGTTGCCAAAAGCGACTTTAGATACGATCGATGAATTTCTTATTGCGATTAAAGGTCCACTCACAACGCCGATTGGTGGCGGGATTCGTTCGTTAAACGTGGCACTACGCCAAGAACTGGATTTATACGTATGTTTGCGTCCCGTTCGTTATTTTACCGGAGTACCTTCTCCAGTGAAGCGTCCAGAGGATACGGATATGGTTATTTTCCGTGAAAATACGGAGGATATTTATGCGGGCATCGAGTTTAAAGAAGGTAGCGATGAAGCGAAAAAATTGATTGCTTTTCTAAAAGATGAATTTGGCGTGAATAAAATTCGTTTCCCTGAAACTTCTGGAATCGGTGTGAAGCCTGTTTCCAAAGAAGGCACGGAACGCTTGGTTCGCGCGGCAATGGAATATGCGATCAAGGAGGGCCGTCAATCATTGACGCTAGTCCATAAAGGAAATATCATGAAGTTCACGGAAGGCGCTTTTAAAACGTGGGGTTACGACCTGGCAGAGCGCGAATTTGGCGATAAAGTTTTCACGTGGGCGGAGTATGATCGGATCGTTGAAACAGATGGTGTGGACGCGGCAAATGCGAAACAAGATGCAGCGCTTGCGGCAGGCAAAATCTTAGTGAAAGATTCGATTGCTGACATTTTCTTGCAACAAATCCTGACTCGTCCTGCTGAATTTGATGTAGTAGCAACGATGAACTTGAATGGGGATTACATTTCTGATGCGCTTGCGGCTCAAGTGGGCGGTATCGGTATTGCACCAGGTGCGAACATCAATTACCAAACAGGGCATGCCATTTTTGAAGCGACGCATGGTACGGCTCCAAAATATGCCAATCTTGATAAAGTGAACCCTTCGTCGGTTATTCTATCAGGAACGTTATTACTCGAGCACATTGGCTGGAGTGAAGCCGCGGAATTAATCATTAAATCAATGGAGAAAACGATTGCTGACAAGACGGTAACCTATGACTTTGCACGTTTGATGGATGGCGCGACAGAAGTGAAATGCTCTGCGTTTGCCGATGCGTTGATTCGCAATTTCTAATGCTGAATGAAACCGTGTTTTAAAAGGGGAGGAAGAACGTGATCCTGCGCTTTTAAAACCGGTTTTTTTGTGCGTTTACAATACGGGCACATTCGGTTTTTCTATGGTAAAATGGACATAATGAGCGCTAAATTTTGAGGAGGAATCCCTGTGAATAAAATGGTACTAATTGATGGAAATAGTATTGCGAATCGCGCTTTTTACGCGTTACCACTTTTGAGTAATGAGAAAGGTGTTTACACGAACGCGGTGTATGGCTTTGCAATGATGATTATGAATGTGTTGGAAAAAGAGCAGCCAAATCATGTTTTGGTGGCTTTTGATGCTGGGAAAACGACTTTTCGACATAGTCAGTATAAAGAATATAAAGGTGGGCGCCAAAAAACGCCGAGCGAGCTTTCGGAGCAGTTTCCGTTTATTCGTGAATTGCTGGATGCTTACTCGATTCCGCGCTATGAGTTACCGAATTATGAGGCGGACGACATTATTGGGACGATCACGAAACAAGCCGAAAAAGATGGCTTAGAGGTCGTTATCATTACCGGAGATCGGGATTTGACGCAACTTGCCAGTGAGAAAACGACGGTGTACATTACGAAAAAAGGGATCACCGATATGGAGCAAAACACGCCGGCCAGTCTGAAAGAAAAATACGATCTCACACCAGAGCAAATCATTGATATGAAAGGCTTAATGGGCGATTCATCGGATAATATTCCGGGTATTCCAGGCGTTGGTGAAAAAACAGCTTTAAAACTGCTACACCAATTCGGTACAGTAGAAGAAGTATTAGCCAATGCGGATCAAATTTCCGGTAAGAAACTTCAAGAAAAAGTAGTCGACAATAAGGAATCCGCAATCATGAGTAAGGAACTTGCCACTATCAATACCGATTCGCCGATTGAAATGAAAGTGACGGATACCAAATATGCCGGTTATGATATTGAAAAAGTGGTACCGCTGTTGAAAGAGCTCGGTTTTGCGACGATTTTAAAAAATATCCAAGGCGAATCCAGCGAGCCAGAAAAAGAACTCGAGAATATCACATTTGAAATTGTGCATGAAGTAAAAGCATCCCATTTGAGCGATAAAACCGCGCTATATGTGGAACTCGACAATGACAATTATCATACCGCACCGTTTATCGGCATCGCTTTTCACTCAGAAGCAGGCACTTTTTTTGCAACGGAGGATACAGTAAGGAAATCACCTGAATTGAAGAAATGGCTAGAAGATTCAAGCAAAGAGAAAGTCGTATACGATGCGAAAAAAACAATTGTTGGGCTTTCCAAATTTGATATTGCCGTAGATGGAATCGAATTTGATATCATGTTGGCATCTTACTTGCTGAACCCGTCGGACACTATTGATGATTTTGCGAGCGTTGCGGTTAGTCATGATTTTGACGCGGTTAAAACCGACGAACTCGTCTATGGAAAAGGTGCAAAACGCGAAATTCCAGAAGAAGCCATTGTCGCTGAGCATTTGGCGCGAAAAGTGGTTGCTGTTTCTGAACTCGAAAAGAAGATGCATACCGAGCTCGAAAACAATGAGCAACTTGGCTTGTTTGAAGATCTGGAATTGCCGTTATCGAAAGTTTTAGCGAAGATGGAAATGTACGGCGTCAAAGTGGATATCGCGCGTTTGGAAGATATGAAAGTAGAGCTAGCCGGTCGATTGAGCGAACTCGAAAAAACGATTCACGAATATGCAGGCGTCGAATTCAACATCAATTCACCGAAGCAACTCGGCGTAATTCTATTTGAAAATCTAGGGCTACCAGCGGAAAAGAAAACGAAGACGGGGTACTCCACATCTGCGGACGTACTCGAGAAGTTAGCGGGCGCACACCCGATCATAGAAAGCATTCTAATGTACCGCCAACTAGGCAAGCTCCAATCGACGTACATCGAAGGCTTGCTGAAAGTAACACACCAAGATACAGAAAAAGTTTACACGCGTTTCAACCAAACGTTGGCACAAACCGGTAGACTAAGCTCGGTTGATCCAAACCTGCAAAACATACCGATTCGCCTAGAAGAAGGTCGTAAAATCCGACAAGTATTTATTCCATCTGAACCAGGCTGGAAAATGTTTTCCGCGGATTATTCGCAAGTAGAGCTCCGCGTCTTAGCACATATTTCCGAAGATGAGAATTTGCAATATGCTTTTAAACACGACTATGATATTCATACAAAAACGGCAATGGATGTTTTCCATGTGGAGCAAGAAGCGGTAGATTCGCTGATGCGCCGCCAAGCAAAGGCCGTTAATTTTGGTATTGTGTACGGTATTAGTGATTACGGTTTGTCTCAAAACTTAGGAATTACTCGAAAAGACGCGCGCGATTTTATTGATCGTTATTTTGCAAGTTACCCTGGGGTGAAAGATTACATGGAGAATATCGTGCGTTCGGCGAAGGAAAAGGGCTATGTAGAGACGATTTTGCATCGCCGTCGTTATATTCCAGAAATTACAAGCCGGAACTTTAATGTTCGTGGATTTGCTGAGAGGACTGCGATGAATACGCCAATCCAAGGAAGTGCCGCCGACATTATTAAAAAAGCGATGATCCTCATGAACGACCGTCTTATCTCGGAGAAACTAGAAGCACGGTTGTTACTCCAAGTACACGATGAGCTGATTTTTGAGGCGCCTGAGAGCGAGATCGCGAAACTAGAAGAAATTGTTCCAGACGTCATGGAAAACGCCGTAGAGCTCTCTGTTCCGCTTAAAGTAGACAGTTCTTTCGGAGATACATGGTATGACGCTAAATAACATAAGTAAGGGGTTAAAAACATGCCAGAATTACCAGAAGTAGAAAATGTTCGGGCTACTCTCGCCGAACTTGTGGTAGGTAAGGAAATGGATCAAGTAACGGTTGGTGTTCCAAAGATGATTGTGGGGATGCCAGCCGAGCAGTTTATCGGCAACATGATCGGTCAAAAAATCGAAGGCGTTCGCCGTCGTGGCAAATTTCTACTCATCGATACAACGGACGGTACTTTACTGTCACACTTACGGATGGAAGGGAAGTATCGCCTTCATGATGCTACTGATCCAATCGATAAACACACACACGTCACCTTCCATTTTACGGATAACACCGAGCTACGCTATCTCGATGTCCGCAAATTTGGCACGATGGAACTCGTTCTCAAACATCAAGAAGGTCTCACAAAATCCATCCAAAAATTAGGACCAGAACCGCTCTCCGCAAGTTTTAAGAAAGGCGTTTTTGGAGAGAAACTAACAAAATCAGGGCGCGCTGTCAAAACCGTTTTGCTCGACCAAAGTCTTGTAGCGGGAATCGGCAATATTTACGCAGATGAAATTTGTTTCCAAGCAAAAGTGCTACCAGAGAGGCCGGCTAACACGCTTAAACCTGCGGAAATTAAACGATTATACGAGAGCACGAAAGCGATCATGACAGAAGCAGTTGCCCTCGGCGGTTCGACGATTCGGACGTATGTCAATTCACAAGGCAAGATTGGCGGTTATCAAGATAAGTTGCAAGTTTACGGCGAAAAAGGCAACCCGTGTCCTGTCTGTGGTACGCCGATTGTGAAAATCAAGCTAAACGGTCGTGGCACCCATTTTTGCCCGAAATGCCAGAAATAGGGGATGAATATGGCTTATATTATCGGTTTAACAGGAGGCATCGCCAGCGGGAAAACGACGGTTAGCAATATGTTAGCTGATGCCGGATTCCCGATCGTTGACGCGGACATCGCTGCCAGAAAAGTCGTTGCAAAAAACACGGAAGGCGCAAAGCTTATCCAAGCCGCTTTTGGAGAGGCGGTTTTTGGCAAAGATGGAGAGTTAGATCGCCCCAAATTGGGTGAGATTATTTTTCATGATTCGGAAAAAAGGGAGACCTTAAATGCGATTGTGCACCCGCTTGTGAGGCAATGGATGCTTGCAGAACGCGATAGGTTGATTGCTCGTGGTCACGAGGTTATCGTCTTTGATATTCCACTTTTGCTAGAAAGTAAACTGGAAGCGATGGTGGATACGATTGTCGTTGTTTATGTCGATGAACAGACACAGCTTGCGCGCCTGATGCAGCGAAATGATTTGTCAGAAAAAGACGCGAAAGCAAGGATATCCAGTCAAATGCCACTATCCGAAAAAATCAAACATGCCGACATCGTAATCAATAATGTGCATGGCTTGGTTGAAACAAAGCAACAAGTAGATGAGCTGATCCGCACTTTTTCAAAGTAGAAGGTTGTAGGCAAGTCGTGGTATACTGTTAAAAAGCAAGTAAGGAGTGGATGACAATGAAGTGCCCATCGTGTAAAGGTAATAACTCACGTGTCGTAGATTCAAGACCCGCGGATGATGGCAATTCCATTCGCCGACGCAGAGAATGTGAGGCATGCGGATTTCGCTTCACAACGTTCGAAAAAGTAGAAGAAAGCCCACTGATTGTTGTGAAAAAAGACGGTGTAAGAGAAGAGTTCGCTAGAGAGAAAATATTGCGAGGTCTCATTCGTGCTTGCGAGAAGCGCCCAGTTTCCGTCGAGCAACTAGAAGATGTTGTGAACGCTGTCGAACGCGAATTGCGCAGTATCGGTGAGAGTGAGGTATCCTCGCATTTGATCGGTGAGAAACTGATGGATAAACTGGCAACTTTAGACGAAGTAGCCTATGTGCGCTTTGCCTCTGTATATCGCCAGTTTAAAGATATTAGCGTTTTTGTAGATGAACTCAAAGAATTAATGGATAAGACAAAACAAGAGTAAGAAAGGTGAAGTAGCGTGGCAGAATTTTGGATGGAGTTACAGCCGGTCGACAGCTATCGTGTGAAAGCGAATGGCGTTTTGTCAGAGAAAGACCGCAAAATCTTGACTTTTTTATATCAACCACTGATGGGAGCCGAATGTCTAGCGCTTTATGACACGCTTGTGACCGAAGTGGAAGAGAATCGGCTCTGGTCCGAAAGTCACAGCCACACGCAGCTACTCAACCTGCTTGGCATCAGCTTGCCGAACCTTTTTCAAGCGCGTTTAAAATTGGAAGGATTGGGTTTATTGCGCAGTTTCGTGCAAACGGTCGGTGAATCCCGACATTACATATACGAAATGGCAGCACCGCTTTCCCCAGAACAGTTTTTTTCCGATGGCTTACTCAATATTTATCTATATAGCAAGATTGGTAATGCGCAGTATCAGCGTTTGCGTCGCTTCTTTTCTGATACACCGATGTCAGAGGATGGATTCGATGAAGTGACGCGCTCGTTTCAAGATGTTTTTGAGACATTTACAGGAAGTGAATTGCCGGTGACTACCGTCGAAAATGGGGAACCGGTTGGCCGAGCACAGTCACGTGGTTTGACGCTTGATGATAAGGCCTTCGATTTTGCCGTGATGATTCAAAGTTTGTCGCCAACGATGTTATCGCGAAATGCGGTGACCGAAGAAGTTCGCGCCTGCATCTTGAAGCTACATGCGATTTATGCGATTGAAGAGCTCGACATGGTACATTATCTGTATCGTTCTGTGCAAGCGGACGGCACACTCGATTTAGATTACCTACGTAAAATCGTGCGGGACGGCTACCAAATGCAGCACAATCGTTTGCCGGAATTAAAGGCGAAAACGGCGGCACCACCCGAGACGACAACCAAGCAAGAACTGCAAGAAGGTGCCTCTGATACGGAAGCATTGGCGTATTACTTGGAAAATGTGACTCCGTACCAATTAATGGTCGATATTAGCGATGGCGCTGTGCCTGCCGAAACCGACCTCAAAGTTATTGATGAAGTGATGGCGCAACAAAATTTGCCGATTCCAGTCATGAATGTGCTGATCGAATATGTGCTGCTTCGCCTAGATGGTAAAATCTCTAAAAACTATATGATGACCATCGCGGCTCATTGGAAGCGCAAAAAAGTGCAAACCGCAAAAGAAGCTATGGAGATGGCATGGGCGGAACATGAGAAGTACAAGAAACTTCAAGAAGAAGGTACACAGAAAGCGCCGAGCAATTATCGCAATAACAATCGTAAATTTAACCAGACAGGGCGTAAAGAAATTTTGCCTGATTGGTTTGATAAAGAAGAAGTGAAGCCTGTGGAAAAAGCGATGACAACTCGTGAGAAATCAACGCTTGATAAGCAAGTCGAAGAAATGAAAAAACGGTTGAAGGAAGGTAGGTGACAACGATGGATAAAATCGAACGAACGCTCGGCCAGCTTTTTCAAGGTCGTGATTTTGAGAAACAGTATGAAACGCTCAAACAGCAAGTGTTTGCCTACGCGCCGGTGAAGCATTTTCTACAAGAAAATAAGGCGGATTTAACCGAACAAATCATCAACCAAAACTTATCGAAGCTCTACGAATTTATGACGGAACATCAGAAATATGAGCAAAAAGAAGATACATTGATGCCCGGATATGCGCCACGATTAAGTCTTAATGGCGACTATATCACGGTAACGTATTATCCAACAGAAGAGAAAATCCAAGCAGACCGTCAGCGTGCTATCGAAAAACGGATTCGATCTCTCTATATGCCAAAACAAGTAATGGAAGCGACACTGGACGATTTTACGATCGACAATGAATCACGGAGCGCGGCATTTCTTGCTGCAGGTGAATTTCTAAGCACGTATGAAAAAGGCGCGACTGGCATGCAAAAAGGCTTATATATTCACGGTAGCTTTGGAACAGGAAAGTCTTATTTGCTTGGTGCTATGGCCAAGGATTTGGCGTTAAAAGGAATTTCGACAACGCTTGTTTACCTGCCTGAATTTATGCGTGAAATCAAGCAATCTATTGCCGATAATAGCGTGGGTGAAAAGATTCAATTTGCAAAGGAAACCGATATTCTAATGCTCGATGATATTGGGGCAGAATCTATGACCACCTGGACGCGTGACGAAGTGCTCGGTGCTATCTTACAATTCCGGATGCAAGAAGAATTACCGACGTTTTTCTCATCCAACTATAGCATGGAGCATCTGGAAAACCACCTGATGTTTTCCAATAATGGTACCGAAGAGCGAATGAAAGCTCGCCGTATTATGGAGCGGATTCGCTATTTGTCGAAAGAGGTCGAACTGGACGGCAGAAACAGGCGATATTAGATTTTGATATAAAAGCTTGCCATTTTGCGTCATCCGATTTATAATACAGGTAATGATGAAACAAGTATTGATAAGGACAACATTTTACTCGTGTTTAATTTGCAGAGAAGGAGGCATTGCTGAGACCCTCCTAATTAGCCAGTAAAGTGACCCCCTTTGAACTTTCCATTCGAAATAGTGAGTAGTTTGGAACGGATCACACCGTTAACTGTGACAAGAGTAGAATTCTGTTAGAGTTCTTGAATCTTGGGTGGAACCACGTGTTGAAAGACTCGTCCCTTGCATAAGCATGGGATGGGTCTTTTTTTGTTCCTAAAGGTTAGAATGTGCTTGAAAATGTCCGCGTTTCGTCTAAAAATTTGAAGAAGGAGTCGAAAAAAATGAAAATTACATTTCCAGATGGTGCAGTAAAAGAATTTGAGGCAGGCGTCTCAACCGCTGATATCGCAGCATCAATCAGCCCAGGTCTTAAGAAAAAAGCGTTAGCAGGTAAAGTGAACGGAACTTTGGTTGACCTTGTGACACCGATTCACGAGGATTCAAAAATCGAAATTGTGACTCCAGATCATGAAGATGCGCTACAAATTTTGCGACACAGTTCTGCACATTTACTAGCCCAAGCCTTGAAACGCTTATATCCAGATGTAACATTTGGTGTGGGTCCAGCAATTGAATCTGGTTTTTATTACGATATCGATACAGAGGTTGCGATCAGCGAAGAAACGTTCCCAGTCATCGAAAAAGAAATGCAAAAAATTATTCGTGAAAATTTACCAATCACTCGTGAAGAAGTGTCTCGTGAAGAAGCTATCAATCGCTTCAAAGCCATCGGTGACCATTATAAATTAGAGTTGATTGAAGCAATTCCAGCAGACGAAACAGTAACTATCTATACACAAGGTGAATTTTTCGATTTATGTCGTGGTATTCACGTCCCGTCTACTGGTAAAATCCAAGTTTTCCAATTGCTAAGTGTTGCCGGCGCTTACTGGCGTGGCGATAGCAACAACAAAATGCTACAACGTATTTACGGCACAGCCTTTTTCGATAAGAATGGCTTAAAAGAATTTTTACGTATGCAACAAGAGGCGAAGGAGCGTGATCACCGTAAGCTTGGGAAAGAGCTTGAGTTGTTCACAAACAGTCAAGAAGTTGGACAAGGCTTACCACTGTGGCTTCCAAAGGGCGCAACAATTCGCCGCGTTATTGAACGTTACATCGTTGATAAGGAAGAACGGCTTGGTTATAACCATGTGTATACGCCAATCATGGCGAATGTGGAGCTCTATAAAACAAGCGGTCACTGGGATCACTATCATGAAGATATGTTCCCCGTTATGAAAATGGATAATGAAGAACTAGTGCTGCGTCCGATGAACTGCCCGCATCACATGATGATTTATAAAAATGATATCCACAGTTACCGCGAACTGCCTATTCGTATTGCCGAACTTGGCATGATGCATCGTTACGAGATGAGTGGCGCGTTATCAGGCCTACAACGGGTTCGCGGAATGACTCTAAATGATGCTCACGTATTTGTCCGCCCTGACCAAATTCAAGACGAATTTAAGCGTGTTGTCGAGCTTGTGTTGGCGGTATATAAAGATTTTGATATCACGGATTACAGCTTCCGCCTAAGCTATCGCGATCCAGAAAACACAGAGAAGTACTTCGACGATGACGCCATGTGGGAAAAAGCACAAGGTATGTTAAAAGACGCCATGGACGATATGGGCTTGGACTACTATGAAGCAGATGGCGAAGCAGCCTTTTACGGTCCGAAACTAGATGTCATGGTTAAAACGGCGATTGGTAAAGATGAAACATTGTCGACTGTTCAACTAGATTTCCTACTTCCAGAACGCTTTGACTTAACTTACATTGGGGAAGATGGCGAAAAACATCGTCCAGTTGTTATTCACCGCGGTGTCGTTTCTACAATGGAACGCTTTGTTGCTTATTTGATTGAAGAGTACAAAGGAGCATTCCCAACTTGGTTAGCCCCAGTGCAAATGGAAATCATCCCAGTTAGCATTGACGCACATTTAGCGCATAGTAAAGCATTACAAGATAAGCTGATGTACGCAGGTTTCCGTACAGAAGTAGACGAGCGCAATGAAAAATTAGGATATAAAATCCGCGAAGCACAAACTAAAAAAATTCCATATGCACTCGTAATCGGCGACCAAGAAGTCGAAAATAACACAGTCAACGTTCGAAAATATGGGGAAAAAGATTCCGAAACATTACCGCTTGATGTGTTCATCGCTCGCGTACAAGCAGAAGTATCACAAATTTAGTTTAGAAGAAAGGTTCTCCCGTTTTGCGGAAGAGCCTTTTTGCTTAATTACGCCAATTCCGTTATACTTAAAAAAGATCAATTTAGACAAAGGTGGAAATTATGAATATAAATAATGTAGAACTTGTAATAAGCGCTGTTTGGAAAGAACAGTATCCAGAAGGCGGGTTGCCAGAATTCGCGCTTGCTGGCCGTTCGAATGTTGGGAAATCTTCGTTCATCAATACCATGATTCGCCGCAAAAGTATGGCTCGGATCTCTCAAAAACCAGGTAAAACGCAAACATTGAATTTTTATAAAATTGAAGACTCGTTCTTTTTCGTAGATGTTCCAGGTTATGGTTTTGCGAAAGTATCGAAGAAAGAACGTCATAAATGGGGCGAGATGATCGAAACGTACATGACGAGTAGAACGCCATTAAAAGCAGTTATTCAGATTGTAGATCTACGCCACAAGCCAACAGAAGATGATCGCAACATGTATGAATTTTTGAAGTACTATCAAATACCGGTTATTGTCATTGCTACGAAAGCAGATAAAATTCCGCGCAGTAAATGGCACAAAAACATGAAAGTAGTCAAAGAAACCTTAGATTTTGATCCAGAAGATGGTTTTGTGATGTTTTCATCAGAAACAAAGATGGGCAAAGAAGAAGCATGGAAACTAATTGAAGAAGCAATGCAGTAAGTCGTTGCCAATATTCACAAGCGAACAAGTTGGCGCCCATTCTAAAAAGTGATAGAATGAATCTTGAATTTATAAATGTAAAAAGGGGGCTTATTGATGTACATTCTCTCTGTCGGTCTTAACCATACAAGCGCGCCAATCGAAATACGAGAACGGCTAGCTTTCAATCCAGAAGAAGAGGAAATGGCATTGGTTTCCTTGCATCAAGAAAAGAGTATTTTGGAAAACATCATTATCTCGACGTGTAATCGCACTGAAATTTTTGCTGTTGTGGATCAAATCCATACAGGAAGATATTATATGAAGCGTTTCTTAGCCAATTGGTTCCAAATGGATATGCAAATTTTGGAGCCTTATTTGCTGTTTTTTGAAGAAGATGCGGCTGTAAAGCATTTATATCGTGTGACGAGTGGACTAGATTCGTTAATTCTTGGTGAAACACAGATTCTAGGACAAGTAAAAGATGCGTTTACAAGCGCACAAACGATTGGCACAACTGGCACGATTTTGAACCAACTGTTTCGGGAAGCCATCCATTTTGCGAAAAATATCCACCACACGATGAAAATCAACGAAAATGCGGTTTCCATCAGCTATGCTGCGGTAGAGGTCGTGAAAAAAAGATTTTCGGACGTTTCCAGTAAGAAAACAGTTGTCATCGGCGCTGGGAAAATGGGTGTATTAGCTATTCAAAACATGTTGGGAGCTAAAATAGTAGATTTGACACTTTTAAACAGGACCAGCACACGTGCAGAAATGGCGGCGCAACAACTCGGTGTTCAGTGGCGGGAATATGAGAAATTAAATGAGCAGTTAATGCAGGCAGAAATTGTGATCACATCGACATCTGCAACGGCTCCGATTATTACGCAACGACTTGTGTCGGAAATTATGGCTAAACGTAAAGAGCCACTAGTTATTGTAGATATCGCTTTGCCACGAAATGTTGAAGCAACTTGTGCAGAAATTCCCAATGTGACGCTGTTTGACATCGATGACTTAGGGGATGTCATTCAAGAAAATACCCAACAACGCGAAGATATGGTTGCCAAAATCGAGCAACTAATTGAAGTCGCTTGTGTGAATTTTTACGAATGGGAGAAACAGTTAGGCGTCGTTCCGATTATCAAAGATCTGCGGGAGAAGGCCTTGGAACTTCAAGCCGAAACGATGCAGAGCTTAACTAATAAATTACCGAATCTAACGGAGCGTGAGCAAGTCATTGTTGGTAAGCATATGAAGAGCATCATAAATCAATTGCTCAAACAGCCCATATCAGAGCTAAAAGAGATGGCGACAAGTTCGGATGCTACGCACGATATCACGGTGTTTCAAAAAATATTTGATTTAAAAAAGCAGGAAATAGCAACAGAAATAACGAAAGAAAAAGTTGGTGAAAAAGCATGACACGTAAGATTATTGTAGGCTCAAGACGTAGCCAGCTCGCCTTAACACAGACAAAATGGGTGATTGCGAAGCTTCAAGAACAGTTCCCCGAAATCAGCTTTGAAATCGAGGAAATCGTCACAAAAGGAGATCGTATTTTGGATGTAACGCTTAGCAAAGTTGGCGGAAAAGGCTTATTCGTTTCGGAAGTGGAGGATGCACTAATCGAACAGCGAATCGATTTTGCTGTACATAGTATGAAGGATGTCCCATCAGAATTAGCCGATGGATTAATGATTGGCGCAATGCCCAAACGCGAAAATCCGCTCGATTGTCTTATTTTTAAAGACGTTAGTCGTTTGGAAGAACTGGCAGAGGGATCTGTGATTGGGACGAGCAGTTTGAGACGAGCTGCGCAACTGTTGCATAAGAGGCCAGACCTTACTATCAAGCCGATTCGTGGTAACATTGACACGAGGCTTAGGAAGCTACGAGAAGAGGATTTCGATGCGATTGTTCTAGCCGTTGCAGGTTTGAAACGCATGGATTGGCTTGATAAAATAGAACAAAAGTATGTCTTCCTCGAAGAAACGATTTGCCTACCAGCCGTTGGACAAGGGGCATTAGCGATAGAATGCCGAACAAGCGATATCTTTGTACAAGAGATGCTAGTAAATTTACAAGATCCGGAGACAATGCATGCTGTAACGGCAGAGCGCACGCTTTTGAAGGCGTTGGACGGAGGTTGTGAAATCCCAATTGCTGGACATGCGACTGTAAGAGATGGACAATTAGAGCTAAAAGGGCTCGTAAGTTCTGTTGATGGCAAGACGTTTTATCAAATTACCGAACAAGGAAAAGATCCAAAGGCGTTGGGACTAAGCGTTGCGAACCAACTAATAGAACTTGGCGCGAAAGAAATTATTCAAGGATTAAGAGACAATGGCTAAGCATATATTGCTAACCCGTGAATCCGGTAAAAATGAACCATGGATCCATTTTCTAGAAAAGGCTGGATTCTCCGTATCGGCTGTTCCGATGATTGAAACGAGTGTCAGATCTATTGAAATAGATGCGAGCGAATATGATTGGATTATCTTCACGAGTGTGAATACCGTACGTTACTTTTTCGAACAAAAATTAGCGATTGGCGTTCAGACGAAAATAGCGGTCATTGGCGAAAAAACAGCAGCAGCAATTACTGCGCGCGGCTATACTGTTGATTTTGAGCCCACTCTTTTTACGACAGATGTATTTATTGAGGAGTGGTTAGCGCTAAGAATGGAAAAGCAGCGCATTTTTATACCAAAAAGTGATATCGCGCGCAGTGAAATTGCGAACCAATTCATAGTAGCTGGGCACGCGGTTACAGAATGTATCATCTATGAAACGATTTTGCCTGAAAAAGCGGCGGATAAATTGCAAACGGTTGTCGAGAGTACTCCAATCGACATGGCTGTTTTTGCGAGCCCTTCTGCATGGCGTCATTTTTTAAGATGCTATAACGCAGATTTGACAACGCTCAAAATTGTATCAATCGGTCCAGTTACAACGAAAGCAATCAAGGATTCCGGATTTGCTGTCACATATGAGCCGTCGAATTATACGATGCATCAAGCATGCACATTAATAATTGAAAGGGAGTTAGTCTAATGAGTCAAAATTTTGATAGACATCGGCGCTTGCGTAGCAGTGCTTTTATGCGAGATATCGTGCGAGAAACCGTATTGCATACCGATGATTTAATTTATCCTATTTTTGTCAAAGAAGGACAAGAGCCGAAAACTGAAGTTTCCTCCATGCCTGGCGTATTCCAATTTTCACTACATGAATTAGAAGCGGAAGTTAGCGAATTGACGGAACTTGGTATTAAAGCGATTATTTTATTTGGATTACCGGATGATAAAGACGCTGTTGGATCAGGAGCCTACCATCAGCATGGCATAGTACAAGAAGCCACTCGTTTAGTGAAGACAATAGCTCCGGAAATGATTGTGGTTGCTGATACTTGTCTTTGCGAGTTCACAGATCATGGTCATTGTGGTGTTATCAAAAACGAAACTGTCGATAATGACGAGTCGCTTCAGCTTTTGAAAAAAACGGCCATTAGTCAAGCAGAGGCGGGGGCAGATATTATAGCTCCGTCGAATATGATGGACGGCTTTGTGAAAATTATCCGAGAAGGATTGGATGAGGCGGGTTACATAGATATTCCGATCATGTCCTATGCTGTCAAATATGCATCAGCTTTCTATGGACCATTTCGTGACGCGGCTAATAGCGCACCACAATTTGGTGATCGCAAAACATATCAAATGGACCCAGCCAATCGTTTAGAGGCACTCCGTGAAGCCAAGAGTGATGAACGAGAAGGAGCAGACTTTTTAATCGTCAAACCGTCTCTTTCTTATATGGATATCATCCGTGACGTCCGTAATCAAACAAATCTTCCTGTTGTAGCCTATAACGTAAGTGGCGAATACGCAATGGTAAAGGCGGCGAGCGCTAATGGGTGGATTGACGAGGAACGAATCGTGTTGGAAATGTTAACAAGCATGAAACGAGCAGGCGCAAGTCTAATTATCACTTATTTCGCAAAAGATGTAGCGACATATCTAAAAGGAGATGCGTAGATGAGCAAGTATACCAATTCAATCAAAGCATTTAAAGAAGCTGAGAAAGTACTTCCAGGTGGTGTAAATAGTCCTGTCCGAGCCTTCAAATCTGTAGATGCCGATCCAGTATTTATGGAGAGTGGAAAAGGAGCTTACCTCACAGATATTGATGGTAACCAATATATAGACTATGTTTTATCATGGGGGCCATTGATTCTAGGGCACGCCAACGACGGTGTTGTCAAAGCAGTAACAGAAGCAGTAACAAAAGGAACGAGTTTTGGAACACCGACGGAAATTGAGACAGAACTAGCCAAATTGGTTATAGAACGCGTGCCGTCCGTTGAAATGGTTCGTATGGTTTCCTCGGGAACAGAAGCAACAATGAGCGCGATTAGATTAGCAAGAGGCTACACAAAAAGAAATAAAATCGTCAAGTTTGAAGGAAGCTATCATGGACATGGCGATTCTTTATTGATAAAAGCCGGATCAGGTGTTGCTACACTTGGTTTGCCAGATTCACCTGGCGTGACACCAGGACTTGCCGCTGATACGATTGCTGTTCCATACAATGACCTCGAAAGTGTTCAATTTGTTTTCGAGAAATACGGCTCAGAAATCGCCGCTATTATTGTGGAACCGGTAGCTGGTAATATGGGAGTTGTACCTCCAATTGAAGGCTTTTTAGAAGGGTTGCGTGAAATTACGACAAAATACGAAAGTTTGCTTATTTTTGATGAGGTTATGACAGGTTTCCGAGTCGATTTCTATAGTGCTCAAGGACTCTATGTTGTGACACCAGACATCACTTGTCTGGGCAAGGTCATCGGTGGAGGGCTTCCAGTTGGTGCTTACGGCGGAAAAAAAGAAATCATGGAACAAATCGCTCCGGCGGGATCTATTTATCAAGCAGGGACGTTATCTGGAAATCCGGTAGCGATGAATGCTGGATATGCTACATTGAAACAACTGACACCACATCATTACGACGGTTTTAGGGGGTTGATTGATCAATTAGAAGAAGGTCTGTCACTCCTTTCGAAGCAATACGATGTGCCGGTGTCTATCAATAAAGCGGGCTCTATGTTTGGCTTTTACTTCACCGATCAAAAAGTTATCAATTACGATACAGCACAAACATCAAACTTAACTTACTTCGCTAATTATTACCGAGAAATGCTTCAAAATGGTATCTTTTTGCCACCTTCTCAATATGAAGGATTGTTCATCTCGACGGAACACACAGATGTTGAAGTAGCAAAAACACTAGAAGCAGTAGAAGCGTCCATGAAAGCATTACGTTGACGCGATCCGGTTTATTTGATACAATAAATCCATTCAAATATTCGTAAATGCAAGGATGAGGAAGAGTAAAATATTTGTTCTTTTTAAGAGAGGAGACGGTTGGTGTGAGTCTCTAAGAAAAATATTTGAACGTAGCCTCTGAGCAGTATTCCTGAAAAAAGTTGAGTAGGGAATATCGGGAAACTTTCTCTCGTTAAACTAATGAAGTGCCGTCTTTAATGTGCGGTAAAAAGGTGGTACCGCGGAATAGCTCTTTTCGTCCTTTGTATGGATGAGAGGAGTTTTTTTGTGCTTCAAAAAGCTGAAAATAGATCCAATAGGAGGAATAAAGATGACCGAACTGAATATGCCAACAAAATATGACCCGCAAGCTATAGAAAAGAATAGATATGACTGGTGGATTGAACAAGGATTTTTCAAAGCAGATGGAACGAATGAGAAACCAGCGTACTCTGTTGTGATTCCGCCTCCAAACGTAACAGGTAAACTGCACTTAGGGCATGCTTGGGATACAACGTTACAAGATATTTTAACGCGAATGAAAAGGATGCAAGGCTTTGACACGTTATATTTGCCTGGGATGGACCATGCAGGTATCGCAACACAGGCCAAAGTGGAAGCTAAGTTACGCGAAAGTGATATCTCTCGTTACGATCTTGGACGCGAAAAATTCGTAGCTAAAGCGTGGGATTGGAAAGAAGAATATGCTTCTGTCATCAGAGAACAATGGAAAAAGATCGGTTTAGGCTTAGATTATTCAAGAGAAAGGTTCACATTAGATGCTGGCTTATCTGATGCAGTGAAAAAAGTGTTTGTTTCTCTTTATGAAAAAAACTTGATTTATCGTGGCCAGTATATTATTAACTGGGATCCAGTTGCTAAGACTGCTCTGTCAGATATTGAGGTTATTCACCAAGATGTAGAAGGTCAGTTCTATCATTTGAAATACCCGCTAACAGACGGATCCGGCTTCCTTGAAGTAGCTACAACAAGACCAGAAACCATTCCTGGTGATACGGCTGTAGCTGTGCACCCGAAAGATGAGCGTTACCAGTCATTTATAGGAAAAACAATTACTTTACCGATTATTGGTAGAGAAATTCCGATTGTGGCCGATGATTACGTAGAACGTGAATTTGGTTCTGGCGTTGTAAAAATCACACCTGCACATGATCCTAATGATTTTGAAGTAGGTAATCGTCACGATTTGCCACGAGTTATCGTGATGAACGAAGATGCGACGATGAATGAAGCCTCTGGAAAATACAATGGTATGGACCGTTTTGAAGCTAGAAAAGCAATTATTGAAGATTTCAAAGAGTTAGGGCTTTTCATCAAACAAGAACCGCACTTGCACTCTGTCGGGCACTCTGAGCGTACTGGAGCAGTTGTAGAACCATACCTTTCTATGCAATGGTTTGTAAAAATGCAACCATTGGCAGAACAAGCAGTGAAATTACAAGAAAGCCAAGATGAAAAAGTGAATTTCATTCCAGAGCGCTTTGAAAAAACATATTTATCATGGATGGAGAATATTCATGATTGGTGTATATCGCGCCAGTTATGGTGGGGGCACCGAATCCCGGCTTGGTATCATAATGAAACGGGCGAGCTTTACGTTGGAGAAGAAGCGCCAACAGATATCGAAAACTGGAGTCAAGATGAAGATGTTCTTGATACGTGGTTTAGTTCCGCTCTATGGCCTTTTTCGACAATGGGATGGCCTGATGAAGAAAATCTTGATTTTAAGAAATTTTTCCCTACGAGTACGCTTGTAACAGGTTATGATATTATCTTTTTCTGGGTATCTAGGATGATCTTCCAATCAGTAGAATTTACAGATACGAGACCGTTTAAAGATACACTCATACACGGTTTAGTTCGAGATGCAGACGGTAAAAAGATGTCTAAATCACTGGGTAATGGCGTAGATCCGATCGATGTTGTCGAAAAATATGGCGCCGATTCGTTACGCTATACTTTATCAACAGGAACTGCACCAGGACAGGATTTGAAGTTTAGTTTCGAAAAAGTGGAATCTACTTGGAACTTTATCAACAAGATTTGGAATGCATCTCGTTTTGCGTTAATGAATATGGACGGCATGGCACATGAAGAAATCAATTTATCCAATGTCACGGAAGTCAGCGATAAATGGATATTAACCCGCCTCAATGAAACGATAGAGACAGTCACAAATCTAGCTGAGAAGTATGAATTCGGTGAAGTCGGACGGACACTCTACAATTTTATTTGGGATGAATTTTGTGATTGGTATATTGAGATTGCAAAAATCTCGTTATACGGCGATGATATCGTGGCTAAGCAAACAACAAGGTCGGTGTTAGCATACGTGCTGGATAATACAATGAGATTATTACATCCATTTATGCCATTTGTCACAGAAGAAATTTGGCAAAATTTGCCCCATGGTGGAGCGTCGATCACTATTGCGGATTGGCCAAAAGTCAACCTAACGCAGATTGACAAAGATGCTGCAGAATCAATGAAATTATTGGTAGAGGTTATCCGAGCAGTTCGTAATATTCGAGCGGAAGTAAACACGCCATTAAGCAAACAAATAGAATTGCAACTGAAACCGAAAACAGAGGATCATAAAGCGATTTTAGAAGAGAATATTTCCTATATTGAACGGTTCTGTAATCCTGAAACGACAACGATTTCTTTTGATATTGAGCCATCTAAAACAGCGATGACAGCTGTTGTTTCCGGCGCAGAAATATATTTACCATTAGAAGGATTAATCAATATCGAGGAAGAAATCGCTCGTTTAGAAAAAGAATTATCAAAATGGAAAAAAGAAGTATCACGAGTACAAGGCAAGCTATCTAATGAAAAATTCATGGCTAAGGCTCCTGAGAATGTCATTGAAGAAGAGCGCGCAAAAGAAAAAGACTATACGGAGAAAAAATTGCTGGTAGAAGAAAGAATTAACTCTTTGAAAAATAATTAAATGAACAAATTCGGGCCTTCTGTAAACTCGGTTTAGCAGAAGGTCTAATTTTTTAGCATAGGGAGGAAATCATATATGCTTTTTAAAGAATATACGGAAGCGCTAGAATGGATTCATGGCACTTTACGAATGGGTATTAAACCAGGGCTTATGCGAATGGAGTGGATGTTAACAAAGCTTAATCATCCAGAAAAAAAGAATAAATGGGTTCATATCGCTGGAACAAATGGAAAAGGCTCAACATTGACATTTATCCGTAATGTTTTAGAGCAGTCAGGTTATAGCGTGGGAACTTTTACCTCTCCATATATTGAAACATTTAATGAGCGAATTAGCATGAATGGGACCCCAATAAGTGATGATATGATTGTCACGCTTTGTAATCAGATTAAACCATTAGCAGATGAACTCGATCAAACGGATCTTGGCCATCCCTCTGAGTTTGAAATCATTACTGTCATGATGTTTCTTTACTTTGCCGATTACACAGCGATTGATATCGGGCTTGTCGAGGTAGGCTTGGGTGGTAGGTTGGATTCAACCAATGTTATCGTACCACTAGTCTCTGTTGTTACAACAATAGGTATGGATCATATGGAGTTTTTAGGGGATACCCTACAGAGCATTGCACTAGAAAAGGCTGGTATTTTTAAACAACGCGTCCCAATAGTTAGTGGTGTGTTACAGCCGGAAATCCGAAGTCTATATAAAAAAAGAGCGACGGAATTTCACGCGGATATATATCAACTGGATACTGATTTCCATGTACAAAAAGAAGAGGATAATAGGTTTACTTACTGTACGCAAATCGATGAGCTTGCCGGTATAGAAGTTGGGTTGTTAGGAGATCACCAGCTAAATAATGCAGCTGTAGCTATACAAACATTAGAGTTACTTAAAGAACAGCGGTTTACAATTACCAATAAACACATAAAAAAAGGCATTGGAAAAGCCAGTTGGCCGGGACGCATGGAAAAAGTGAAGGAATCGCCTATAGTTTATCTAGATGGCGCGCATAACCTAGAAGGAATTATTGCTTTGGTGCATTCCAGTAAAATGTTTGAAGGAAGAGCCATCAAAGTCCTATTTACAGCGATGAAGGATAAGGAGTTTACAGCGATGATTGGGCTACTAAAAGAAATCGAAAACTCAAAGATATATATAACTACATTCGATTATCCAAGAGCTTTATCAAGAGATGAAGTAGAACGAATTGCAAAGTCTAATAATGTTGTCCCGGTTGAGTATTGGGAGAGTGAATTAAACAGCTGGTTAAATAACTCTGAAGAAATAATACTCATTACTGGTTCTCTATACTTTATTTCAGAAATAAGAAAATATATGTTACACGTTTGACGTATATATGGTTTGGAAGGGCTCTTTTAAAGAGCCTTTTCTTATTCTAGCTTGATTTCAATTAGTTGTAAAATACTAATAAAAAGTTTTTAAACGCTTTCTTTTGGAAGGAATCATCATTTTCCCTTAGATAAAACCCTTTTTTCAGGGGATTGATTCTACTGGAAAACGTTTTATGCTAATGTGACAGTTATTTTGTCCCATGATATATTGAGAGCCAAGAGATTGGAGGTATATCATGGTTTATTTAATTTTATCAACGTACAGTTTAATTTTGGCGTCATTCTTACATGTTGTGGGTTCTAGTTATCCTGTTAGAAGGCCATTTTTGCTCAGAAAATCATCAGAATGCGATCATTGTGGAAAAAAGCTACGAGCAATAGATATGATCCCAGTTATGTCTTTCGTTATGCTTAAGGGGCGCTCTAATTGTTGTAATGAACGGATGAGCAGGACGTATTTTATTGTGGAGTTATTATCACCAATATTTATTTGCACTCTATATTCAGTGTATGGATTTAATTACTCCTTTTACGTACACGTATTTATTTTTTCGTTGCTTATAATTTTGTATGTCAGTGATATATTCTATCTTCACATACCAAATCTCATATTGTTGGTTTATTTCCTCGGTTTTGCGGGCTTTTATGGCTTAACAAATCGGGATATGCTTTCAGGCCAATTATATCAATTATTTATGGGGTGTATTATCTTTCTAGGGACATACTTTCTTGTTAGGCGAGGATTTGGGTTTGGTGATATAAAATTATTAATACTTCTGTGCTTTCTGCTCAGCCTTAAAGAAGCATTATTTATTTTTGTGATAGCTGTATTTTCTGGAGTAACCTTAATAGGGGCGGCCTATATGTTTCAGAAGGGACTAAAGGCGAAGAAAATACCTTTTGTTCCATTTATACTGGTAGGCTTTATGTGTAGCCCTTTTATAAGTGATTATTTCTGGAAGTTTATCTTCCATCGTTGAAAAAGAGGAGGTAGGATCATGTTCATAAGAGAAATGTCGCATACTGAAAAACCACGTGAAAGACTTCAGAAAAAGGGGGTCTCTAGTTTGTCCAATGCAGAATTACTCGCTATTATTCTTGAAACAGGTAGTAAAACAGAATCAGTTGTTGATCTTGCTAATAAAGTGATTTCAAAGTTTGTAGACATATCTGAAATGCGAGAGGCATCATTACAGGAGTTAATGCAGATAAAAGGCATTGGGCTTGCGAAAGCAGCTAAAGTACTTGCTGCAATCGAGATAAGTAAACGTATTGGACAACAAAAAACGTTAGAATTCCCTGTCATCAGAGGACCTCAAGATGGGGCAGATTTGGTTATGCAAGAGATGAGCTTATTATCACAAGAGCACTTCCACTGCATATTTTTGAGTACGAGAAATAAATTAGTTCATCGTGAAACAATTTTTATTGGAAGTTTGAACAGTAGTGTTGTGCATCCAAGGGAGATTTTTAAACAGGCAATGAAACATTCGGCTGCGAGCGTCATGTGTTTTCATAACCATCCATCTGGGGATGCAAGCCCGTCTCATCAAGATATTACGGTTACAAAACGATTGAAAAAAGCCGGCGATTTACTAGGTATTCCTTTGATTGACCATATTATCATTGGCCATAATTCATTTACAAGTTTAAAACAGGAGGGATATTTCTAAAGAAAAGATAAATATTTTATGTATCTCATCAAAAATTAATGTCTGTTCTTCTTAGTTATGTTATAATAAGATGGTTGTTTATGTGTATCTGTTTTTACATAAAACACTGAGGGATATCAGCCTACCTGATTATTATAAAAAATCTTTGGGCTGGGAATTTAATAACTATATAGAGTTAATAGAGAGACAGCAATCATGAACAAAGTGATAATTAAGAAAAGAAAAGGAGATTAATAAATGTTTGGATTTGGTAATAAAGATATTGGAATTGATTTGGGAACAGCAAACACTTTAGTATACATGAAAGGTAAGAGTATTGTTTTAAGAGAGCCTTCTGTTGTTGCGATGAAGAAAGATACACAAGAAATCGTTGCAGTCGGTAGTGAAGCGAAGAACATGATCGGTAGAACTCCAGGAAATATCGTTGCTATACGTCCTATGAAAGATGGTGTTATCGCAGATTATGATACAACTGCTGCGATGATGAAATATTATATCCAAAAGGCGAGCAAAGGGGCAAGTGCTAGTAAGCCACGTGTTATGATTTGCGTACCTTCAGGAATAACTGGTGTTGAAAAACGCGCCGTGACAGATGCTACACGTCAAGCTGGGGCTAAAGAAGCATATACAATCGAAGAACCATTTGCAGCAGCAATCGGTGCGGGCCTTCCAGTTTGGGATCCTACCGGGAGTATGGTAGTAGACATTGGCGGTGGAACGACAGAAGTTGCTGTTATCTCATTAGGTGGTATCGTAACAAGTCGCTCTGAACGTACTGCTGGAGACGACATGGATGATGCGATTATCAATTTTATTCGCAAGAAATACAATTTGTTAATCGGAGATCGTACTGCTGAAACAATTAAAATGGAAATCGGCTCTGCTGATCCGGTCAATCTTGGCTTGGCTCCATTTAGTATTCGTGGTCGTGATTTGGTTACAGGGTTACCAAAAACGATTGAAATTTCTCCAGAAGAAATAAGTGAAGCATTGGCAGATACTGTAGCGTCCATTATTGATGCAGTAAAGAGTACTTTAGAAAATACGCCTCCAGAATTATCAGCAGATATTATGGATAAAGGAATTGTTTTAACTGGCGGTGGAGCTCTTCTTCGTAATTTGGATTCTGTTATTGCAGAAGAAACAAAGATGCCAGTAATTATTGCAGAAAATCCGCTTGATTGTGTTGCGATAGGAACAGGTAAATCACTGGAGAACATGGATTTGTATAAAAAGAAAAAAATGAACTGATGTAATTTACCTGTTTTTGGTGGAATCAGGACCTATAACACAGTTGTAAAGAAGAGGATTGACGAGATGAGGTGTTCATTATGCCGCAGTTTTTCTTAAATAAACGTTTAATTATCTTGTTGGTATCCATTATTGTTTTAGTCGCATTGGTTGGATATTCACTGAGTGGAAAGAGTAAAGCATCTTGGCCAGAGCAATTTGTAAAAGATGTTGCAGGTTTTGGAGAGAACATAGTCTCTAAGCCAGTTGGTTTTATTGCAGGATTTTTTGATGGGGCAAAAGACTTGAGAAACACATACACTGAGAACGAACATCTGAAAAAACGTTTAGAAGAATTGGCACAGCTTGAAAGTAAAGTGGCAGATTTAAGCAAAGAAAACGCAGAGTTGAAAAAATCATTGGATATTGAAGCAGATTTAAGTGATTACGACCCGATCAATGCGACGGTTATTTCAAGGAATCCAGATAATTGGAATACACAAATTCAAATTGATAAAGGCTCTGTGGACGGTGTGAAACCCAATATGGCTGTCCGCACACCAGAGGGAATGATAGGTAAAGTCACGAAAACTGGTGCGAAATCTTCCACAGTGAAATTACTTAGCTCAACGGATGATAGGAATCGAATTTCGGCTATCGTACAAGGTAAAGCGGCCGCATATGGCATTATCAATGGCTATGATTCAGAACAGAGATTATTGGAGATGAAACAATTACCTGTGGATCAAAAGTTCACTAAAGGCGAAAAAGTTGTCACATCTGGTCTTGGTGGTATTTTTCCATCGGATATCTTTATTGGAACGATTGAGAAAGTCGAAACCGATAAGATGGGGTTGTCGCAAACGGCTCTTGTTAAGCCAGGAGCGGATTTATACGATTTGAGTCATGTAATCGTATTGAAACGTACATTGGAAGGTGATGACTCGGAAGGAACTGGATCCTGATGAATATGAGAAAAGTAGTTGCGCTACCACTTATTGCAATCGCAGTTTTCATTTTGGAAGGTATTTCGAGTCTTTTGTTTAGTCAAGCTTTCTTTGGTGAACAACGATTTTTTATTCCTCATTTTCTTATCGTTATGCTAGTGTTAATGGCCACTTTTTATAATAGAAATATTACATTAATCTACGCTTTCGTTTTAGGAATGGTTTTTGATATATACTATACTGGTATTTTAGGTATTTATTTTGCCATTTTCCCACTCGTAGTGTATTTGACGGATAAGTTTATGAAGGTATTACAGAACAACATTGCTTTGGTAGGTTTGGTAGTAGTCTTTAATGTAATTCTCACAGAGAGCTTAGTATATGGTTTCTATGTGCTAATTGGAGTGACTGACATGACATTGTCTTCTTTTGTGGATCAAAGACTATGGACTACGATTTTGCTAAATCTTGCTTTCTTTTTAATTGCATTCTTTCCCTTTAGAAGTTTTCTCTTGAAATTAAAGCAGAGCGATGGAAAATAGAATGAGGGTTGATATCAGTCTGTTTGCTTACAAAGCGCTTTACAGACTGATATAGTTTTATTATGATAGAAGAGTATCTTTTGTATTCTAAACTAAACGAGCTGTGAGGTGAAGGTCGATTGAAAAAATATGTTCAAATAAAAGGGACAAAAGATGGCATTAGCATCTTTTTGAGTGATACAGCGAGTCTTGTCGAGTTGGAAGAAGGATTACTACAGCACCTTAAGGAACAGCAGAAGATAGTATCTCAGTATCAAAAGTTAGCTGTTCAAGTACATATAGGGAATCGTCTTTTTACAGAAGCTGAAGAACATAGTATTAAATCTATTATTCAAGAAAATAGTGTGATGGAAGTCAGTGGTTTTACGAGTAATGTAATGAGCAAGCAAGACGCGAAGAAGTGGAAAGAAGAGGAGCAGATTTTTTCACTTGCCACGATAGTTCGCTCGGGTCAAATTATCAATGTTCCAGGTGATTTATTACTTGTTGGGGATGTTAATCCTGGGGGAGCCATTCGAGCTACAGGAAACATCTTTATCTTAGGTAATGTTAAAGGAATTATCCATGCTGGCTTTGAAGGGGATTTAAAGGCAGTTGTGACTGGGAAATTTCAGTACCCATCGCAAATTCGTATTGCTGATCAGATCCATGGTTTTGATGATGAGAGTAGCAAGGAGCGGATAGAGGAAAATATATTGACTGCATATATAGATGACAAAAGTGAGCTCAAAATTGATAGCTTACATATACTAAGAAAAATTAGACCGGAAATTTCTAATTTTCAAGGAGGACAATAAACATGGGTGAGGCTATAGTTATAACTTCAGGAAAAGGTGGCGTTGGTAAGACGACTACAACTGCCAACCTTGGTACAGCGCTTGCATTGCAAGGCAAGAAAGTGTGCTTAGTCGATATGGATATCGGACTTCGAAACTTGGATGTAGTATTGGGTTTAGAAAATCGGATTATTTATGATCTTGTAGATGTGGTGGAAGGTCGTTGTAAATTGCATCAAGCAGTCATTAAGGACAAGCGTTTTGAGGACTTATTGTTCTTGCTACCGGCAGCTCAGACGACGGATAAAAGTGCTGTTACAGGGGAACAAATGAAAGAATTGATCAGTCAAATGAAGCCGGACTATGATTTTATTCTGATTGATTGTCCTGCTGGGATTGAGCAAGGATACAAGAATGCTGTTGCTGGAGCTGATCGAGCATTAGTTGTTACGACACCAGAAATATCCGCCGTTCGTGATGCGGACCGAATTATTGGGTTGCTTGAACAGGAGGATATAGAAGCGCCGAAATTGATTATTAATCGAATCAGGACGCAAATGATGCGTAACGGAGATGTGATGGATATCGATGAGATAACAACACACTTGTCTATCGAACTGATCGGAATAATTATTGACGACGATGAAGTAATCCGTTCTTCCAATAGCGGGGAACCAGTTTCGATGCAAGCAAACAATAAAGCGAGCATTGGATATAGAAATATCGCTCGGAGACTCTTGGGAGAATCTATTCCATTGATGTCTATTGATGAGCAGAAACAAGGTTTTTTCAGTCGTTTGAAGCATCTATTTGGTGGGAATTGATAAAGTGTGAGACACAGAAAATAAAAGTTGGATTTATTAATGGAGACGTTGATGTCTCTGTTAGTAACCAGCTTTTTTGCTACAGGAGGAATTTTCATGGATGAATGGAAGTTAGAGGACACATACCGAATTTTGGAGCCCTATAAGGATAAAAATCCATTGCCAACGGAGAAACAAAACCAGCAAGCATATATAGATATTGCCCATCATGTATTTAGTGGGGTTCATGGGTTGACAAAGGATGAGGTTAGATCGGTTGTTGCGACAGCTAACTACATGTATCTGATGCAAAAAGATAAGCAAGCCTTTATTGGAAAAATTGCGGACGCATATAATATTAAAACAGGCGAGATCTTGGCATGGGAGAAAGCAATTAATGAGTATCTAGAGGAACCGGCGATAGATATGAGGAAAGCGCCATTCAAACAAGAGGAAGCATTTTCTTATTTGGAAATGGTAATGTCTAGATATGATTCAGAGGTTCAAATCGCAGCGGAACAGTTATTACGTCGTTTTTTGGATGTATATCCCATTACAATTAAACGGAATGTGAACTACAAATCGATTGTCGGTGCTGTAGAATATGCTACTATTGTCAATGGGTACCCTGAGTTAAAAGATTTTGATCAGCAACAGTTAGCAGATAAATATGGGGTATCGAGGACGTCTATCGCTGTTTGGTATAGGAATGTAAAAAAGTATTGTGTCCAGGAGGCATGGCATTGAGAATTATAATTAACGCTATAGGAAAAGAGAAGCGCATTGCTTTTATGGAAGAAAAGGCACTTGTCGGCATAGATATTATTAGGCCAACGGATGAGCCGCAAGTATCTGATATATATGTAGGAACGATTACAAAGATTAACCGTAAGATTAACGCTGCCTTCGTGAATATAGGTCATAAAGAGAATGCTTTTATTCATTTGCAAGATATTCCAGAAATGTATCAATTGCATGAAGGATTAA
The DNA here is from genome assembly GCF_014322885.1 of Listeria grandensis. Classification (NCBI taxonomy): domain Bacteria; kingdom Bacillati; phylum Bacillota; class Bacilli; order Caryophanales; family Listeriaceae; genus Listeria; species Listeria grandensis. Next base: position 148,192 of record NZ_JAASUG010000004.1, on the reverse strand, counting down.
AGCTAGTTGTTCAGGTGAAAAGAGAGGGGAATGCAACGAAAGCACCGCTACTTACTGGCATTATTGAGGTTTCGCAAGGTTCTGTTGTATATAGTTATGGCAAATCATTTTTGGCAATTTCTAAAAAGATACGGGAAATGGACAAAGAGCGTCTACAACAGCTTGTTTCTCCGTTATTGTTGGAGAATGAGGGGATTATATTAAGGTCTATTGCTGCTACTGTGAATTCTGATACAATCGAGGGAGATATCATTCAAGCGCGTCAAGAAATGGCGTCTATTTTAGCTCGGACAAAGGGCTCTAATCGTAAAATTAAAGCTGCCAGCGTAAGTGTTGCCGCTATACTAGCGAACCACTCGCTCGTTAACAAAAACACAGAGATCCTTTGTGATGATGCAACGCTTTGCCAAGACTTAAAGCAACAATTTTCCGAGGTTACTCTTTTTCGAGAAAAGGGAGGCATTTTTTCTGCATTCAATTTGGAAGTCGCGATCAATCGTTTACTTAGGCCGACTGTGTTTTTGAAGAATGGCGCGTCGATTGTTATTGAAAAAACAGAAGCAATGTGGGTTATCGATGTGAACTCGGGTAACTTTAAATCAACGAAAGAAACGACAGAGACAGCTTTTACTATTAATTCAGCTGTACTCGAGGAAATTGGGCGTCAGTTGAGATTGCGTAATATGAGTGGTTTCATTTTAATTGATTTTATTAGCGGGATGAGTAGTGAACAGTTAAAGATGTTACGTGAGCGAATGCAACGTTTAGCGGAAATGGATGAGACAACGGTCCGAGTAGAGGCGCTTTCTGAGAATGGGTTGATGCAGTTGACGCGACGCAAAAAACATAAGTCGCTTATTGAGGAAATGCAGTGTGCTTGCCCAACGTGTGAAGGCAGTGGCTATGTTTCTTCTGTGAAGACGCTTATTTATCAGATGGAGCGGGAACTTAGAGGCGTTTTTGCGAGTGACCCATCTTATGTGGCTGTTACGGTAACAATGGACGTGATGGATGCCTTTTTGGATGAAATTGCGTTTGATGAGGATATCGATTGGATGATTGCGGATGAGGTACGACCTTTTTATCGAATATCGCAAGTGGAGCATTGACAATAGTTGTTGACACGGGCTTTCTTTGTATGGTATCATTCTAATGTTATGTTTGTAGCGCACCATGCTACAACCGCTCAGAATAGGGTTAAGTATTGTTTCTAACAATCCCCTCATGATGGCGAGTCTAAGTATATGAGGAGGTGCAAGTATGTACGCAATTATTGAAACAGGTGGAAAACAAGTTAAAGTTGAAGCGGGCCAAGAGATCTATGTTGAGAAATTAGCAGGTGAAGTTGGTGACGTGGTAACATTTGACAAAGTCGTTTTTGTTGGTGGTGACGCTGTTAAAGTTGGTGCTCCATTCGTGGAAGGTGCAACTGTTACAGCTAAAGTTGAAAAACAAGGTCGCGCTAAGAAATTGACTGTTTTCAAATATAAGCCTAAAAAGAACTATCACAAAAAACAAGGTCATCGTCAACCTTATACAAAATTAACGATTGATGCAATCAACGCTTAATTTGTAAAGGGGATGATACTTATGATTCATGTAGATTTTATTCGGCATGAGGAACGAATCGTTGCTTTTGAGATGGATGGACACGCGGATTTCGCTGAACAAGGCGCTGATTTAGTGTGTGCAGGGGCTACGTCAATTGCTTTTGGCATGGTAAATGCTATAAGTGAAAGAATGGGAGTCGAGCCTGTGATGGAAGAAGATGATGGTTATCTTTATTATTCTGTTCCTGAAGAATTAGGAGGTAGTGAGGATGTTCAAATATTGCTGGAAGGCATGGAGCATCAATTGATATCTTTAGCGTATAGCTATCCTGATTATATTACGATTAACTCCAAAAAGTAGGAGGTGGAATTTTCATGTTAAAATTTGATATTCAACATTTTGCCCATAAAAAAGGCGGTGGTTCTACATCCAATGGACGTGACTCTGAGTCGAAACGCTTAGGTGCTAAACGCGCTGATGGCCAATTTGTGACTGGTGGGTCTATCCTTTACCGTCAACGTGGGACAAAAATTTATCCTGGAACTAACGTTGGACGCGGCGGCGACGATACTCTTTTCGCTAAAGCAGACGGCATTGTACGTTTTGAACGTATGGGTCGCGACAAGAAAAAAGTTAGTGTTTATCCAGTAGCACAAGAAGCATAATAGTGAGAAGAGACCTTTTCGGGGGTCTCTTTTTTTGCGCTAAAATAGTCTTTACACTAAACCGTACTTTTACTGTATAACCATGTTTATCCTCTCTGGATGTTAGGGTATAGTCATTAGACAAGTGCAATAAAACACAAGCGAACTGATGGGGCGAATGGGTTGACAGCGTTTTCTTGATATGGTTTAATAGCTTTAAGTTAATAAATTTGTCAGGAGAAGAGATGACAATCAAAACGTCAATAAGTCTGCTATTATGCAGGTCTTAGTTTTGATTGTCATTCTTTTTTTGAAATAAATGGAGAAAGGTTTACGGGCGTTTGTAACAAGGGGCGTGTTATGTTGCGGGTGTTTAGACCAAAAATCAAAAGGAGTTGGAATAAATGGACACAAGTATTGGCACACAGTTTCTAGGGGAGTTATTGGGAACAATGATTCTAATATTATTTGGTGGTGGCGTTGTTGCAGGCGTTTCACTAAAAGGCTCAAAGGCTGAGGCTGGCGGATGGATTGTCATTACAATCGCTTGGGGCTTGGCGGTAACAATGGGTGTGTATGTGTCTGGTTATATGAGTTTGGCTCACTTAAATCCGGCGGTTACTATTGGAATGGCTTTAGCAGGGAAGTTTCCATGGGCGGATGTTTTCCCATACATATCCGCGCAGTTTATTGGAGCATTTATTGGGGCAACATTAGTATGGCTACATTACTACCCGCATTGGGCAAAAACGGAGGATAAACCTACAAAATTAGGCGTTTTCTCCACAGCGCCAGCGATTCGCCATTATACATCTAACTTTTTCGGGGAAGCGTTGGGAACTTTTATTCTGATTTTCGGACTTCTGTCAATTGGGGCTAATAGCTTTTCGGATGGTTTGAATCCGCTAGTTGTTGGTGGATTGATCGTTGTTATCGGGATGTCACTTGGTGGAACAACAGGATATGCAATTAATCCAGCGCGTGACCTTGGACCGCGAATTGCGCACTTTGTGTGGCCGATTGCTGGAAAAGGTGGATCGGATTGGTCATATTCGTGGGTTCCGGTTTTAGGGCCGATTGTAGGTGGGGCACTTGGTGGGCTAGGCTATAATGCACTTATCAACGATGACTTCGGAATTTGGCTATGGGTATTTGTAGCTCTATTCCTTTTAATTTTAATTTTCACCATGCAACTCGACAAAAAACAAAAAGCGTGACAAAATGTAAGAGAATACCATACTCATTTAGGGGGATTTACCAATGGAAAAAAAATATATTTTAGCATTAGATCAAGGTACAACGAGTTCAAGAGCGATGATCGTAGACGAAACGGGCGAAATTATTGGGGTGGAACAGAAGGAATTCGAACAAATTTTTCCGAAGCCAGGTTGGGTGGAGCATAATGCGAACGAAATCTGGGCGTCCATTTTAGCGGTGATTGCGGGTGTGCTTTTGAAGACGAATATTTCGTCAAAGGATATTGCGGGGATTGGGATTACGAATCAGCGCGAGACAACAGTGGTCTGGGAGAAGGAGTCGGGAAATCCCATTTATAATGCTATCGTGTGGCAATCTCGTCAAACGGCGGACATTTGTAACCAGTTGAAAAAGGACGGTTATAATGACATTGTTCGCGATAAAACGGGTCTGCTAATCGACGCGTATTTTGCAGGAACGAAGGCGCGTTGGATTTTGGATCATGTGGATGGTGCGCAGGAGCGTGCGGAAAATGGGGAATTATTATTCGGAACCATCGATACGTGGCTTGTTTGGAAATTGACGGGTGGCAAGGCGCATGTAACAGATTACTCGAATGCATCGCGGACGCTACTCTATAACATTTATGATTTACAGTGGGATGATGAGTTACTTGAAATGTTAAACATTCCGAAAGTGATGCTTCCAGAAGTCCGTCAATCTTCCGAGGTGTACGGCACAACGGTACCATATCATTTCTTCGGTGAGGAAGTTCCTGTTGCAGGTATTGCTGGGGATCAACAGGCCGCGTTATTCGGACAAGGTTGCTTTGAAAAAGGTGAGGCTAAAAATACGTACGGCACTGGTTGCTTCTTATTGATGAATACGGGTGACAAAGCGGTCAAATCAGATACTGGCTTGCTGACAACACTTGCTTGGGGTATCGATGGGAAAGTTGAGTATGCGCTAGAAGGTAGTATTTTCGTGGCAGGCTCTGCGATTCAATGGTTACGCGATGGCATGCGGATGTTGCGCCATTCCGGCGATTCAGAAAATTACGCGTCTCGGATTGAATCATCAGATGGTGTTTATGTTGTCCCAGCGTTTGTGGGATTAGGTGCGCCGTACTGGGATTCTGACGTGCGTGGTGCAGTATTTGGCTTAACGCGCGGAACGGAGAAAGAGCAGTTCATTCGTGCGACACTCGAGTCCCTAGCTTACCAAACGAAAGACGTGTTGAATGCGATGGAAAAAGACTCTGGCATTGAGTTGAAATTGCTCCATGTAGATGGTGGCGCATGTGCCAATGACTTCCTGATGCAATTCCAAGCGGATATTTTGAATGTACCTGTTGAGCGTCCTGAAAATCGGGAAACAACCGTACTCGGAGCAGCCTTCTTAGCGGGACTTGCAGTTGGTGTTTGGAAAGATAGAAAAGAAATCAAAAGGCACTGGAAACTAGATAAGAAGTTTGAAGTAGAGATGAAAGAAGAAGAACGCGCTGCATTATACGGTGGTTGGAAAAAAGCCGTGAAAGCGGCACAGGCATTCAAGTGAGAATGCAGTTTCATGATTGAGGTTCTAAAAAAGCAAAATATCCATCACAAAGTTGGATTCAGAAGGGCCTAACACGATGCCATATAAATAGAAAGAGCCTAAACCATTTACACAAGGTTTAGGCTCTTTCTATACATGATAAATTCCCAAACCATAAAATATTTTCGAAAAAGGATGACTATGCAAGTAAAGTTAGTTATAATGAACAGATGATATAAAAATGGACGGGAGAATGATTATGTTTATAGATCAAGTCAAGATATATGTAAGAGCCGGTGACGGTGGGGATGGAATGGTTGCATTTCGTCGAGAAAAATTTGTTCCAAATGGTGGGCCAGCAGGCGGTGACGGTGGTAATGGCGGTGACGTTGTTTTTGAAGTAGACGAAGGATTGCGTACGCTTGTTGATTTCCGTTACCAGCGTCGTTTTAAAGCAGAGCGCGGGGAACATGGCATGAGTAAAAGTATGCATGGACGTGGCGCGGATGATTTAGTGATCAAAGTACCTCAAGGCACAGTGGTGTCGGACATTGATACAGGCGAGGTAATCGCGGATTTAGTGGCACATGGTCAGCGTGCGTTAATCGCTAAAGCTGGTCGTGGTGGACGTGGAAATAAACGTTTTGCAACACCTGCTAATCCTGCTCCTGAATTATCCGAAAATGGGGAGCCAGGGCAAGAGCGCACGATTCAATTGGAGTTGAAAGTACTTGCAGATGTAGGATTAGTAGGATTCCCAAGCGTGGGTAAATCCACATTACTTTCTGTCGTTTCTGCTGCTCGTCCAAAAATTGCGGCGTATCATTTTACAACCATTGTCCCTAACTTAGGAATGGTAGATACAGGTGACGGTCGGAGCTTTGTTATGGCGGATTTACCTGGCTTGATCGAGGGTGCTAGCCAAGGCGTTGGACTAGGTCATCAATTCTTACGTCACATTGAGCGGACGCGTGTTATTGTGCATGTGATTGACATGTCTGCTTCCGAAGGTCGCGTTCCATACGATGATTATTTAGCGATTAATAGCGAACTGGAACAGTATAATCTGCGTTTGATGGAACGTCCGCAAATCATTGTTGCCAACAAGATGGATATGCCGGACGCAGAAGAACAGTTGGCTATTTTTAAAGAGAAATTACAAGAGGATATTCCTGTGTTCCCGATCTCGGCGGTTACGAAAACAGGGCTAAATGCTTTGTTACTAACGATTGCGGATAAATTGGAAACAACGGCGGAATTCCCACTAGATGAATTGCTTGAAAAAGAAGAAGAGGATACAGTATTGTATAAATACCAAGCAGAAGCGCCTGATTTTGAAATTACGCGTGATTCGGATGGTACGTATGTATTAAGTGGTGAGAAGTTAGAACGACTATTTGCGATGACTAATTTTGAACGGGATGCTTCGATTCAACGTTTCTCTCGTCAATTGCGTGCAATGGGTGTCGATGATGCCTTGCGTAAACGTGGAGCAGAGGATGGAGATATCGTTCGCCTATTCGACTTCGAGTTTGAGTTCATCGATTAATAAAGGGGTGGCATTTGTATGAAAGTTGGTTATTTGGGGCCGGTTGCGACATTCACACACACGGCGGCGATTAGCGCGTTTCCAAAAGAGGAGACGGTCGCTTATACGACGATTCCTGATTGCATTATGGCGATTGAAAAGGGAGACGTAGATGTGGCGGTTGTACCCATTGAGAATACGCTTGAAGGAACGGTCAATATTACGTTAGATTATTTATTTCATATTTCTAGCGTGCCGATTGTGGCAGAAATTGTCGTGCCGATTGCGCAACATGTCATGGTCCACCCGAATAACAAAGATACGTGGCAATCTGTACAAAAAGTGATCTCACATCCACAGGCTATTGCCCAATGTCATACTTTCTTGCAGACGGAGCTCTATGGTGTCGAGCGCGAGACGACCCCTTCTACGGCGTATGCAGCGGAATGGGTAAGCAAGCATCCAGAGGAACTTGTAGCAGCTATCGCGCCTTACATGGCGGCTGAGGAGTACGAGCTTGCGATTGTGAAAGAAAATGCCCAAGATATCGAGCTGAATCAGACGAGATTCGTCGTTTTGAGTCGGAATCCGGTTCAGATTGCGTTGCCAGATCGCGAGGAGGAAAAAACATCAGTTAGCGTCATTTTGCCGAATAATATGCCAGGGGCGCTTCATAAAGTGTTAGCCACATTTGCTTGGCGCAACATCGACATGAGCAAAATTGAGTCCAGACCGCTGAAAACATCGCTCGGCGAGTACTTTTTCTTGATTGACTTACTTTCTGATGGCGAAGCACAATTGGTTCAAAATGCGCTAGAAGAAATCGCTCTTTTAGGTGGTACCACACGAGAACTAGGTACGTACCATGTATATCGCCTTCCTGTAAAAGTAAAATAAGAATATGTAGAATCACGTCAAAAACCGCGAAATGGTGTTGGCGTGTTTTTTTCTATCGTTTTCATTGAAGTTTCACGCTAACTAGGCTAGACTTTTAGGTAATAATTGGTTGAAAAGGAGTGGGAAACAGAGATGGCAGGACATTAGAAATGGAAAAACATTCAAGGTCGTAAAAATGCACAAGATTCGAAGCGGGCAAAAGTTTTTCAAAAGCTCGCGAAGGAGATTTTTGTGGCGGCGAAGGCTGGTGGGGATGTAAATACGAATGCGTCGTTACGGTTGGTAGTCGATAAAGCCAAGGCTGTGAATATGCCAAATGATAATATTAAACGTGCGATTGATAAGGCATCTGGAAATGCAAACGCGGAACATTATGATGAATTTACATATGAGGGCTATGGACCTGGTGGCATCGCGGTTTTGGTACATACGTTGACGGATAATCGGAATCGGACGTCGACGAATGTGCGTGTTGCATTCAACAAGAACGGTGGCAGTCTTGGTGAGACGGGAAGTGTCGCTTATATGTTTGATCGGAGAGGCTACATTGTGATTATGCGTGAAGGCCTGGAAGTGGATGAAGATACATTCATGCTAGAGGCGATTGAGGCTGGAGCAGAGGATGTGGAAATAAGTGACGAGGCCTTTGAGGTATATACGGAGGCCAGCGCATTTACGGAGGTCAAGGATGCGCTCCAAGCGGCTGGCTATACGTTTGTGACGGCAGAACTATCGATGATTCCGCAGGTCTCGAGTGAAGTTGATGAGGGCAAAAAAGAGCAGTTTGAGCGCATGTTGGATGCTTTGGAAGATGATGACGATGTGCAGGAAGTGTACACGAACGCGGCTGGTTATTAATGCGGACTTTACAGGGCATAGATATTAGTGTAATCTTGAGGCAAAGGTATGTCAATTTCGATAATAAAGGAGAACTTAATGAGTAGAACAGCAGAATTTGTGTTAGGATTAATTGGCGGGATTACTGGAATCATTGCGTCGGCAACAACGATTTTAGTCGGTTTGGCGATTACAGCTGCATCAGCGGTTACGTTAGAAAATATAGACGGTTTCTTCGGGATCGGAGCGCTAGCTATAGGTGTGTTAGTATTCCTCATGTCAGCGTTTGCGATTGTCGCGGCATGTTTGATTAAAACGAATCCGAAAGTTTGGGGAATTATTTTAATCATTATCGGTGGTGTCGGCTTTGTTCTGATCCAGCTTTTATGGATCGTACCAGGAGCATTGCTACTTATCTCAGGCATCATGTGTGTATCTCGTAAACCGTCATACGAAGATTTTTAAAACAATGACTTGCTTACTTATGTAGGCAAGTTTTTTTGTGTCAAAATTGTAAGGTTTAGTCATCTAAATCGCAGGAATCGGGGCTTGTTTTTTGATACTATGGGCTTATAAATAAGATGAATGGAGCGGATAAGAATGAAAAAATTAATCATAACGGGTGCAGTTTTAGGGATATTATTGCTAGGTTTGAGTAGCTATTTTGTGTACCAATTACAGGGCGTGGTGGCTAGCGCGAATGTGGTGCAATTGGAATTGGTGAAGTCGACGACGCAAAAATAGTGAATTTTATTGCTTTCTTTTCGAAGCGCTTCTGTGTAAAATAAGAGCAGGAATGATGGAGGGAAAGGATGATTGGATTGAAACCAAGAAAAGTAATGATTATCGGTGCTGGAAATGTTGGTTCGGCGGCAGCGCATGCCTTTGTAAACCAGAATATTTGTGAGGAATTAGTGCTCGTTGACTTGCATACAGAACGGGTGGAAGGGCATCGCAAAGATTTGGCGGATGCGGCGGCTTTTACGCACGGCATGATGAAAATTAGTGTGCGCGAGGCGAAGGAATGTCAGGATATTGATATTGCAGTCATCACGGTGACGGCTGGTGCTTTGAAAGAAGGACAAACACGACTTGATGAGCTAAAAAGTACGTCGCGGATTATTGCGAATATCGTTCCGGAAATGATGGCAAATGGCTTTGAAGGGATTTTTCTAGTTGCAGCGAATCCTGTAGATATTATTACGTATCAAGTTTGGCAGCTCTCAGGATTGCCGAGACACCGAGTGCTTGGGACTGGAGTATGGCTAGATACCACGAGGTTGCGTCGGTTGTTGTCAGAGCAGTTGGATGTGGCGCCGCAGAGTATTGATGCGTTTGTTCTCGGGGAACATGGCGATTCGCAATTCCCGGTGTGGTCGCATTCTTCGGTGTATGGCAAGTCGATCAATGCTTATAGTAAGGAAAAGTTTGGGACGGAGTTTGATCTAAAAGCGATCGGTGAGCGAGCACGAGACACGGGTTTTGAAATTTACCATCAAAAAGGATGCACAGAATATGGTATTGCTGGCACGATTGTAGAAATTTGTCGTAATATTTTCAGTGGCAGCCATCGTGCTTTGGCTGTTTCTTGTGTGTTGGATGGGGAATATGACAAACACGGTATTGCGATCGGAGTTCCTGCTGTTTTGGCCCAAGATGGCATTAAGGAAATTATTGAATTACAATTAAATGAAATGGAACAAGCGCAATTTGATGCCTCGGCAACGGTGATTGCGAATAATATTAAATACCTCGGATAGTTTTTCGAAACAGGTCAGTGTCTTTTAAATGAGATACTGGCTTTTTGTTTTACTTTTGATAGTACAAATGTTCTTTTTTATGCTATCATGGAAGGAGTGAATTTTATTTGATGGAGGGCATTTTCTTTGTATGAATATATTAAGGGTATTGTAACGGATATTTCTCCGGAGTATATCGTGATCGAAACAGGTCACATCGGTTATCAAATTATTACTGGAAATCCTTTTTCTTTCTCGAGTTTGGAAGGCAAGGAGACGAAAGTTTATGTATATCAACATGTGCGTGAGGATAATATTTCCTTATTTGGGTTTCAGACTTCAGAGGAGCGCTATTTGTTCAAGAAATTGCTCGGTGTGTCGGGAATTGGACCAAAGAGTGCGCTTGCAATCATTGCTGCGGGCGATCCGGTACCGCTTATTTCGGCGATTGAGGCCGAGGATGATGTCTATTTGACGAAGTTTCCAAGCGTTGGGAAGAAGACGGCACGCCAGATTATTTTGGATCTGAAAGGGAAGCTGGCGGATGTTGCGGCGGATCAGATTACGGTGCAAAAGGCGACGAAGGACATATCGGATGGCTTACCGCCTGCACTGGAGGAAGCGGTGTTGGCGCTTGAGGCTTTAGGCTACAGTACGCGGGAACTGAAAAAAGTATTGCCGAAATTGGAAAAAGAAGTGTTGACGAGCAACGATTATATTAAGTTGGCATTACAGCTCATGACGAAGTAAGGAAGGGGAATGTGATATGGAAGACCGCATCGTTTCTGGTGAAAATGTGAATCAAGAGGAAGTTTCCTTCGAGAAAAGTCTCCGCCCACAGACCTTGGCGCAATATATTGGGCAAGAAAAAGTGAAGCATAACTTAGCGGTTTTTATTGAAGCGGCGAAACAGCGGGAAGAAGCGCTGGATCATGTGCTGTTGTATGGGCCACCTGGGCTTGGGAAAACAACGCTTGCGATGGTCATTGCGAATGAGATGGGGACAACGATGCGTACGACGAGTGGTCCGGCGATTGAGCGTCCTGGGGATTTGGCGACGATACTTACGACGCTTGAGCCGGGGGATGTGCTATTTATTGACGAGATTCACCGATTGAATCGCTCGATTGAGGAGATTTTATATCCGGCGATGGAAGATTATTGCTTGGATATTGTGATTGGGACGGGTCCTACGGCGAGGTCGGTGCGCTTGGATTTGCCTCCGTTTACGTTGATTGGAGCGACGACGCGGGCTGGTCAGTTATCGGCTCCTTTACGAGACCGGTTTGGCGTGATTGATCATTTGGAATTTTATTCGGAGGAGCAGTTGACGGAGATTGTGACGCGGACGGCGGATATTTTGGATACGGCAGTGGAGAAATATGGTGCAGTTGAGATTGCGAGACGGTCTCGTGGGACACCTCGGATTGCCAACCGATTGCTAAAACGAGTGCGTGACTTTGCGCAGGTTCGTAGTGATGGGTTAGTGACGGAAGGTTTGGCGCGTGAGGCGCTGACGCTTTTGCAAGTGGATCCGCGTGGTTTGGATACGATTGATCAGCGATTGCTGACGACGATTATTGCCTCATTTCGTGGTGGACCGGTTGGCTTGGATACGATTGCAGCGAGTATCGGTGAGGAACGCGAAACGATTGAAGATATGCAGGAACCGTATTTGTTACAAATTGGCTTTTTGCAGCGGACGCCGCGCGGAAGACTCGTGACGGATGCAGCATATGAGCATTTAGGATTAACGAAAAGTGAATGAAAAGGTGTGTCGGGATGAGAGTAGAGGATTTTGATTTTGAATTACCAGAGGAATTAATTGCGCAGACGCCATTGCTTGATCGGACGTCGAGTCGGTTGATGCTATTGAATAAGGAGACGGGCGCGATCGAGGATAAGCATTTTCCAGCGATTTTGGAGCACCTGAACGCTGGCGATGCACTTGTTTTGAACGATACGCGAGTGTTGCCGGCGCGGCTTCATGGAGAAAAAGCAGAAACAGGCGCGCATATGGAGGTTTTGTTGCTGAAACAAACGGAAGGCGATGCTTGGGAAACGCTTGTGAAACCAGCGAAGCGCATTCGAAAAGGGATGCGTATTCAGTTTGGCGACGGCGAGCTTTCGGCGGTTTGCTTAGAAGAGCTGGAACACGGCGGTCGAATTTTGCAATTTGAATATAGTGGTATTTTTTATGAAATTTTGGAGCGGTTAGGCGAAATGCCTCTACCTCCATATATTAAGGAGCAGCTGGCGGATCAGGATCGCTACCAGACTGTTTTTGCTCGTGAAAATGGCTCAGCGGCAGCGCCAACAGCTGGTTTGCACTTTACGCAAGATTTGCTGGAACAGGTGCGCCAAAAAGGTGTGAAAGTGGTGTTTTTGACCTTGCATGTAGGATTGGGAACGTTTCGGCCGGTAGATGTGGAAGATACGGCTAATCATAAGATGCATTCCGAATTTTATCGTTTAACGGCAGATGCTGCAGAGGTTTTGACAGATGTGAAAGCAAGCGGTGGTAAAATCATTGCGGTTGGTACGACGTCGATTCGAACATTGGAAACGATTGCCACGAAGTTTGACGGAAAACTGCGGGAAGATAGTGGTTGGACGGATATTTTTATTTCGCCAGGCTATGAGTTTAAGGCCGTTGATGCGCTAATTACGAATTTTCATTTGCCGAAATCGACGCTAATTATGCTTGTGAGTGCTCTTTCTGATCGTGCGAAAATTATGACGGCGTATGAGCATGCGGTTGCGCAAGAATATCGATTCTTTAGTTTCGGCGACGCGATGTTTATTTATGCTTAATTTATTTTTTTACTAGAAAAGACTTGTTTTTCAGTGCTTTTTTAGATATGCTATGATGTGGATATAACAAATAGAAAGAGGTAGAAAATGGCTGCGATTACCTATGAACTAATAAAAACAGATAAACAAACAGGTGCACGTTTGGGCAAGATACATACGCCGCACGGTTCGTTTGATACACCTATGTTTATGCCAGTTGGAACGCTTGCAACAGTTAAAACGATGTCTCCTGAAGAGTTAAAAGCGATGGGTTCTGGTATCATTTTGAGCAATACGTATCACTTGTGGTTGCGACCTGGTGAAGATTTGATTGAAGAAGCTGGTGGTCTTCATAAATTTATGAACTGGGATCAGGCGATTTTGACGGATTCTGGCGGTTATCAAGTGTTTAGCTTGAGCGATATGCGCGATATTAAGGAAGAGGGCGTCCATTTCCGCAATCATTTGAACGGGGACAAACTGTTCCTTTCACCGGAGAAAGCGATTCAAATTCAAAACTCGCTAGGATCGGATATTATGATGTCGTTTGATGAATGCCCACCGTATCCAGCAACGCATGATTATATGAAAAAATCAATTGAGCGAACGTCTCGCTGGGCTGAACGTGGCCTAAAAGCACATGCTCGTCCACATGATCAAGGTCTTTTTGGGATCGTACAAGGTGGTTCGTATAAAGATTTACGTGAGCAGAGTGCCCGTGATCTTGTATCGATGGATTTTCCTGGTTATTCGATTGGTGGTTTATCGGTTGGTGAGCCCAAAGACATTATGAATGAGGTGTTAGAATATACAACACCATTGTTGCCAGCGAACAAGCCGCGTTATTTGATGGGAGTTGGTTCTCCTGATGCACTTATCGATGGCGTCATTCGCGGTATTGACATGTTTGACTGTGTCCTTCCGACGCGTATTGCGCGAAACGGGACGTGTATGACAAGTCAAGGTAGGCTCGTTGTTCGAAACGCTAAGTTTGCACGTGATTTCCGACCAATCGATGAAGCTTGTGATTGTTATACATGCAAAAATTATTCGCGCGCCTACATTCGTCATTTGATTCGTTGTGATGAAACATTTGGAATTAGGCTTACCACTTATCATAATCTACATTTTCTGTTAAACTTAATGGAGCAAGTTCGCGAAAGCATCATGAATGACCGCCTTGCTGATTTCCGGGAAGAATTTTTTGAGCAGTATGGCCTTAATGGTCCGAATGCGAAAAATTTCTAATATAGAATAAAAATGAAAGGAGCTGAATAAAAACATGGCAATGTTAATACCTTTATTATTAATGATCGTATTGTTCTACTTCTTGCTTATCCGCCCACAACAAAAACGTCAAAAAGAAGTAAATTCGATGCAAAGCAGTTTGGCTAAAGGCGATAAAATCATTACTATCGGAGGATTGCACGGTACAGTTGTAGCAATTGAAGATGGCAATGTTGTACTTGATTGTGCTGGAAGTGAACTAACTTTTGATCGCAATGCAGTTCGTACTGTTTTAGCGAAGGCAGACGCAGTTGAGGAAGAAGTAGTTGAAGCGGAAGTGGAAGAAGTAACTGAAACGGAAGTAGATACAGAGAAAAAATAAGCTTTTCTTTTCTTGAAAAACAAGCCATGGATTAAATTCCTTGTATTGGCTTGTTTTTTCTTATAAATATACGGGTATACAGAAATATCGCTAGGCAAAAAAAATGGATTTTAGAGGAAAGAGTGACTACTTTGTGGGGGCACTCGGAATAAAGATTTCGTTTTTTTGAAGATTATGCTTCCCATTTACTGCATAATTAGATAAAATGAATCTATGTTGTTTGAAAAAGAAGGTGTGAGAATGAGGATGGGATCCGACAAAGAATGGTATAGCCAATTAGAAACGGCAATTTTAATTAGAGTAGAAGATTTTAAACTTATGGGGTATCGTGAAATTAAAGCGGAACATATTTGGTCTTTTTTGGTTGAAGTTGTTTGGAAGGGTCAAGAGAATCCGCGTTTGCATCAACGCATTCACGACATTTTACAAATGAAAATAGCATCATTAATGGACTTTATAACAATCGGACCGTCAGAGGACGAAGCGAATGTTGATACTTTATCGCTTCAACTGGATGGTCAAGAGTAGCATTCTACATAGCGTAATGGCATCTTTAAAGGTGTCTGTTGTTAGTAGATGAGGGAGGAATTAGAAAGAAATGATAAAGAAGAGTAAGATAATTACATTTTTCCTGATCGTCGCAATTATTTTTGGAACAGTCATTCTCACTGCAAAACCCGTCCTAGATAAAATTAATCTTGGGCTTGATTTGCAAGGTGGGTTTGAGGTACTTTACCAAGTAGAACCGGCGGATGGAAAAAGCAAAGTAACCAATGAAACGCTGAAAGAAACAGTGGCAACATTGGATCAACGTATTAATACTTTAGGGGTTACAGAGCCTGTTATTACTATCGAGGGTGGAAACCGTATTCGTGTCCAACTCGCGGGTGTAACTGATCAAACAGAAGCACGAAAAATTCTATCCACGCAAGCAGTCTTATCGTTCCGTGATGCTAACGATAAACTGATGATGGATGGTAGTGATCTTGTACCAGGTAGCGCCAAAGCTGTTACGAACGACAAAAATCAAGCAATCGTTACGTTGGAAATGAAAAGCAAAGATAAATTTGCGAACGTAACAAAAACTATTGCTGCAAAAGCGCCAGACAATCAATTGGTTATTTGGTTGGACTGGAAAGAAGGTCTGAAATACAAAACAGAACGTGTGAAAGAAAAACCAGCTTTCCTTTCTGCACCAAACGTAGATCGAGAATTGGATACGAAGAAAGTAGAAATCTCGGGTAGTTTTACAATGGATTCTGCGAAAGAGCTAGCAAACTTGCTAAACTCTGGTGCGCTTCCTGTTAAATTGACCGAAGTTTATTCCACATCTGTTGGCGCACAATTTGGGCAAGATGCATTGTCTGAAACCGTTGTTGCTGGACTAGTGGGTGTTATTGCAATCTTCATCTTCATGATGGCGGTATACCGTTTGCCAGGTATTATTGCTTCCATCACTTTAGTTGCCTATACGTATATCGTATTGCTCATTTTAGGTTTGTTAAATGCAACCCTTACACTACCAGGTATTGCCGGATTAATTCTCGGTATTGGTATGGCGGTAGATGCCAACGTTATTACCTACGAGCGAATAAGGGAAGAACTCAAGGTTGGTAAATCCACGAAAACAGCCTTCGATACAGGTGGGAAAGAATCCTTCAGAGCTATCTTTGATGGAAACATTTCGACGCTGATCGTTGCTGGAGTTCTTTTCTACTTCGGGTCAAGCTCGATTAAAGGTTTCGCGACCGTGTTAATTATTAGTATTTTAGTGAGTTTCCTAACAGCTGTTTGGGGCTCAAGAGCACTTATGGGGCTTCTTGTAAGCAGTAATGCGCTGAACAACAAGCCAGGACTGTTTGCTGTGCGTCGTAAGGATATCCATGACTTACATGAAGGCAAGCAAACATTCGATTTGAAGACGCATTTTGATAAATATGATTTTGTAAAACATCATCGTGCGTTCTTAACGACTTTTGCGGTCATTGTTGTGATCGGGATTGTGATTTTATCGGTGTTCAAGTTGAATCTCGGTATTGATTTTGCGAGCGGGACGCGTGCGGAAGTAACATCCACACAAGCATTGACCGAAACGCAGATCAATAAGGATTTGAAGGAAATCGATATGCCATCTGATGATGTCAATTTCCAAAACAATAATAAAACGGCCGTTATTAGTTATAAGGGTGCTTTAACGCAGGACGAAATTGCGAAGTTTAAAACGCATTTCAAGAAAGCGTACGGAACAGACCCGAATATTAGTACGGTAACGCCGACAGTTGGGCAGGAACTCGCGAAAGATGGTCTATGGGCACTAGCAATTGCTTCGCTCTTAATCGTTGTTTATATCGCGTTCCGATTCGAACTATCGATGGGGGTTGCAACAATTCTTTCGTTACTGTTTGATGCGTTTATTATCTTTATCTTCTTTAGTATCTTCCAGCTTGAGGTTGATTTAACATTTATTGCGGCGGTGCTGACCGTCATCGGTTACTCGATCAATGATACAATCGTTACGGCGGATAGGATCAGGGACGTTTCCTACAAAATGGGACGTTTCAAAAAACCAGAGGATATCTCATTTGCGGTTAATCATGGTTTACGCCAAACATTCATCCGTTCGATCAATACGATTTTGACGGTGTTATTCACGGTTATCGCTTTAATCATCTTCGGTAATGAGTCGATTCTGAACTTCTCGATTGCGCTATTAGTTGGATTAGTTTCTAGTGTATTCTCTTCCATCTTCATGGCTATGCAATTGTGGTATGTATTCAAGAAACGCGAATTGAAGAAAAAAGGCGTTATTCAAACACAGAAGAAGAAAAAACGTTCAAGAACAGACCAACCAGTCGTATAATCTGTGATAAGCGGATTTTCGGCAAGACTTAGCTAAAATATGTCTAATGCCGAATGTTACCTTATCTGACTAGTATTTTTCAGGTAAGGCAAGCATTCGGCGTTTTTTATGGTGATAAAGGAGAAAGATAGGCAGATGATTTGGCAGATTGTAGTGATAGCAATTGGTATTGGGATTTTCGTACTCGGCTTGTTTTATTCCAAAAGATGGCATGAGAATTGGTCAGATGGTGGCGGTCCTGATTTTGACGGTTGGGATTCATTCTTTATATCCATTATCTTGGGGGCTATTGTCATCGTATTAGGAATTTTGCCGTGGTATGTGGTGAAGTCGTTGCTTCTTGTTGGTGGCTTAGCGCTTGTTTATGCGGCGATTTGGGTGTTTTCATTTTAGGAGGAAGTAAAGTGAATTGGATCAAATATTTTAAAAAGTAGAAAAATCGCTCGTCCTCAGATGATTGGAAAGAAATGAGGAGATTTTGATGGATAGAGAGATTTTATGTCGTGTATTGAAAAAGGCAATGAAGGCGCGAACGATGGTTTATATTTATAACGACGCAACGAAAAAGGATAGCTGGTATGTTGGCTTTGTCCAGTTAGTGACGAAAGATTATCTTGTTTTGGAGACGGTGACGAGATTGGCGCGAGCGGATGGGCATCTGATTATCCGCTTGGATTTGGTTTTCCGTGCAGATACTGGTGGTCTTTCTGGGACGAGGATGGAGCGGCTGTATGCGCTACATCACGAGCAGCACGAGAGGTTTGATGTGAGTACGTTTGGGAATCTGTTTGAGAATGGATTGCAAATGGCGCTCGCGCACAAAGCCCCTATTTCGGTGGATTTGGACCAGGATGACGAACGGGAAACGCTGAATGGGTATGTTCGCCAAATTGCGAAGGATCATATCGTGATGGAAGACTTTGATGATAACGCCAATTCCTATGGTGAGATTCATTTTGAACGTGTGTCGATTGTGGACGTCCAGTGGGGAACGCGTGATTTGAAAAATTTAGATTTATTGTATAGACAAGAATCATGGGATTAAACGCGTGCTTTTGCGGGTATTTGATAAATGGAAGAAGGAGGTTTTTGCAATGAAAGTACAATGGCAAGTTATTGTTGGGATTATTTTAGCTATTATTATTGCGATTTTTGCAATTG
Source organism: Listeria grandensis (assembly GCF_014322885.1). NCBI lineage: Bacteria > Bacillati > Bacillota > Bacilli > Caryophanales > Listeriaceae > Listeria > Listeria grandensis. Next base: position 129,840 of record NZ_JAASUG010000004.1, on the reverse strand, counting down.
TGAATGTTGATTCGGTACAGGTGAACTTCTTGTTCGCGAAGGTGGAGTGGCCGCTTATTCTCGTTATTTTAGGATCGGTTCTAGTGGGGGGCTTGATTTTCTTCTGTATGAATATTGTTCGCGTCAATTCGATGAAAAAGCAAATCAAGACGCTCGAGTCTGCCAAAAAGGAATTGGAACGTTCGCTTGCTGCTGAGAAGTCACGCAAAGTGAAGGTTTCAGAAGTGGAAGTTGCGGATAGCGAGCCTAAGCCAACCGTTTAAAACCGAATAGAGAAAGATCACTGCTTTGTTGGTGGTCTTTTTTTATGGCGTGTACATTTTTGGTGTTTTTCGGTATAATGGGTAAGGTTGAGGGGTGGTATATTCATGATTCATTCTAAATATAAATGGCAGATTGAAACAAGCGACGCTACGGCGATGCAACAAGTAGCAGAGGAATTAAAATGCACGATACCGATGGCGGAATTGTTTGCGCGTCGTAAGGTCACGACTGCGGGGCAATTGGATAAATTTTTAAATCCGGATAAATATGCGGCATATGATCCATTTTTGCTAGCGGAAATGGGGCTTGCGGTCGATCGAATTAAGCAGGCAATTGAGGCGGAGGAGCACATTCTTATTTATGGGGATTATGATGCGGATGGTGTGACGAGTGTAGCGGTGCTGCTAAAGACATTACGGAAGCTCGGCGCGAATGCTGATTTTTATATTCCGAACCGATTTACGGAAGGCTATGGGCCGAATGTGGCGGCGTTTACGGAGGCGAAGGAAAGTGGCGTGGACCTGTTGATTACGGTGGATAACGGAATTGCGGCGCTTGAGGTGATGGAGCACGCGAAAACGATTGGGTTGGATGTGATTGTGACGGATCACCACGAGGCGAAGGATACGATGCCTGAGGCGGTCGCTGTGATTCATCCGCGGCATCCGGAGTCCAATTACCCATTTCCTGATTTAGCGGGTGTAGGAGTGGCTTACAAGCTTGCTCACGCGCTTCTAGGCGAGGAACCGGCGGAATTGCTCGATTTAGTAGCGATTGGGACGGTGGCAGATCTTGTGTCACTAACGGACGAGAATCGACTATTCGTGCAAAAAGGACTGCGCGTTTTGCGTGAAAATGCGAATATCGGTGTGGCGGCTTTGGCGAAATTGGCGAGCACGAAATTGCCTGAGGCGAACGAAGAAACGATTGGTTTCATGATTGCGCCACGATTGAATGCGGTTGGACGTCTTGGCCCTGCGGATCCGGCAGCGGACTTGTTGCTCACAGAAGACCCGGAAGAGGCGGCTTTCTTAGCAGAAGAGATTGATGAGGCGAATAAGGAACGGCAAACGATTGTTGCGCAAATTTCGGAAGAGGCGATTGCGATGATTGAGGCGGAGTATCTCGGTGACGGGAATGAAGTGTTGGTGATCGGGAAAGCGGGTTGGAATCCTGGTGTTGTTGGAATCGTGGCATCACGGTTAGTGGATCGCTATGCGCGGCCTGTGATTGTGCTTGGCATCGATGAGGTGACGGGAATGGCGAAAGGTTCCGGACGTAGCATCGAGGCATTTCACCTGTATCAGGCGCTGGACGCGAATCAGACGTTGCTGAAAGCGTTTGGTGGACATCCGATGGCTGCTGGTATGACGCTTGATATGGCGGATATTGGTGCGTTGCGTGAGAACTTAGCACAACTGGCGCGGGAAACGTTGACGGCGGATGATTTTGTTTCTATTTTACGAGTGGAAGAAGTAATTCCAGTTGAAACGGTGAGCCTTGAGTTTATTGCTCAGCTGAACAAGTTGGCGCCGTTCGGGACGGATAATCCGAAGCCAGTTTTTGCATTAGAAGGCGTGAAATTGAGCGGTACGAAGCGAATTGGTGCGGATAAGACGCATTTGAAGACTGCAATCACAGCAGATTCAGGAGCTGCAATTGACGCGGTTGGTTTCGGGACTGGCGAACTTGTTGAAAAAATTTCTCCGATGGCAAAAGTGGATGTGGTTGGCGAGCTATCGATCAATGAGTGGAATAATATGCGCAAGCCGCAACTTCGGATTGTAGATTTGAAAATAGGGCATTGGCAGTTGTTTGATGTGCGAAGTCGTGCAGAATGGGAAAAACTATTGCAAGCAGGTAGTACAGCGGATAAAGTTTTTGTCTGCTTCCAAACGGCAACGCGAGAAAAGTTACTAGCGGCGAATGCCAATCTTGTTTGTGCGCAGATTGATACCACAACAGATGTTGTAGATGCTGCTACCAAAGATTTAATTTTTGCGGATATGCCAGATGATGTGGCGTTGCTTGAAGCGATTGTTGCGAACACGGAAGCGGACCGGATTTATCTTCACATTGCGGCTGAAAACGGCAATGCGATCGCTTCGATGCCGAGTCGACAACATTTTGCACAACTCTATGCGGTGCTTAAAAAACACCAACCATTTTCACTCGCACAAAACATGTCGCGCCTTTGTAAACAGTTTAATTGGACGAATGATCAGATCGAGTTTATGTCACGCGTGTTTTTTGATCTAAATTTTGCTACAATGGAGGATGGCGTGATTAGTTTGAATGAAGTTGGGGAAAAGCGTAATCTAGAGGAGTCGAGTGTCTATAAAGCTCGAGAATATCGGATTGCGATGGAGCAGAAATTACTCTACTCTAACTACAACGAATTGTACGATTGGATTGAAAAGTTGATGAATTCGAAGGGGAATTCAATTTTGGAGGAAATAGTAAAATGAACTTAAACGACTTGAGAAATTATGTAGCGATTGTCAATGATTGGCCGAAAGAGGGTATTGTTTTTAAAGACATTACGCCGCTTATGAGTCATGGGGAAGCTTACAAATTCGCAACGGATCAAATTGTAGCATACGCAAAAAAATTAAGCGTTGATGTTATCGTTGGGCCAGAAGCGCGTGGCTTTATTATCGGATGTCCCGTTGCTTATTCACTTGGCATTGGTTTTGCGCCTGTTCGTAAACCGAATAAATTGCCGCGTGAAACGGTAGATATGGAATACGATTTGGAGTATGGCACCAATAAATTATCGATGCACAAAGATGCGATTAAGCCAGGGCAACGCGTCTTGATTACGGATGACTTGCTAGCGACTGGAGGCACGATCGAAGCGACGATTAAGCTTGTTGAAGAATTGGGCGGTGTTGTTGCAGGCTGCGCGTTCTTGATCGAGTTGACAGAGCTTGAAGGTCACAAGAAACTAGAAGGCTATGACCGTCTTATTTTGATGGACTTCTAAAAATGTGTATTTTTCTAATAAGGCCAGTAAAATTGCTTTGTTAGCCACATAAAACATGTTATAATATCAGATAAGAATTATTTTAAAGAGCACTCATTCGTGGGTGCTTTTACATACTTTATAAAGCTTGGGATGAAAAGGGTGTGGGGACTATGGCTAAAGAACAAAATTTAACAGCGGAACAAGTAATTGAAATGGCTTCTCATTATATGAATGAGGAGCATCTTGCGCTTGTCAAAAAGGCTTGTGACTACGCACGTGAGGCGCACAAAGATCAATTCCGCAAATCGGGAGAACCTTATATTATTCACCCAATTCAAGTGGCTGGGATACTGGTGGATCTAGAAATGGACCCGGCGACCGTTGCTTCTGGTTTTTTGCATGATGTTGTCGAGGATACGCCGATTACATTACAAGACTTGGAAGAAGCGTTTAGTCCAGAGATTGCTATGATCGTCGATGGTGTTACGAAACTTGGGAAAATCAAATATAAATCGCATGAAGAGCAGCAAGCCGAGAATCACCGCAAAATGTTTATTGCGATGGCACAAGATATTCGGGTTATGCTGGTGAAATTGGCGGATAGGCTGCATAATATGCGGACATTGAAGCATTTACCGGTGGAAAAACAACGCCGGATTGCGAATGAGACGTTAGAAATTTTTGCACCGATTGCGCATCGTTTGGGGATTTCACGTGTGAAGTGGGAACTGGAAGATACAGCGCTTCGTTATTTAAATCCGCAGCAATACTACCGAATCGTGCATTTGATGAAACAGAAACGGGAAGAGCGCGAGCGTTATTTGCGCGACGTGATCGACGGTGTGAATGAGAATCTAGATGAGCTGCATATTAAGGCGGATATTTCTGGTCGACCAAAGCATATTTATTCGATTTACCGCAAGATGTCAGAGCAACATAAGCAATTCAATGAAATTTACGATTTGTTGGCGGTCCGGATTTTAGTGGATAGTATCAAGGATTGTTACGCTGTTTTAGGTATTATCCATACGCGATGGAAGCCGATGCCAGGCCGTTTTAAAGATTATATTGCGATGCCGAAATCCAATATGTACCAATCGCTTCATACGACGGTAATCGGGCCTCAAGGTGAGCCACTCGAAGTGCAAATTCGAACACTGGAGATGCACCAAATCGCAGAATATGGGGTTGCGGCACACTGGGCTTACAAAGAGGGGAAAGTTATCAATTCGAAGACTTCCTTTGATAATAAAATGAGCTGGTTCCGCGAAATTATTGAATATCAGAATGAATCAGAGAATGCAGAAGAATTCATGGAATCACTGAAACTCGATTTGTTTACGGATGTTGTGTACGTTTTTACACCAAAAGGCGATGTTTTCGAACTACCAAATGGTTCTGTACCGCTTGATTTTGCGTACCGAATCCACACAGAAATCGGAAATAAGACAATAGGCGCTAAAATTAACGGCAAAATTGTCACGCTTGATTATAAATTAAAAACAGGCGATATCATTGAAATTTTGACATCGAAGCATTCGTATGGACCGAGTCGTGATTGGTTGAAACTTGTGCAGACGTCACAAGCGAAAAACAAGATTCGTCAGTTCTTTAAACGTCAAGCGAAAGAAGAGAATGTTGAAAAAGGTCGCGATATGGTCGAGAAGGAATTGCGCCATCTTGATTTTGAGCCGAAGAAAGTGATGACGACCGAGAACATTAATAAGCTAGCCGAACGCTTGAATTTTAGTCATGAAGATGATTTGTTTGCGGCGGTTGGGTACAATGGCATTACAGCGCTCCAAGTAGCGAACCGGTTGACGGAGAAAGAGCGTCGCGAGCGAGAACTGGAGGAGCAAACCGAGAAATTATTGAATAAAGTCGAAGCAAAGGCGAAAAATCCTACTGATAGTAATAACGAGCGTTTGAAAATCAAGCATAATGCTGGCGTCGTTGTTCAAGGTGTTGGCAACTTATTGATTCGCTTATCACGATGTTGTAATCCAGTGCCTGGCGACGAAATAGTTGGTTATATTACGAAAGGCCGCGGGATTTCGATTCATCGAAAGGATTGTCCGAATGTCAATGGTCCTGATACGGAGCGTTTAATTGATGTGGAGTGGGAAGACACCGATATGACGGCTAAAACCGACTATAACGTGGATATCGAGGTATTTGGCTATAATCGCAATGGCATGCTAAATGATATCTTACAAGTCGTGAACAGTCTGACAAGTAATATTAACGGTGTCAATGCAAAGGTAGATAATAATAAAATGGCAACACTCGTTCTAACACTTCAGATTCACAATATTAATCATTTGCAGCGGGTCGTTGATAAAATTAAGCAGGTTCCTGATGTGTATACAGTGAGACGCTTAATGAATTGATAGTGACTGGAGGAATGCGTCATGAGAGTTGTGGCACAGCGTTGTTATGAAGCGAGCGTAACGATTGATGATGAAAATGTGGGTGAGATCGCGGGCGGGCTTTGCTTGCTTGTTGGTTTCACACATGGCGATACAGAGGAAGATGTGGCATATATTGTTCATAAACTCGTGGGATTGCGTATTTTTGAAGATGAAGCGGATAAGATGAATCTGTCTATTAAAGATTTTGGTGGTGCGATTCTTAGCGTTTCGCAATTTACACTATATGCTGATGTGAAGAAAGGGAGGCGCCCGAGTTTTACGAATTCCGCGCCACCTGACGTAGCATCGGATTTATATGATTTGTTTAACAAAATGCTCGCAGCACATGGATTGGTCGTGGAGACGGGAGTTTTTGGGGCATCGATGGATGTTTGTATTGTAAACCATGGTCCCGTAACGATTATTCTAGATTCACAGGAGTTACTTGGGAAATGAAGAAATGCGCTATCAAGATTTTTTTAGAATCTTGATAGCGCATTTTTTTGTGTCTTCGAAAAGTTGGACAAGCCCGTGAGGCACTTTGTTTAGTTTTTAAAATAATTACTTAAGCCTTCGTAGATCGAGTTGGCAACTTCTTCATGAAAACCATCGGAGTTCATTTTTTGCTCATCAATGGTTGAGCTGAGATAGCCAAGTTCGAGTAGCACGGACGGCTGGGTGTTCTCGCGTAACACATAGAAGTCACCAGAACGGGTGCCGCGGTTTTTGCTGGATAGGTTACTCGCAAGACTTTCGTTTATGCTTTCTGCTAAGCTTTGATCCTTATTTTTGTAATAATATGTTGTCTGACCATTAACGCTTGAATCGCTAGCATCTTCCACAGAATCAAAATGAATGGAGACGAAGGCATCCGCGTTATACTTTTCGGCTTTTTTCGCACGATCTTTGAGGGAGATATATTCATCTCTACTCCGCGTCAAAATAACTTTCGCACCGCTTTGTTCTAAGCGAGCTGCTACGGCTTTGGCAGTTTTTAATGTTGCTTTCTTTTCAATAGTACCATTTTTTCCTTTGGCGCCAGGATCGTTTCCTCCGTGACCAGGATCAATAACGATGGTAGCTTCGGCGAGTGAAGTTGTTTTCGACTTTGCGGCCTTCTTTGTTTTGGAATTAGAAACGTCGACAACCCAGTTAGCCACATAGCCTTGTTGACCGGAAGATGTAGTGATTTGGTACCAATCCCCTTGAACGCCATCAATATTGTAGACTGTTCCAGAATCAGCTTTCTCAACGGTGCTATTATTTCGGCTTGGACCAGAGCGAATATTGGTACCATTAGACCTGATAGTAAGTGTTTGTAAGCTGTTTTTGGATTCTTTTGTTGCCGATTCTTGCATCTTGATGTAGGACGAATTAATCCATGCGGTCTGACCTTGGTACTGGATTTGAGTCCAGCCGTTGGATTGACTTGTCACAGTGATTTGATCGCCACCTTTAAGGCTTCCGAGAATTTTAGCATTGGTTGATGGCTTGCTACGAACGTTCAAGCTACCATCACTGGTCACGGTGGCTAAACTATTACTAGAAGCACTGACATCGATATTTTTCACGAGCCAGCTGGCCACATAACCGCTCTGACCGTCGCTTAACCGAACTTTATACCATTTATTTTCTTCATCGATTACATTGAGGATTTCATCTTTTCTGACTTGTGATGTGACGTCGAATGCGAGTCCTGGTCCGCTTCTGACGTTTAGAACTTCGGCTTTTACTTGCACCGTGTTAGCGTTCGCCATCGCAATTGTAGATAATACGCCAGCTGCGATGAGTAAGAATGATAGCACGGTTATAAACAGGAACTTATTTTTCATCAATGGACACCACCTATACCCCTATAAAAATAACTACTTATAGAAAGATTATCATAAAACATGTTATTATGAAACACTAAACCTATCTTTTCGCGATTTATTTTAAAAACATTATTGACTTTCTAGGCAAATTCTAGTAGTCTTAAGGGTAATTAATAGATGACCGATGACGGAGAAAAGTATGGCAAGCATTTGCTGGTAAGAGAGATAGGTTCTTAGGCTGGAAAACCTATTGCAGTTAAACTGTCAAAAAGACACTCCCGAGGCTTCTTACTGAACAAGCGCACTTAGTGCTAAGTAAGTAAGAACGTTAACAGGCGTTAACTGTTTTTGAGTGGAGGAGCTATATGGTTTCTCAATTTAGGGTGGTACCACGGGTTAACTCTCGTCCCTTGTTTTATTTAGTTAAGACGAGGGATGGGGGTTATTTGTTGTTGCTGAGGCTCTTACGAAGCGTCTCTAGCTGAGTTAGAGCCTCAGTATGCATGCGAGCGTAGCGAGCATGTAATCCACCAGTGGCTCTCACGATGGAACAAACGCCGAACAATTGCACAGTGAAGAACCAAATATTTTCACGAAATATTCTTGCCTAACGGGAAGCTTGGAGGAAAGTAACCCCATCACTCATTTTTAAAAACAGTTAAACCATCAAAGTCAACGGCACTATCGTAATTTTTAGGAGGGATTTGAAGTATGCAAATGAAATTGCCAAGAGGAACGCGCGATATTTTACCTGGAGAAGTAGAGAAGTGGCATTATGTAGAGCGCGTTTTCCAATCGATTTGTGAGAGGTTCCAATATGAAGAAATCAGGACGCCGATTTTTGAGCATACCGAGCTATTTCAACGCGGTGTGGGCGATACGACAGATATAGTATCTAAAGAGATGTACACGTTCGAGGATAAAAAAAATAGAAGCTTAACATTGCGCCCAGAAGGTACGGCATCGGTTGTACGGGCATTCGTCGAACATAAATTATTCGGACAAGTGAATCAGCCTGTCAAACTTTACTATTCAGGGCCAATGTTCCGTTACGAACGACCACAGGGCGCGAGACAACGCCAATTTACGCAAATGGGGCTTGAAGCACTAGGCAGTAATGATCCAGCGATTGATGCGGAGGTTATCTCGCTTGCGATGACGTTTTACAAGGAGCTTGGTCTCCAAAACATTGAATTGGTCATCAATAGCTTGGGCGATAAGGAAAGTCGTTTGAAGCATAAAGATGCTCTAGTCGCGCATTTCGAGCCACAGATTGACGAATTTTGCGCAGATTGCCAAGTGCGTTTGCATAAAAATCCGTTGCGTATTCTGGATTGTAAAGTGGACCATGCGCATCCGCTTATTGCAACGGCACCATCGATTTTAGAATTTCTAAATGAGGAATCGACGGCGTATTTTGCGAAAGTGAAGGCGTATTTGGATGCTTTAGGCATTGCTTATACAGTCGATCCGACGCTTGTTCGTGGTTTGGATTACTACAATCATACGACATTCGAGATTATGAGTACGGCAGAAGGGTTTGGCGCGAAATCTACACTTTGTGGTGGCGGTCGCTATCACGGATTGGTACAGGAATTTGATGGCCCAGAAACACCAGGTGTTGGCTTTGGGCTTGGCGTCGAGCGCTTGTTTGCTGCCCTTGATGTGGAAAACATTGAGCTTCCTGTGACACGCCAATTAGATTGCTATGTGGTAACGGCGACGGAAAGTGCCGAAATCAAAGCTGTAACAATCGTGAACGAGTTACGCCTAGCCGGTTTTAGCGCAGAAAAAGATTACATGGGTCGCAAGATGAAAGGGCAATTAAGAGACGCCGATCGTAAAAACGCACAATTTACCATGATTTTAGGAGATTCAGAGCTAGAAAATGGTGTTTGTCAACTGAAAAATATGCAGACAGGGGTACAGATGGAGATTCGTCTGGAGGCTGTTACGGCTGGTTTAGAGACTGCATATAAGCAATTAAAGGGGGAAAAACAATGAAGAAAAGATCATTATATTGCGGAGATGTAACCGAAAGACATATTGGTGAAAAAGTAACCTTGCACGGTTGGGTACAAAAGCGTCGAGACTTAGGCGGTCTCATTTTTATTGATTTACGCGATCGGGAAGGGATTGTCCAAGTCGTTTTTAATCCGGATTTTTCTGCTGATGCACTAGCGATTGCGGAGTCTGTTCGTAACGAATTTGTTGTAACAGTTGTTGGTACAGTCGCAGCGCGCAGTGAAGGAGCGGTCAACGATAAATTGAAAACTGGTCGCATCGAAGTTTTGGCAGAGGAGATCGAGGTGTTGAACGCTTCGAAAACACCGCCGTTTTATATTGAAGATGGTGTCAATGTTTCCGATGAACTACGATTGAAGTACCGTTATTTAGACCTACGTCGCCCAGAGATGAACGAGATTTTCCAAATGCGTCATACAGCGACAAAAACATTCCGTCAAAAATTAGATCAAATGGGCTTTTTTGATATTGAAACGCCGTATTTGACGAAGAGTACGCCAGAAGGTGCGCGTGATTATTTGGTGCCGAGTCGTGTGTATCCTGGTAATTTCTATGCATTACCTCAATCACCACAAATTTTGAAGCAGTTGTTGATGTCTGCTGGTTTTGATAAATATTACCAAGTGGTGCGTTGTTTCCGTGATGAGGATTTGCGTGGCGATCGTCAGCCGGAGTTTACACAGATCGATTTAGAGACAAGTTTCCTGACAAAAGAGGAAATTCAAGCGATTACCGAAGAAATGTTGGTTGCGGTTGTAGAAGCGACGAAGGGAATCAAAATCGAGAAACCGTTCCCGCACATGACGTACGCAGAAGCGATGGATCGTTTTGGTAGCGATAAGCCGGATGTACGTTTCGGTTTAGAATTGAAAAACATGGCAGAAGCAGTGGCAAATGTTGATTTCAAAGTATTCACGAATGCGATTGAAAATGGTGGCGAAGTAAAAGCCATCAATGCGAAAGGCGCAGCGGCGAGCTATTCACGTAAAGATATCGATGCACTAGGTGAGTTTGTCGGCAGATACGGCGCGAAAGGCCTTGCTTGGATGAAAGTGGAAGAGGACGGCTTCAAAGGGCCGATTGCGAAATTCTTCACGCCAGAAAATCAAGCGGCAGTAGCAGGCGTTTTAGATGCAGAGGTTGGCGATTTGCTACTATTTGTGGCTGATAAAGCAGAAGTAGTAGCAGCATCGCTAGGCGCTCTCCGTTCGAAACTTGGTCAAGAGCTTGATTTAATCGATCAAAATGAATTAGCGTTCTTATGGGTCACGGATTGGCCGTTATTTGAGTATGATGAAGAAGCAAAACGCTTCGTGTCTGCGCACCATCCGTTCACGATGCCACAAGACGCAACCTTGCTTGAAACCGCACCAGAAAAAGCGATGGCAGAAGCCTACGATATCGTGCTAAACGGCTATGAAATCGGCGGCGGTTCACTCCGTATTTATAAAAAAGACATGCAACAACAAATGTTCCGCGCGCTAGGCTTCACGGATGAAGAAGCAACAGAACAATTTGGCTTCTTGCTTGAGGCGTTAGAATATGGAACACCGCCACATGGTGGAATTGCGCTAGGGTTAGACCGCATTATCATGATTCTTGCTGGTCGGAATAATTTGCGTGATACGATTGCTTTCCCTAAAACAGGAAGTGCAGCTGATCCGCTAACAAATGCTCCAAGTGAAGTAAGTGCAGCCCAATTGGCTGAGTTAGAGCTTGCGATCGAAGCGAAGAAAGCAGAATAAGGATTACGGAATTAAATTTGACAATCGGGTTAGCTTTGAAATGTATGTAAAACAAAAAAACGCAGGCAACGCAATGCAGCGCTTTGCCTACGGTTCTAGAGATGTTGTCCAATCAAAATCGGATAACATCTCTTTTAATTTGCCGGGAAAGTGTCGATCATCGTGACCTCGACATCATTCGCTAAGATACCGGTATTGGCATCGTTGGACCAAAACGGGCCTTCTAGCGTTTTCTTTTCTTTGTCACTCACTTTATGTTTATCATAAAACTTGGCTTCTACAGTATAGCGATTGCCCACTTTGATGGAATCCCATTGTGATTCGTCAAGGCTAAGCTTAATCTTTTTGCTACCTGCTCCTTCAATGTTTCCTGAAATGGAATTATCGTCATTCTTCTGAGTGACTAGAAAATTAAAAGAAACATCTATCGGGGAAGCGGAGTTTTGCAGAAAATAGTAACCTCCTGCTAAAAAAACAATCGCGATAATTGTAAAAAAGGGGATCTTTCGCATCTTTGTCTATCTCTCCTTCATATATAAAAACATCCATTTTAGCTACTTCTTTATTATAAGCGCTGTTTTTCGTTTCGGGAAGGGGAAAACGCGATTTCTCATTGTATTTTTAGAATTAGTTCCTATTTCTTTATCCGCATCTCATTTTGAAGGCTATTTTTCCTTGGGATGGTCTTGTAGGGCATCGACACCACGTTCGCCGGTGCTTATTTTAATGACTTCAGCAACGGGATAAATGAAGACTTTACCGTCGCCAGGCTCGCCGGTTCGTAGAGTATTTTTGACAACTTCTAGCACGGCTTCGACTGGCACGGTGCTGACAACAATTTCGATTTTCATGCGTTCGTGGATATTATTTTCTTTCTTTTTGCCGCGATACAGTTCGATTAAACCTTTTTCGAGACCAGTACCGAGGGCTTTCGTGACGGTTAGGCCGCTAACGCCGATTTCTGCAAGCGCTTTTTGGAATTCGTAAAAACGATTTGGACGTGTAATGATTTCGATTTTTGTTAAGTTTGACAATAGAACCACCCCTTACTCATGATAGGCTTTTTCGCCGTGAAGCGTTAAGTCAAGCCCTTTGTATTCTTGATCTTCATCCACTCTGATAGGTATGAATATTTTGATAACATAGATAATGATGATGGTAGCAATCGCAACGAACACGACTGTGGAACCGATAGCGATGAGTTGTTTGCCAAGTAGGCTAGCGTTTCCGTAAAAAAGACCGTCCGCGCCAAGTTTGTTAATTTTGGTAGTAGCGAAAAGGCCTGTGGCAATGCCGCCCCAAATTCCGCCGATACCGTGCAAACCGAAAGCGTCGAGGGCATCATCGTACTTCAATTTCCCTTTCAACCAGAATACAGCCCAGAAACAAATCGCGCCGCCGAGGAATCCAATCAATAAAGCACTGCCTACTGTCACAAAACCGGCAGCAGGTGTAATGGAGACAAGACCCGCAATTGCGCCAGAAATCGTGCCGAGCATCGTCGGTTTTTTATTAATCATCCATTCGACAGCGACCCAACCGACGATTCCGGCTGCAGCGGCTGAATTGGTGTTGACGAACGCGGCCATTGCGACATTATCGATTGTCAGCGCGCTACCAACATTGAATCCATACCAACCGAACCAGACTAATATACCACCAATTAAAGCGAGTGGCAAATTATGTGGGGAGGAATTCTCCGCTTCCTTACGCCGCCCGAGCACGATCGCGAGCACAAGCCCTGTAATACCAGAACTAATATGCACGACATTCCCGCCGGCAAAATCAAGCGCGCCGAGTTCGCGCAACCAACCACCGTCGCCCCAAACCCAATGAGCAACAGGAGAATAAACAAGCAAGGACCATAAAATAATAAAAATTAAGTATGCCGCAAAATTCATCCGTTCCGCAAAAGCGCCAGAAATAATAGCCACTGTTAAAATAGCGAATGTCATTTGGAACATCATGAATAAAATATGTGGAATCGCATCGGAGTATGTCGCGTTGGCATCAAACCCGACGCTGTGCAAAAAAGTCCAATCAAAGCTTCCGATAAAAGCATTTCCTGGTGCAAAAGCAAGGGAATAACCAACAACAACCCATAGAATAGAGATAATCGCCATCGAGCTAAAGCTGTACATTGCGGTACTAAGCACGTTTTTACGGCTAACCATCCCTCCATAAAATAAAGCAATCCCTGGTGTCATCAGCCAAACTAACAAGGTACAAAAAAACATAAATACTGCTTCCATGTGACACTCTCCTTTTTGTTAGATAATCTAACATTTGTTTTTTGTTTATGTGATAATAATACTGCAAATTGAGAATAAAGCAAGCTATTTTAGCTATAAAATCAAATTTTGTTAGATAATATTACATGAAGCGCTTTCTTTATATCCTTTTGCGATTGTTTGAAGTTTTAATTACAATATTCTTTTTATTAGAAGTTAATTTTTTGTGAGAAAATAAGGCGAGGACTCACATCGAAATGTGGATCCTCGCCTTATTTTATTCTTTTGTTTTAGATGTAGAACATGTAGCCATCGAGCAATGGATCATCGCCGTGGCTCGCCAAGTCTTCCAATGTAGTGCTGTCTAGCACTTCTTTGACGGCATTACGAATCCGGAGCCAAAGTTCGCGCTGGGCAGCTTCTTCCTCTTCGATGCTTTCGACAAGCACAATAGGGCCTTCCAACGTGCGGATGATGTCGCCAGCTGTGATTTTTGCGGGTTCGTCACCTAGGATATAGCCGCCGTGTGCGCCGCGGATACTCTTAACAATTCCGGCGTTGCGCAGTGGGCCGATGAGTTGTTCTAAGTAATGTTCGGATAAGCCTTTTTTCTCAGCGATGGAACGTAACGAAATGGGACCTTGTCCGAAACAACGCGTTAATTCAAGTACGATAGTTAAGCCATACCGGCCTTTTGTTGTGATTTTCATAATAACCTCCAAATAATGTTGCGATTTTCTGATTGGGTAAGAAGAAAGCGTTCTATTAATCGCTATACTTGAATCATTATAAAGCATATGTTGGAAAGAAGCGAGCAAAACTTGAGGTGTTTGATTTTTGCTGTAGGAACGAATGTTCTTGTGGTATAATAGGAGAATGAAATGAATGACGAGTAAAGGGGTGGAGGAATATGGCGATTCAGCCACTTGCTTACCGTATGCGGCCGAAGTCACTGGATGATATTGTGGGTCAGACGCATCTAGTGAGCAAGGATAAAGTGATTTATCGGATGGTAAAGGCAAAACAATTGTCTTCCATGATTTTATATGGACCGCCTGGTATTGGGAAAACCTCGATTGCTAGTGCGATTGCGGGCAGTACGAAATACGCTTTTAGGATGTTAAATGCGGTGACGAATAATAAGAAAGATTTAGAAATCGTGGCGGCAGAGGCGAAGATGAGCGGGACGGTTATCTTACTTTTGGATGAGGTGCATCGTTTAGACAAGCCGAAACAAGATTTTCTGTTGCCGCATTTAGAGAGTGGCCAGATCATTTTGATTGGGGCGACGACGAGTAATCCGTATATTGCGATTAACCCGGCAATCAGGAGTCGGACGCAAATTTTTGAATTGAAGCCGTTATCGGTAGCGGATATTGAGGTGACGATGGATCGGGCTTTGATGGATGCTGAACGAGGGCTTGGCGCGTATGATGTTGTGTTGGATCAAGATGCGAAGACACATTTAGCGACGGCGAGTAACGGAGATGTTCGGAGTGCCCTGAATGCCTTGGAACTGGCGGTTATTTCATCGGAACCGGAGGAAGATGGCAAAGTGCATGTGACGATTGGTGTCGCGGAAGAGTGTTTGCAGCGGAAGAGTCTGGCGCATGATAAGGATGGCGATGCACATTATGATGTGTTGAGTGCGTTTCAGAAATCGGTTCGAGGCAGTGACGTGAATGCAGCACTCCATTATATGGGTAGGTTGATTGAGGCAGGCGATTTAATAAGTATTAGCAGGCGGCTTCTGGTGATGGCGTATGAGGATGTTGGGCTTGCGAATCCGCAGGCTGCGACGCATACTTTGTCGGCAATTCAAACCGCTGAAAAAATCGGCTTTCCAGAAGCGCGAATTCCGCTCGCTAATGCTGTTATTGAACTTTGTTTGTCGCCGAAATCAAATTCGGCAATCGTAGCGATCGATAACGCGCTAGCAGATATTCGAGCTGGTAAGAGCGGTGAAGTTCCCGATCATTTGCGAGATGGTCACTATTCTGGTGCGAAGGAGCTCGGTCGGGCGTTGGATTATAAATACCCGCATAGTTATGATAATGCGTGGGTAGATCAACAGTATTTGCCGGATCGGCTTTTGCAAGCGAAGTATTATGAACCGAAGTTGACGTCAAAGTATGAGCAGACGATTGCTGGGGTTTATGAGAAGATTAATCAGAATAAAAAGTAGTCCTTTTTATGGCATGAGAGAAATTAGAGGAGATGACGCTTACATTGGAGTTTCGTCTTCGTAAAAAAAGATACGTTATTGAGTGCTCCAAATTGAAATCTGCAAAATTATGTGTTATTCTTAGGTCAATAAAGAAACCCTAATGTATTCGTTATGGTACCTATATTATTGAACCGAACAATTTGATCTACCTAGGGAGCCCGAGTTCGGGCGCAGCGCACATGCCTTTTCACGAGGACTTGTAAACCGTCAGACAGAGCACCCACCTGCTGTTAATAGCGGGTTCAAACAATGGTATTAAAGACGGTACGATTGGGGTTTCTTTATTGTTAAAAATAAGATTCGAGCGCTTCATTTGTGAACGGGATTTTGACGTTTTGCAAAATGGGGCGTTTTTTGTTGTGGCTTTTACGAAGCGTCTTTTGCTGAGTTAGAGCCTCAATATGCATGCGAACGCAGTGAGCAGGTAATCCCTCAGTGGCTCTTAGACGCAAAGCTTGGAATGAATGGAAGGGCAAATATAAGCATCCTCTGTTTATTCAGAACAGCCACAACACAAAGATAAATAACCAATCTTAATAAATCAAGCAAACATTATCCATCAGGTTTCCCAACTGATACATCGACCTAATTTTACTCAAACCAAACTTTTATCAGATCTCAGAACTAAACCCATACTGCTTTTTTGCTTTCGGCGGCATTTCTTGCTAAAATGGGAGTGGTTATAAAAACAAGTTTTAAAGACTGATTATTGGTTTTTAGTATAGAAGGAAGCGATTTTAATGATAGAACGAGTGTATTTGGATCATGCTGCGACGAGTCCGATTCATCCGGAGGTTGTGCAGGCGATGCTGGCTAGTTTTACGAATAATTATGGGAATCCATCTAGCATTCACTTTGCTGGGAGAGAGGCACGGAAGGCGCTTGATGAGGCGAGGGAAATTGTCGCGCGAAGTATTGGTGCGGATGAGCGGGAGATTGTGTTTACAAGTGGCGGCACGGAAGGCGATAATATTGCGTTGATTGGGGCGGCCTACGCGAATCGTGAGCACGGCAAGCATATTATTACGACGGCGATCGAACACCCAGCTGTTTTGGAGTCGTGTGTGTATCTGGAAACACAGGGGTTTGATGTGACGTATTTGCCGGTGGATAAGACGGGTGTTATTTCACTCGAAGATTTTGACGCGGCGCTTACGGATGATACGATTTTGGTTTCGATCATGTATGGCAATAATGAGATTGGCTCGGTTCAACCGATTCGAGCGATTGGTGAGCGGCTTGTGGAGCATCAAGCGTTGTTTCACACGGATGCGGTACAGGCTTTTGGGATGTTCGAAATGGATGTCGCGGAGCTTGGCGTGGATATGTTGACAGTTACGGCGCATAAGATTAATGGACCGCGCGGGATTGGCTTTTTGTATGTGAAAAATGGGACGAATTTGGAGTATCCTTTTCACGGCGGGGAGCAGGAGCGTAAGCGTCGAGCTGGGACGGAGAATTTGCCGGGGATTTGTGGTATGGCAGAAGCTGTACGGATTTCTTTGGAGTCACGGAAACAAAAACGTTCGGATTTTGCGGAGTATAAGCAGGTTCTAGTGGATACTTTTGCGGAGAACGGAATTCTATTTGAGGTGAATGGTTCGCTTGAAAAGGGGTTGCCGCATATTTTGAATGTGCGCTTTCCGGGCGTTTCGGTGGAGCAGTTATTGATGAATTTGGATATGGCGGGAATCGCGGTTTCTAGTGGTTCGGCTTGTACAGCTGGCACGGTGGATCCGTCGCATGTCTTGGTGGGACTGTTTGGTGCAGACCATGCGGGTGTGCGCGAATCGATTCGAATTAGTTTTGGCCTTGGTAATTCTTACGAGGAGATCGAGAATGCGGCAAGCGAGATTGTAAAAGTGGTACAGCGACTTTGTAAGTGAAGGTGAGGAGTAGTTAAAATGGATAATAGTAAGACGCGGGTAGTTGTTGGTATGTCTGGCGGCGTGGACTCGTCGGTGACGGCTTATTTGCTGAAAGAGCAGGGCTATGATGTTATCGGAATCTTTATGAAAAATTGGGATGATACGGACGAATTTGGTATGTGTACGGCGACGGAAGATTATGAGGACGTTATTCGTGTGGCAAATCAGATTGGGATTCCATATTATGCTGTTAATTTTGAAAAGGAGTACTGGGACAAGGTGTTTACGTATTTCTTGGAGGAGTATAAATTAGGTCGGACGCCGAATCCGGACGTGATGTGTAATAAGGAAATTAAGTTTAAGGCATTTTTGGAGCATGCGGAGAGTTTGGGCGCTGATTTTGTGGCAACGGGGCATTATGCGCGTGTGGAAACGATTGATAATGAGGTTAAAATGTTGCGTGGCGTGGATCGGAATAAGGATCAGACGTACTTTTTGAATCAGTTATCGCAAGCGCAAATTGCGAAGGTGATGTTCCCGCTCGGTGGACTGGAAAAACCGGAAGTGCGCCGGATTGCGGAAGAAGCGGAACTTGCAACGGCGGGTAAGAAGGATAGTACGGGGATTTGTTTTATCGGGGAACGCAATTTCAAGCAGTTTTTGAGTGAGTATTTGCCGGCGCAACCTGGTGAGATGAAGACGCTGGGCGGTAAGGTGATGGGCAAGCATGATGGTTTGATGTATCACACGATTGGGCAGCGTCATGGTTTAGGCATTGGCGGCGATGGCGATCCGTGGTTTGTTGTCGGGAAAGATTTGGCGAATAATGTCTTGTTCGTGGAGCAGGGGTTCCATCACGACAGCCTGTATTCGGATTCGCTTGTAGCAACGGATATGAGCTTTGTATCGGATCGTCCTGTCGAAGCGGTGTTCCATTGTACGGCGAAATTCCGTTACCGCCAAGAAGATGTTGGTGTGACGGTGCATTTGTTGGAGGGGAATAAAGCGAATGTTATTTTCGATGAGCCTGCTCGTGCCGTGACGCCAGGTCAAGCGCTCGTTCTCTATGATGGGGATGTTTGTCTAGGCGGCGGAACGATTGATGAGATTTATAAACAAGATGTGCAGTTGCGGTATGTAGGTTAAATAGGAGGTCGGGACGGGTGAAAATGAGGCTTTCCTGACCTTTTCTAAGGAAAGAGGAATCGCATGAAAAAGACATTATGGATCGTGTTAGCTGTGCTGATTTTGTTGATTGGTGGCAGTTATTTGTATTTTAATACGTCACCGAGTTCATTTGCTGAGGAAGCAGGGAATTCAACGAAAAAAGTGGATGTCGTGGATGATAGCGGCTTTTTGATGTTTACGCCACTCAATCAAGAAGTGAAGGAAAGCGTGATTTTTTATCCGGGGGCATTTATTGATCCGCTGAGTTATGCTCCGGTGGCGAAAGGACTTGCCAATGCTGGTTACAAAGTGTACATTGCTGATATGCCGCTGAATTTGGCTGTTTTTGGACAAAATAAGGCCGCAGATATTATCAATACGCATACAGAGGAGCATTTCGTGATTGGTGGACATTCGCTTGGTGGCGCTATGGCTGCGCGTTTTGCTCATGACAATATGGGTGATTTGGATGGTATTTTCTTTTTGGCGAGTTACGCAGATGAGAAGGGGACGCTTGCAAAAGCACCGTTTTCAGCATTGTCGGTTACGGCAACGAAGGATGGCGTGCTAAATTGGGATACATATGAAAAAAACAAGAAATACTTGCCTGAAAACACGACTTTTGTTTCCATTGAGGGCGGAAATCATGCACAGTTTGGTGCTTATGGGAAACAGAATGGGGACAATGACGCGACAATTAGCGTGACAGAACAAACAAATCAAACGGTGACGGCGCTGAAAACTTGGCTTGCCCTCGTTGTAAAATAAGGAGGAACAGATTTGGATAAAAATGCACAAGGTATTGAAGCCATGCAAAAAAATGATTTAGAGACGGCAGTTCGTCTTTTTACGGAGGTCATCGAGGAACACCCGAATGATCCGGTTGGTTTCATCAATTTTGGGAATGTGTTGCTTTCGATGGATGATTTTGAGCGTGCGGAGCGCTTTTTTGAACGGGGAATTGAACTGGATAGCAAGGCTTCAGCAGCTTATTATAGTTTAGGAAATCTGTACTATGTGTTGGAGCGTTATCAAGATGCGGCGAAGCAATTTGAACAGGCAATTGCGAATGGCCTTGATTCAGCGGATGTTTATTTCATGATTGGGATGAGTTTTATGCAAATGGAGGAGAATTTGCTTGCGATTCCGTATTTGCTTCGTTCCGTGGAGCTTGCGCCTGAAGATGTGGAAGCGGCATTTCAATATGGGATTGCGCTTGCAAAGTCAGATATGTTTGAAGAGGCGATTGATGCACTAGAACGTGTATTGATGCTGAAACCTGACGATGCGGATGCGCTTTACAATATCGGCGCGGCTTACTTAGCGTGGCAAGGCGATTTAGTTGTCGGCAAAAGTTATTTTGAAAAAGCGGTAAAAAGTGATGAGAATCATGAATTGGCGGCAAATGCGCTGGCAGCGATTCAAGATTTAGAGGCAAGCGGCGAATAAGGAAAACATAGAAAGTGAGAGGGGGTGGGAAAATGGACATGCAAGAAACGTTAGGATTGCTCGGCGAGAATGAGGAACTATACATGAAAGGGCTCGTGATGTCGACGATTTTTCATAATAGTGAGAACTTGTTTTCTGTTGTGCGGATTCAGGTGCAAGATACGAATACGACGTGGGACGAGAAGGATATCGTTGTGACGGGCTTTTTTCCTGCCCTTCATGAGCAAGAGGCGTACATATTTCATGGTAAATTAATGGACCACGCCAAATTTGGTCAGCAGTTTAAGGCGGATCGGTTCAAAAAAGAGATGCCGCAAACGAAGCAAGGTGTGGTGCAGTACTTATCTGGGGAACTTTTTAAGGGCATCGGGAAAAAGACGGCGGAACGTGTGGTGGATACGCTTGGTGAGGATGCGATCAGTCGAATTTTAGCCGATCCGTCGCTACTTCAAACGGTGCCGCGATTACCGCTTGCGACGGCGGAGAGTTTGCTGGAATCGTTGCGTGAAAACCAAGGTCTAGAGCACATTATGGTGAGTTTGAATGAGTATGGTTTTGGCCCGCAGCTCTCGATGAAAATTTTTCAGGCGTATAAGCAGGATACGTTGAACGTGCTAGAGGGCAATCCGTATAAGCTGATTGAAGATGTGAAGGGGATCGGTTTTAATCGTGCGGATGAACTTGGTCGTAAGCTTGGGCTTGGCGGGAATCATCATGCGCGATTGCAGGCAGCGATTTTGTACATGTTGGAGCAGGAATCGTTGCAGCAGGGAAACGTTTTTATGGAGCGGGAAGTGTTGCTGGAATCGGTGACGCAATTGCTTGAGAATAGTGAGCCAGTTCGAATTGAGCAGGAGTTGTTGACGAAGCAGTTGGCGGCGCTTGAGGAAGATATGAAGGTGATGACGGAGAACACGAGGGTGTATGTGCCATCGCTTTATTTTGCGGAGGCTGGATTTGCAGCGCACGTGAAGCGGATGATGCGACAAAAGGAATACGAGGAACTGTTTCCAAAATCGGAGTTCTATATCGCGCTGGGTGAATTAGAGGATCGGATCGGAGTTTCTTACGGGGAAACGCAGAAGGTAGCGCTTGAAAAGGCGTTGATGTCGCCGATGTTGATTTTGACGGGGGGACCTGGTACGGGGAAAACGACGGTTATTAAGGGAATCGTGGAGCTTTACGCGGAGCTTAATGGTGTAAATTTGGACCCGATGTCGTATAAGGATGGGCAGAAATTGCCGATTTTGTTGGCAGCTCCGACGGGACGCGCGGCGAAACGGATGACGGAATCGACGGGATTGCCTGCGATGACGATTCACCGATTGTTGGGGATGAACGGACAGGAGCAGTTAGACGATGATAATGAGCGTTCGATTGAAGGGAAATTGTTGATTATTGATGAGATGTCGATGGTCGATATTTGGCTTGCTAATCAGCTATTTCGGGCTTTGCCGGCGCACATGCAAGTGATTTTAGTAGGAGATCAGGATCAGTTGCCGTCTGTTGGACCTGGCCAGGTTTTGAAGGATATGCTGCGGTCGAACGAGATTCCGACGGTGGAGTTGACAGATATTTATCGGCAGGAAGACGGTTCGTCGATTATTGAGTTGGCGCATGATATTCGTCAAGGTTTTTTACCAGCAACGTTCACGAAAAATAGTGCAGACCGTTCGTTCTTCCATTGTACGGTGAACCAGATTGCGGAAGTCGTGGAGAAGGTCGTTGAAAATGCGAAGAAAAAAGGATTTCGTGCGAAGGATATCCAAGTTTTGGCGCCGATGTATCGTGGACCTGCTGGGATTGATATTTTAAATCGCAAAATGCAAGAGATTTTTAATGCGAACCCGGATGGGAAGCGCAAAGAAGTGAAGTTCGGCGATATCGTTTTTCGGATTGGGGATCGGGTGTTGCAACTCGTGAATCAGCCGGAGAAGAACGTTTTTAATGGCGATTTTGGCGAGATTGTCTCGATTATTTATGCGAAGGAAAATACGGAGAAGCAGGATATGGTTGTGGTGCAGTTTGATCAGACGGAGGTCGAGTATTTTCGGCAGGAGTTTGGCCAGTTGACACATGCGTATTGTTGTTCGATTCATAAGGCGCAGGGCAGCGAGTTTCCGATTGTGATTATGCCGGTGGTGCGGAGTTATTACCGGATGTTGCGGCGCGATATTTTGTACACGGCGGTGACTCGGAGCAAGCAGTTTCTGATTGTTTGCGGGGAAGAGGACGCGTTTCGGATGGGCGTCGAGCGGATTGATGAGGATAAACGGAATACGACGCTGTATGAGCGGTTGTTGAGCGAAGAAGATTTATTGGCAACGGTGAGTAATCGGAAGTTGCTGACGGAGGAGAATTGGATGACGATTGATCCGATGATTGGAATGAGTGACATCACGCCGTATCAGTTTATGCGCGCTTAGGAAGGGGCATGAAAATGGAGATTCAGAAATTAGAAAGTGACGGCATTGCTCGGGTTAGAAATGATGAAGTTATTATAACTGATACGGCATCAATGTTGGACTTTGTGATGAGTGTGCAATACGAAACGACGTATCATAAAATTATCATTGATAAAGTCGCTGTTTTAGAGGCGTTTTTCGATCTCAAAACAGGATTGTTGGGTGATGCTTTTCAAAAATTAGTGACCTATCAGCTGAAAATGGCGATAATTGGTGATTTTTCGATGTATAGTGAGAGTTTTAAGGATTATATGTATGAGAGTAATAAGGGGAGCCATGTTTATTTTGTTGCTACGGAGGAAGAAGCGGTTGAGAAATTGAGATGAGAAATAGTGAAATTACGTCTTGCCTGAAAAAAATGGGTGAGGCGTTTTTGCTATTTTTGGCGTTTTTATGCATAATTTGTGATATAATACTTATTGGGTTTGTTTAGAGGATTCAATAATTATGTAATATATAGAGTTATAAGACGATTAGGTATAAAGCAAGTATCAAATCCAACTGGGGGTATTCAATGAATTCTAAACAGAGTTTTAGCACTGAGTTGTATTCTATTTTTATCATGCTTTTGGGTGTATTCTATTTTTTAATACTTCCATTCTTTGCTCTAGAGTATAAGTTATTTGCTGGGACAATTATTTTAGTGGTATCTTTGAATCGAATGAAAAAATTGTATTTTTATTGGGATGTAGCAATGGAGGATTTATTTTTCGAGAGATATAGGGTTAAAAATTTATATTATTATTATATTTTTGATGAAAATAGAGCAAGAGATATTGAGATGCGAGAGCTCCACTTTGAACAAATGAGTATGGAAATTGGGCGTTTTTTTCTTTTCCTGTTATACACGTATTATAGTCTATGTATAATAATTAGTATGATATTTCCAATCTCTAGAGCGCAGCTTGAGGGCATACTGATTTTTGCGTTAGTTGTATTTATATTTACAATATCAGGGAACATATTGTTGAAGTACTATAGGATATTCTTTACGTTGATTCCATTTGTTGCATTGATAGTATTGGTTAATTTGAAAGAACAGTGGCGTATAGTTTTTGAATCAGAAACTATATCTATATCTGTTTATATAATTATCGTTGCGTTGCTATATATTGTGTCAATATGGCTAGTCCCTTTACATATAGTTCGCCGAGTTTATGGATTGACAATGATTATTAATTCTTCGCTAGCCATCCTACTCCCATTGGGTTTGATTTTAGTTCAAAAGCTTATAGTTCATTTTGTAGATAGTGAGATAAGGGGCGCAAAAACAGAAGATATATTGGCAGAATCGACAATGTCTGAATCTGCTAAGACATTTCTTAGGAGTGATTCTTTCTTTTTTGAGGAATTGATGAAATATCAAAAAAATGAATATGTTGCTGAATTTTTTTCATTTACTTCGACTATACTTTCGCTGCTTTCAATCACGATTCTAATTGGTATTTCATTAATTTTAATTCGCATAAAAATGAATCAAGCAAAGGCTAGTAGAAAATATTATTCAATTATTCGAGATATGAATAACCAAGGCTGTTTTCCAAAATATGAAAGAATAAAAAAATGCTGCTATTTAGGTGGTGAAGAGTATGAGTTGCGTCTTATAAGTGATATGCAGATATCAAAATTAGTATTCAGCCATGAGAAAAATTTTTTGGACGATACCTATAAGGGCACTTAATGACGTTAAAGCTTACAAATTGGAGGGAAGTTTATGGCGAAAAAAATACAATTACCAAGCGGCCGATTAGCGGAACATGCGAGTGCGATTCAAGTAACGACGAACACGTTGAAATTACAGCCTAAGCCAAGTGTTTCGTATTCTACAGGTAGCGCGCGGCAACTGGTTGAAGGCGCGATGGAGTTTGCACAAATGACAGCATCCGCTCCCGCTGCGTTTCAAAAAGATACAGCGAATTTGAAAAACGTGGAGAAGACATTTGTTGCTTCGGAAAAAGCGTTGGGCAATATGTTACACCAAGGAATCGAATGGGTGGGAAGTAAAAAATAGGTCAGGGGGATACATAGCAATGCAACCAAGACAACGGGAAGAAGATGCTTGGAAAGAGCAAATCAAGAAAGAGCGGCAGTTTGAGGAGTTAGAGCAATTGTTTTCGAAAGCCAAACGTGCGCAAGAGCATGTTTTGCATACTTTTCAGGATGCATGGCAGGGGAATCGGTCACGACAGAGATTAGGACATGTCGAAGAAACGATGACGGAAGAATGGCAGAAGCGGAAAAAACAGATGTATGCCGTGGATGATGCGATACAGGAATCGCGTCGAGCGCACCAACGAGCCAAGTTTGCATCAAAGGAGGCTGGGACGCATGCCACGGATTGAGATTGGGGAAGTACGTTATTTTGTGGGGCAATTTATACGGGAAAGCGAACGATTACGGGATGCACTGGGCGATTATCGAAAAGCCGTTGCGAAATTAGTGGCGGATGGTGAGATCCAAGGTGAGTTTGTCGATAGTGCAAAAAGCTATTATGAAACAGTGCATTATCCCATCGTAGACACGACCATCGAGTGCTTGAGTGAAACGGATCGGATTTTGAAGAAGTATGTGCAGGACTTTGAATCCCAAGTGGATGATTCCTTTGACTCGCGACTGGATTCGGATAAATTGGATGCGTTATATGCCGAAATTAGGCGGTCAGAGAATTTATTGGATGACTTCACGCACGCGATGGATTCGATGACGGGCAACTTAAACCTTGGACAGCAGATAGGTATGAAGCTGGGACTTGAAACGTCAATGATGCACATCAAAGAGGAGATCAAGATTTTAGAACGGTATCTGGATTTTGAGCACAGCCACACGAACATGATGCATGGTGTTTTATCGCGGATGTATCAGGTCAAGACAGGTATAAATGAAATCATGGCTGGAAAAGCATTCAATGGCACGACACACACCTATGATTCCAGCAAAATGCAATTAGGCTGGCTGAATCACTTAGTACCAGAGAAGAAACCGAAGAAAACGTATAACTTCGATGATTACACAAAGACGCTGGAAGGTAGCTATTGGATCTTAAGCAAAAATGGTATCACAAATCGCGAAACCGCAGAAGCAAGTATTGCCTATAATGACGGTTTAAAAGATGGTACAATTAAAGTGACATCCGAGGAAACAGGCGATTTTATGACGGATTATATGCTGGGTGCAGTGAAAGGTATTAACATATTAAATCCTGATATGCCGTTAACAAAAATGCAAAGCTTTTCGATCATTTCGTTTGTCTTATTAGGTGGCATCGCAATGAAAAGCAAGGGAGTTAAGGTACCTAAGAGTAGTGTAAGCAAGATATATAGTAATGTGAAACTAAAAGGAAAAGATTATCAAGGAAAATCAAATAGGTTTGTTTTAAACGCTAATGGTCATTTCTTGAGCGAGTTTAAGCTAAAACCTAATACGAAATATGACGCTAATGGTTATAAATATCAAACAGATAATTTGGGAAGAATTAACGATGCTGATGGTGAACTATCATTGAATATGGGAACTAGAAATACAAAACATCAGTTACAAGCTGGTGGAGAGGATCGAGTAAAGGCACCAAGTACACAAGGTGATCATGGTGGTCATTTAATAGCAACGCAATTTAATGGCTCACCATTGATTGATAATATAGTTGCAATGAACGGTAATGTGAATGTCAGTGCGTATAAAACGATTGAAAACTCATGGAAAAAGGCATTAGTAGAAGGGAAAAGTGTTCATGTGAATATTAAGCCTGTTTACATGGGAGAATCTAAAAGACCAATGAGGTTTGATTTAAAATACACCATTGACGGTAAAAAATATGTAAGGAGGCTACCAAATGAGTTTGGGGGACAGTAAAGTGGATACAACAAGGATGGAAGAATTATATCAAGAAATAGCGACAGAAATCAATATGATAATTCCAGAGCAATGGAGTGAAGTTCTATTATATTCAGAGGTGGAAGAACACAGTGACGCAACTTTTTTCTACTATTATCCTATGGGTAAAACTACACCGATATATAGCTTGGATATTGAAGATATAGAAGGTGTAGATGTAGAAGAAGTAGATAATGGTTTGAGCAATCTAAGTGATCTATTAAGAAAACTGTGGAATGAATTTATTGTAAACAAACAAGAACCGTGGAAAAGTCTAAACTTTATATTAAATTCAGAAGGTAAATTTAATATCCAATACAGATATGAAGATTTAGAGAAAGATGGCTATGATTATGTTGATCGCGTAGCTATTTGGGAATATGAGAAATTAAACATGTTACCTAAATCAACTGATGTGAGTGGTATCGAACTGATTGAAAACTATAAGAAGAAATCTAGCAAGGGAAAATAGTATTAAAATCGTTTGCCACTAAGGAGCAACGGATATGCATAAAATTAAAGGTTTTGGCACATTATCAATGCAAGAGATTACTAGGTTAGAAAAAGGTTTGTATCTAAATTTTCCAGAAGACTATAAACAATTTTTGATGAATAAAAATGGTGGGGTACCAGAAGAAAATTATTTATCTATGGTAATTCCATCTCATGGCGAAGAGATTGTTTTAGGCGCGTTATTGGGGATTAACGAAAATGATAATTTTGATTTAGAAAGCTGGTATAAAGAGTACAGCGATGAATTGATGGAGTCATCATTAATCATAGGGACAGAATATGGTTCTGGATTATTTGTTTTAATATGTGAAGGCAATCAAGAAGGAGTATATTTTTGGGATAATGGGCAAGGACTAGAGGGGTCTAGTGATGAGGAGAATGTTTATAAATTAGCAACTTCTTTCAGCGCATTTGTTTCTGGACTAGAGTTAGAAAAGTAGTTGGATAGGCGGAAGGGTTTTGAAGCCTGTTATGATGGTAAAAAAATTTTGAGCGCAACTGACGTGTTGATAGAGATAATCCACTTAAAGTTCTATTGATGAATGATTATGGGGAAGATGTATTCCACTAGATAAATAATGAAAAGGGGAATAGTAATGAAAGAACTAAATTTTTTTTCTTATGAGTTGGAGATGACTTCTATAGCGGAGGGAAGAAATGAAGAAGGAGACTTTGTGGGAGAGCAAGATACTTGGAACAAGGAAAGTTTTGTAAATTGGTTAAACAGAATTAACGAGGCTCCTAATGCAAAAAAGGTCTGGAAATTTCATCCTAAATTTATGGCATTAGACAAAGTCGCTCATTATGGAGAAGATAATAAAATTATTGAAGAATTAGATGGTGATAATATTCTCTTCAGTATATGTCGATTAAAGTATGGTACTATAGAGGATATAAGTAATTATATGAACTTTAATGATTTGGAGGATAGGCCAAGCGAACGAAAACTTTCTGAAGCAGAATCCAAATATTTATATTTTTATGTTAGATATTCAGATGGTCTTTTATTATTGCAAGGTAGTACTCTTATTACGCCTAAAAAATTTACTGAGTATCTTATAGAAGTAAAGAATCTATTGCATCTGGATAGAGAGATTACTTCGATACGAGCGAGTAATATATTTGATAATGATTTTTTTAATAAACTTAATAAAGCTAGTACAATTAGAAGTTTAGAACTAGAGATAAAAAACGAAGAAATTAATAATCATGAAAATAAATTGTTAAATCAAATGTCTCAAGGAGCAACTAACTTAAAATCTAATTATTTTAGTCTTAAATGGGATGTTAAGTATATTAAAGGTGGTTTAAATGGCGTAGGTAATTTCATACGAAATAATTTTTCCCAAGGTAAAATATTCCCGGAAAGTATCAAAAAAGTAAAGGTAGTTGGTACTGGGGCCAGTGATGAAGAGTTAAGTTTTACTCTAAAAAAAGCCACTGAGAAGAATAAAATTAAATTAGTTGATGTAGCTGATATTTTAACGGTAGAAACTAGAGTTGAATTTGAGAAATTATTGTATACAGAATTATTGTTAAGGGGGGAAAGGAGAGTAAAGTTAGAGAGGTGATTATAAGTGAAAAAGTTTATTGAAGCACATAATTTTCCTTTCCAAGCATTGAAAAAATATTTGAAGCTTATGACTACATCAGAAAAAATAGTAGATATCTTCATACCAATACTTATTATAACTATTGTTAGCTATATTTTCTGGGGTGAAAATATAAAGGTGTGGATTATGAAGTTCAAAGAATGGAATACTCCATTCAGGACCATTTTTTCAATAGTCATAGGGTTTAATATCACATCGCTATCTATGCTAGGAGTGTCTTTATCAGAAAAAGTGAGAGAAAGATTGGGGAAGAGCAACTTTGAAGAGCTAATTAATATCTATGTTTCCACAATTATTGTACAATTATTTGTATTATTATATGGTGTTTTTGTAGAAGTTTTTTTGATAGGAGTTATTAATAATGAAATAACTAAAGTAGCTATAATTAGCAGTTTCTTGCTTGATTTGCTTGTCTTGACTTTTTTCTTAAGGGGTTTAAAAATGGTTTATAGGATTTTGATAAATTAACAGCTAGTATAAAAATTAAGCAGGCTTTGTATAGCTCCATTTTTACATGAGACTATACAAACTCCTGCTTTTTTTATATATTTGGTTAGATTCCGTCATTATCCACAAAAAACGGCAATTTAATCGTAAATGTAGTCCCCTCACCAGCCACGCTATGCACGCTGACCTCACCATCATGATAGCTAATCAACTGCTTTACAATCGACAGGCCAATGCCGGATTCGCCGAACTTTGTGCTCGTCCTTGACATATCGGCTTTGTAGAAGCGATCCCAAATTTGCTCGACTTCGGATTCATCCATGCCAATTCCTGTGTCGCTAATCTCGAAAATCGTTTCTTTATATTCCTGCCTCGCCAAAAGGGTAATCGTGCCGTTTTCGGTAAACTGGATGCTATTTTTCACGATATTAATGAAAACTTGCATCAATCGGTCGTAGTCTGCGAAAATTTGGACAGAATCTGAGGTATCAACAATAATCTGGTTGCCTCTATTTTCGGCGGTCAATTGTAGCTGATCCTTGATAATCGCCAAAAATTCATGTGCAGCAAATGTCGTTTTATGCAGTTGAATCTGATTCGAACGAATGCGCTCATAATCGAGATTTTCATTCACGAGCCGTGCCAAGCGCCGTGCTTCGGTATCAATCAACGCAATACAGCGATCTGTCTCGCTTTTTGGAATAATATCGTTGACTAAACCTTCTGTCAAACCGCTAATCGTGGTGAGTGGCGTCCGCATTTCATGGGAAACATCGGCGATAAACTGGCGTCGGCGCTTTTCTTGGCGCTCAATCTCAATCGCGGATTCTTCTAACGTCTGCGTCATCTTGTTAAAATCACCAGCGAGTGCACCAATCTCATCAATCGGATTCTCCTTTAAACGCACACTGTAATTGCCTTTAATGACTTCCTTCGTCGCTGAACTTAGCTTACGGAAGCGGTTCACTTGTAGTTTTGCAATAATCGCGCTCAAAATCAGGGCGATCGTAATCGAAATCAGAATCGTATAAAAAACGTACCAATTAATTTTGCCGATGACTTTCTCGGTGCCGCTAATTGGTGAGGTAAGCATGATTCCACCGGCAAATTCGCCATTTTTTTCAATCGGAATACTCACGCGCGTCAATTGGTCAGTAAAGCGTGTGTCTACTAGCGTCGAAACCGTCTTGCCTTCCTGCAATTCCTTCCATTCGTCAGTTTTCAGATGGAAATCGGGTGGAAGCGGGCGATGCGTTTGCGGATAAACAATCGCAGCAGTATCATCAAAAATCACGTAATGAATATTCTTCACGCCTAAAATCTGCTGATACGTCTGCAAAATCGGACTTCCGGTTTCCCGGTCCGACATATTCTGCACATCTTTCGCGATCTCTTTCCCATACGCGGTCAAATCCTCCACTTGCGTCTCATATAAATAATCCTTCATAAAATGCGAAATCAGTAACCCAATCATCAAACAGGCGATAAACAAAATAACAAACTGTGTCAAAAAAAGCTGATAAAAGTATTTAAATTTCATTTTGATCATTCCGTTTCATCGAATTTATAACCAACGCCCCATATGGTATGGAGAAACGGGTGCGCTTCGGTCGCGATTTTCTGACGCAATCGTTTAATATGAACGTCCACTGTCCGCTCATCCCCATAAAACTGATAGCCCCAAACCTGCTCCAGCAATTGTTCCCGCGAGAAAACCTGACGTGGATGCTTCATTAAGAAGTATAACAAATCGAATTCTTTCGGCGTCAACGCTTCAAGTAGCCGCCCCTCAAAATACATTTCCCGCGTTTTTTTACTAATTTTGAAATAGGTTGTTTCTAGAATATCATCATCCGCGGACTTTACTTCTACCGCTTGACCTTTGCGACGCGTCACTGCTTTAATCCGCGCCATCAACGTGAGCGGGCTAAACGGCTTCGTCACATAGTCGTCCGCACCAATCTCAAGCCCCAACACTTGATCTGACTCCGATTCTTTCGCTGTCAAAATAATAATCGGTACATCGCTCGTCTCGCGAATTTTATGACAAATCGTCATGCCATCCATCCCTGGCAACATCAAATCGATAATCACGATATCCCAATCTTCTTTACCAAATGTCTCAAAACCTTCCAAGCCATCATGCACAAACGTGACGTCTATCTTTTCCTTCATAAAAAACATCTCAATCATCGTACAAACGCTAACGTTATCTTCTATCATCAATAGTTTCATCATTTTTGCCTCTCTCTCATTAAAGCTCTCCCTTAAAATTAGACTATATTCGCCACGAAATCAAGCTAAATAATGTTTTTCCCAAAAGTTTAAAATACCGCACACAATTTGTTCATATTTTTTTCATACCTTACGTCTAATCTATAGAAAGAGCAAGACGAAATGGAGGAAACGATATGAATTTTATCAAACGAGCATTACTCAGCATGAAAGCAAGAAAAGGAAGAACCATTTTGCAATTATTTATTTTTACAATCGTGTGCGTCCTTATTCTTTCCGGATTTACGATTCAATCCGCGGCAAATAAAGCAAGCGAACTAGCAAGACAAGAACTTGGTGGGGATGTGACCTTAAGCGTCGACCGCGAAAAACAAATGGAGGCGCAACAAAAAGAGTCGTCATCTAGCAGTAGCGGTACAACGACAGAGCGACGTATGTTCGAATCCACGCCAGTCGCAGTCGCAGCAGCCAAGAAATTAGCAGAACTGGATCACGTCGCGGGTTACAATCTCTATTCCAACACCCAAGCCCTAGCATCGGGATTTGAGCCAATCGCATCATCAAGCGACACATCGCAATCCGATGATTCTACATCCTCGGCGCAGCAACAAGGCCCAGGCGGAGATAGTAGTGATACTAACCGTCCACAAATGGTGCAAGCCGACCTAAGTGTTTCCGGTGTACTTGATTCCGCGACAGCAACGAAATTTAAAGCAGGCACAGACAAACTCGTGTCCGGTAAAGCAATCACAGAAAGCGACGTTGGCAAAAATGTCGTCATGATCGAAAAAACACTAGCGGAAGAGAACGACCTCAAAGTTGGCGATAAAATAAAAATCCAATCGAGCGACGAAGCAACAACGGTCGAACTAACCATTCAAGGTATATATGAAACAACCGATGCAGGAAGTGACGCAGCAGCTAACTTCTCATTCTTAAATCCATATAACACTATTTATGTACCATACACAGTTGCCAACACAATCAAAGGTAGTGACGCAAAAGACACTGTTGATTCCGCGATTTACTTCATGGATGACGCAGCAAACATCAGCGCTTTCGAAAAAGCAGCGAAAAAAGTGACTGCTGTGGATTGGGATACGTTCAAATTAGACGCTAATGACGCGACATACCAACAAATGATTGGCCCCATCAACAACGTAGCCGCTTTTTCTAAAAATGTCGTGTACATCGTATCGATTGCAGGCGCATTAATCCTAGGACTACTCG
Organism: Listeria grandensis; assembly: GCF_014322885.1. Taxonomy (NCBI): domain Bacteria; kingdom Bacillati; phylum Bacillota; class Bacilli; order Caryophanales; family Listeriaceae; genus Listeria; species Listeria grandensis. The sequence continues at coordinate 97,298 of NZ_JAASUG010000004.1, read as the reverse complement.
TGATGATGCAGATCCGCGAACGTAAATACGAAATGGGTGTTTTACTCGCCATTGGTGAAAAACGATCCAAACTTGTTGGCCAGTTCCTTGTTGAAATTTTAGTGGTGGCCATTCTATCGTTCGGAATCGCTGCGGTAAGCAGTCACTATGTCGCGCAAGTTGTTGGAAATCAACTTCTAACCCAACAAAATGCAACAGCATCAGAATCGACATCAACGACAACGAACCAAAGAGGTCCAGGCGGAAATGGTGGCCCAGGTGGCGGAGGTCCAGGATTTGGTTCATCACTCACAGCGAACACTGCTGAAATCAAATCACTCGACATCCAAGTAAGCCTAGAAGACATGCTGAAAATGGGCGGAATCGGCGTTGGCATTGCCTTCATTTCCGTACTTCTCCCATCCATCCTAGTACTACGCATGAATCCAAAAACAATCTTGACCAAACAAGAATAGGAGCGTGACCCTGATGACAAAAATTCTCGAATTCCAAGATGTAAGCTATGCCTATAAACAAAATGACAATCCAATTTTGGATAAAATAAATTACACCTTTTCGACAGGCGTTTTCTACACGGTTGTTGGTAGCTCAGGATCAGGAAAAACAACCTTCCTCTCCTTAGCTGGCGGCCTTGATGCACAACAAGATGGCGAAATTTTCTACAAAGGCCTGTCCTTGAAAAAAATTGGCCTCAACAAATACCGTAACCAGTACGTTTCCATCGTGTTCCAAAGCTATAACTTATTAACCTACATGACCGCGCTCCAAAACGTGACAACCGCAATGGAAATCACGCATGTAAATCAGGCAGATAAAAAACAATTCGCACTCGATATGCTTGCCAAAGTCGGTATTGACGAAAAAATGGCGCACCAAAAAGTCCTGACCTTGAGTGGCGGCCAGCAACAACGCGTCTCAATTGCCCGCGCATTGTGTTGCGAAACGGACCTTATCGTGGCAGATGAGCCGACTGGAAATCTCGACGAGCGAACCAGTAAAGAAGTCGTGACATTGTTCCAAGATTTGGCGCACAAAGAAGGTAAGTGCGTTATTATGGTAACGCATGATCCTGAAATCGCAAAAGTATCCGACGTGAAAATCACGATGAAGAATGGACAATTTGATGTGAAAGAGCAAGTCGCAGCCGTCCTATAAACAAAGAACGCAAAGCTTTTCACACCAGCTTTGCGTTCTTTATTTATTCAAAAAAGTGAAGGAAACGTCGATCCCAAATCATGCTATGATGCGCCATGATCGTTTTTGCATCTAGCAAGTCACTATCAGCCGTTGTATGCAATCCACGCATCATGTAACAATCATAACCTAATCCATGCGCAAATCGGACCGTTGTATCCACACAATATTCCGTTTGAGCACCACAAAATTCGATTTTCTGCACATTTAAATTATCAAGGATAGTCGGTAACGCCGTTTTATAAAAGGAATTCGCATGTGTTTTGTTGATATATATGTCAGTAGGCCTATTATCAAGCACAGGCATCAAAGCCCAAGCGTCACTACCAATCACCAACTCCTCATCCACATGCTGTACAAAAATCACTGGCTTTTCTGCGTGACGGTAACTCCCAATCCGCTGGTTCACACCATGCAAAACATTCTCCAAATGAACGAGCGGATACTCAGCCGAGTTCACGCCATTTTGTAAATCAATCACCACTAAAACATCACTTTGCACCATCTATTCATTCCTTTCACGATTCATATTTCATAGGCAATCCCATTTTCTCCGCAAGAATAAGAAAGAACGCCTTATCAATTTCAAAATGACCATAGCGAAGAGAGGAACGGTATTTTTGCCATGCATCTAAAGTGGAGATATCATGCAGCGGAATCGCCTTGGCATCCAGAAAGAAATCAATATCTTTACGATAAGGTACAAACGTTTCGCTCATCGCAAATGGATAGACTTCTGTACCTTTCACACGCCCGATTGCCGTAAAACATTGCTGTTTCTCGACCCCTCCGAGCGTTTGCTTGGGACTATAATAAACCAACCAATCTCCCGGTTTCATCCGTTTCAGCGGTGCTTCTTTGCCATGGCATAACTGCGAAAATCCGCCCGCAACGCCCAGCTCCACATGATCTGCAGACGCAACACCAATCCAATATTTTGTCATTTAATCAACTCCTTTCGTTAAATCCATTTCTGTGAGTGGTTGTTTTACAATTGTGTGTCGCTACAAATAAATAAAAAAGTAGAGTGAGAGGCATCCTGCCCGTATCTTGATAAGCAAGCCGTACGTTCCCGCCTGCGCTTTATGTATGCGCACTTATTATAAATCGCACAATTATTTGTGTCAATTCATTAATAATTGACAAGAACCCGCCGTATCCTTTATAATTTCAAGTATCATACAATTAAAAATAGTGTGAGCCTAAAGAAGTACGCGCGTTTCCAAGAGAAGTGTTCCATTGGCTGGAAGAACACAAACGAGCAGGCGTTTTCTGTGCTAACTCACGTTTATTAAACTATTTTTCGTCTATTTCCGCGTTAAGGATTCTAAAGAGGTAATGATCAAGTCTTATATCATTGCAAACAGGGTGGTACCGCGAAAATATTCGTCCCTGTATTGCGAGACGATATGAGGCTTTTTGTTTTGTATCCATGCTCGCGCCAACCAAAAGGAGGAATAACAATGAAACAATTATCGAGTGTTGAAGTAAGACAGATGTTCCTTGATTTTTTCCAGGAAAAAGGCCATAAAGTGGAGCCGAGTGCGCCGCTTGTACCAATCAATGATGCATCCTTATTATGGATTAACAGTGGAGTTGCAACGCTGAAAAAATATTTTGATGGAAGTGTGATTCCAGATAATCCACGTATTACGAACGCCCAAAAATCGATCCGTACAAACGATATCGAAAATGTTGGAAAAACTGCCCGCCATCATACATTTTTTGAAATGCTAGGCAACTTTTCAATCGGTGAATATTTTAAAGAAGAAGCGATTGTTTGGGCTTGGGAATTTTTGACGAGCCCACAATGGATTGGCTTCGATCCTGACAAATTATACGTTACCGTTTATCCAGAAGATGAAGAAGCGAAGACGATTTGGAAGGAAAAAGTTGGCTTGACGGATGATCATATTGTGCCGATTGAGGACAATTTCTGGGATATTGGCGAGGGTCCGAGTGGTCCAGATAGTGAGATTTTTTACGATCGTGGGGAGGCTTATGGTAACGATACGACCGATCCAGAGCTATATCCAGGCGGCGAGAACGAGCGCTACTTAGAGATTTGGAACCTCGTATTCTCGCAATTTAACCACAATGCAGATGGCACATACACGCCACTACCAAAGAAAAATATTGATACTGGGATGGGGCTTGAACGTATGGTTTCGATCATTCAAGACGCACCAACCAACTTTGAAACGGATCTATTCATGCCGATTATTCGTGAAGTAGAGGCGATTTCTGGTGTAAAATATGGTCAAGATCCTGCAACGGACACAGCATTTAAAGTTATCGCGGACCATGTGCGTACAGTAGCATTTGCCATTGGTGACAGCGCCTTGCCATCGAATGAAGGTCGCGGATATGTGTTGCGCCGCTTATTGCGTCGTGCCGTTCGCTACGCTAAAAACCTAAATATCAACGAGCCATTTATGTACAAATTAGTGCCTGTCGTTGGTAAAATCATGAACAGCTACTACCCAGAAGTAGAGAAACAAACCGATTTCATCCAAAAAATTGTGCGCACCGAAGAAGAACGATTCCACGAGACGCTAAATGAAGGCTTGGCTATTTTAGAAGAAATGATGGCTGCTGCAAAAGATTCTGGTCAAATGAGTGGTGCCGACATTTTTAAACTCTATGACACATTCGGTTTCCCCGTGGAATTAACCGAAGAATATGCAGAAGATAATGGTTTAACGGTAGATCACGCTGGTTTTGAAGCAGAAATGACGAAGCAACGTGATCGCGCGCGTAGTGCTCGTGCAGACGTTAAATCTATGAGCGTTCAAACAGAACTTCTAACAAGTTTGACTGAAAAGAGCGTTTTTGTTGGCTATGAAACAACATCGATTGCAACAGAAGTACTTTACATCATCAAATCAGGCAGCTTAGCAGAAAGCGCATCACGTGGTGAAAAAGTACAAGTCATCTTCAAAGAAACACCATTTTATGCAGAAAGTGGTGGACAAATCGCTGATCAAGGAACCATTAAAAAATCAGGTTTTAGCGCAGCGGTATTGAACGTCCAAAAAACGCCAAACAAACAAAATATTCATGAAGTCCGCATTGAAGAAGGTAGCTTAAACAAAGGCGATCAAGTGACGCTCCATGTAGACCAAGGATCCCGTCGTGGCATCGTAAAAAACCATACTGCAACACATTTACTTCACCGGGCTCTAAAAGATATCTTGGGCGAGCATGTCAACCAAGCCGGATCGCTCGTAGAACCGAACCGTTTACGCTTTGACTTCTCCCATTTCGGCCAAATTACCGAAGCAGAACTGCAAAAAATGGAACACGCTGTTAACCGCAAAATTTGGGAACAACTCACTGTTGACATCAAAGAAATGCCAATTAAAGAAGCGAAAGAACTTGGCGCGATGGCTCTATTCGGTGAAAAATATGGCGATGTTGTCCGCGTCGTTCGTATCGGTGACTACAGCATTGAACTTTGCGGTGGCTTGCACGTGAAAAACACATCCGAAATCGGTCTTTTCAACATCATTTCTGAGAGTGGTATTGGAGCAGGGACACGCCGTATCGAAGCCGTTACAGGCGAATCAGCTTACCGTTTCTTAAATCAACAAGAACACTATCTGAAAGAAACGGCGCACTTGCTAAAAACAACACCGAAAGAATCACCACAAAAGGTCGAACAATTGCATCAAGAAATGCGCGAATTAAAACGTGAAAACGAATCCTTATTGGCAAAACTTGCAAGTGCAGCGAGCGCAGATATTTTCAGCAATCCTGAGAAAGTTGGTGGCGTACCAGTCATCGCAAAACAAGTAAATGCGAAAGACATGAACCAACTTCGCCAATATATGGATAATTGGAAAGAAACAAAAGCAAGCGGGATCCTCGTTCTAGGAGCGGCACATGATGACAAAGTGAGCCTGATTTCTGCTGTTTCCGAAGACTTAATTCAAGACGGCTATCACGCTGGTAAACTATTAAAAGAAATTGCGACACGTTGCGGTGGTAACGGTGGTGGTCGCCCAGATACAGCTCAAGCTGGAGGGAAAGATCCAGAGAAACTTGCGGGGGCTTTGGCTTACGTAACAGAATGGGTGGCAGCGCAACAATAAATCACTAAAAGCTCCGCTAATGTTTGGCGTTATAAGTCATGCTCGGATTAGACAACAAAAACTTTAAATAATTGGGTCAGCATCTTCTTTGTTATTTTCCGCGACTTAGTGTAAAATGAAATGTGGACAATAGTGATAACAATGGAAAAGAGGTGCTGATCAAAATGGCTTCTGATAAAACAATGTTTTATAGTTTTGGCGATGATTCTATTGAAGAAGATGTAAAAATTCTGATGGGGCAAGTCTATGTCGCTTTGGAAGAAAAAGGATATAATCCGATTAATCAGATTGTTGGTTATTTACTTTCTGGTGATCCAGCCTATATTCCGCGCCATAATGACGCCCGTAATTTGATCCGCCGTCTAGAGCGTGATGAAATTATTGAAGAATTAGTAAAGGCATACCTAAAAAACAATAAGATTGGTGACAAATGAGAACAATGGGATTAGATGTTGGCTCGGTGACTGTTGGTGTAGCCATTAGTGATGAGCTGGGGTGGACCGCACAAGGCATTGAGACAATCACAATAAATGAACGCGCTAAGCAATTCGGTTACGATCGCGTGAAAGAACTTGTAGCCGAATACGGTGTCACAAAAATTGTGGTCGGTTGGCCAAAAAATATGAACAACACGGTTGGTGAACGCGCCGAAGCTTCTGAAAAGTATGCCGAAGTGCTTGAAAATCGCGTTGGTGTTCCCGTTGTACTATGGGACGAGCGTCTAACAACTGCGGCTGCAGAACGAACTTTACTAGAAGCAGATGTTAGTCGTAAAAAGCGTAAGAAAGTCATCGATAAGCTTGCAGCCGTGATGATATTGCAATCTTATTTAGATTCTAATAATTAATTAAAAAGAGGTGTCCATTATGACAGAAAATCATGAACATGATCACGAACATATAACAGTAGTAGACGAAGATGGTAACGAGGAGCTTTACGCGGTTCTTTTCTCGTTCAATTCCGAAGAGTTTGAGAAATCATACGTACTTTATTATCCTGAAAGCGCGGAAGACGAAGAAGAAATTGAATTACAAGCATCTTCATTCATCGAAAATGAAGATGGGACGCAAGGCGAATTAAAGCCTGTAGAAACAGAAGAAGAATGGGATATGATCGAAGAAGTATTGGCGACGTTTTTAGAAGACGAAGACGCTGAATAAATCGTTCAAAGCGCCTCTGAGGTCTTGCGTTTGAAAATAGGTTATTCTAACTTGAAGAAAGAAGACGAGCGGTAAGCACTAGCCCAGTGCCCTATCGCCCGTCTTCTTTCATTTTTTCTACGCCAGTTTTACGTTTTTTGACTATTTTTACGATCAAATATACCACAATCACGACTAAAAGTGCGAGCATGGCGTAGCTGATTGGACGGGTGTATTGTTCGACCACGCTCCAATTGGCGCCTAATTTGTAGCCTAAGTATGTTAGGAAGATGTTCCATGGAATGCAACCTAAAATGGTATATATGACGAATTTCCAAATATTCATGTTGGCGATACCTGCTGGAAGAGAAATGAAGGTACGAATGACCGGTAAAATACGTCCGAAAAATACTGCAGATGCTCCATATTTCTGGAACCAGTGCTCTGCCAGGTCGAGATGTCCTACATTTAAGAAAATATATTTCCCGAATTTTAAAACAAGTGCTCGCCCACCAAATTTTCCGATATAATAAGCGATAAGAGAGCCAACGAGGTTTCCGGAAATTCCTGCAAAGACGACAAGCCAGAAATTTAAGTCGCCAGCTTCTGCCATGAAGCCACCAAAGAGCATAACGACTTCACTTGGAAGCGGGATACAAACACTCTCGATTACCATGGCCCAGAAGATTCCCCAGTGCCCGAATAGGTCGATTAAGGTCATGACAAAATTTTGTAATGCTTCAACAATAGAATGTAACATAGATAGCCTTCTTTCACTTCAAATTCAACCGTTTAATTACAGTTCTCATTATAGCCAAATTTGTCGAAAACGTCACGAATTTATATTTTTATTATAATCTAGTTGAACTCTAGTAGTGATTACCGTTATAATGGACTAGGTAATGTTTTTTAGAGACGAATGAAAGAGGTTTAAATATGAAAAAATCCAAGAGCAAGATGATCACGATTATTATCTCAAGTATAGCCGTGGTATTGGTTGCACTCACTGTCGGGGGCTATTTTTACGTTAATTCACAACTCCAGGCGCTTGATGCCGCGAGTCAAAAATCAGTGATTGTCAATATTCCTAAAGGCTCCAAAATATCGGAAATTGGAGATATCCTCGAAGAAAACAATGTCATTAATAGCAGTATGATTTTTACGTACTATGTAAAATATAAAAACGAAACGAACTTAAAAGCCGGGAAATATAAATTAAGTCCATCGATGACGGTGGAGCAGGTGGTGAATGAGTTGAAAAAAGGACAAGTAATTGCGCCATCTAAACTTATTATTCCAGAAGGCTACACACTAGATCAAATTGCCGATCGCATGGTCAACTATCAACCAACCTTGAAAAAGGAAGATATTTTAAAAACGATGGACGATAAGGCGTTTATTAACGAATTAATCACAAAATATCCAGATACTGTAACGAATGATGTCTTAGCGGCAAACATTAAGCATCCATTGGAAGGCTATCTCTATCCAGCAACCTATGAATATAATGATAAAACGGATATCAAAACAATGTTATCAGATATGGTTCAAGCAACAGATACAAACATTCAACCATATAAAGCAGAGCGCACCAAGCAAAAGATGTCGGTGCATAAATTCTTGACCATGTCTTCTCTCGTAGAAAAAGAAGCGACGGCCAATGTGGATCGCAACAAAATTTCGAGTGTTTTCTACAATCGATTGAAAGTAAACATGCCGCTGCAAACCGACCCAACCGTTCTTTACGCATTAGGCAAACATAAATCGCGGACGTTGTATCAGGATTTGAAGGTCGATTCACCGTATAACACCTACAAAAATAAAGGCTTGCCACCGGGTCCGATTTCTAATAGCGGTCAAACATCGATGAAAGCCGCTTTACATCCAGCACAAACGGATTACCTTTACTTTTTAGCGAATCAAAAAACGGGTCAAGTGTACTTTTCAAAAACGTTGGAAGAACATAACAAATTGAAAGAAGAGCACATTACAAACAATCAATAAATAGCATGATAAGCGTTTGTCTTTCGTCTGGAATAGGGCGCGGGGGGCAGGCGCTTATCATTGCTCTATTAAAGGGGATTTAGAGCAGTGAATGATACGTTAATTCATAATTACTTGCTTTCACATATTCCAGAACGCAAGCCGTTTTTCATGGAATTGGAAGCTTATGCAAAGGAAAATGAAGTACCAATTATGGAAGTCGACTCGATGCATTTCATGTTACAGATTATGCAAATTCAGCAACCTAAGCGGATTTTAGAAATAGGAACGGCGATTGGCTATTCCGCGCTTCGAATGGCAGATGCCTTGCCGGATGTACATATCGTTACAATGGAACGCGATCCAGTTCGTTATGAGCGAGCATGGCATAATGTGCGGGCTTTTGGCGCTGAGAATCGGGTTGAGGTGCTGCTCATGGATGCTTTAGAAGACAGTTCGATCGTACTAGAGAAAGAGAATTTTGATGCGATTTTCATCGATGCAGCTAAAGCGCAGTACGCCAAGTTTTTTAATGTATATATCGATAAATTAGCACCAAATGGCGTGATTTATAGTGATAATGTACTTTTCAAAGGGTTGGCATTGCACGATTCCCCACGAGCGCAACAGAAACAGCGTGTTTCGAGAAAGATGCGCGAGTTTAATGATTGGCTTTTACAAAATCCAGATTTCATTACGACGACTGTTCCACTTGGGGATGGCCTTGCGATTAGTCGCAGAAAGGAAGGCACAAATTGATGAAGAAAAAGCCGATAGTAGTTGGTGTAACGGGAGGTAGCGGTTCGGGAAAAACAAGTGTCAGCAAAGCGATTTATGATCATTTCACAGGGCATTCGATTTTGATGTTAGAACAAGATTTTTATTATAACGACCAAGCTGAGATGGCTTTTGAAGAACGTTTAAAAACGAATTATGATCATCCGCTCGCTTTTGATACAGATCTTTTGATTCGTCATGTAAAGCAGCTATTGCATTATGAGGCGATTGATAAACCCGTATACGATTACGAACTTTATACACGCTCGAGCGAAATTATACACCAAGAACCGAGAGAAGTTATCATTTTGGAAGGTATTTTAATTTTGGAAGATCCGCGGTTACGCGATCTAATGGACATCAAAGTATATGTGGATACAGACGACGATATTCGGATTTTGCGACGGATGGTTCGTGATGTAAACGAGCGCGGCCGGACGATGGAATCTGTGATTGAGCAATATTTAACCGTGGTAAAACCGATGTATCAGAAATTCATTGAACCAACAAAAAAGTATGCTGATATTATCATACCAGAAGGCGGCGAAAACAAAGTTGCCATCGATTTAATGACTACAAAAGTAGCTGCAATTCTAGAAACAAAGCGATGATACAACGCTACGACTTGTAATTACACGTGAATTAAGATAAAATTTCACTATTGGACAAAAATTTGCTGGACATTTCCTGATAATCGTGTTAATCTTTCAGGCGTAAAGTAAATACATGTTGAGGTGCGGGAGGCAAAAACTTTCCGTACTTTTCTAAATAACATAATGATGAAGGAGAGAAAGAATTTGGCTACAGAAAAAGTATTCCCAATGACATTAGAAGGTAAAGCAAAATTAGAAAATGAACTAACTGATTTAAAAACAGTAAAGCGTAAAGAAGTCGTAGAACGTATTAAAATTGCCCGTAGTTTCGGCGATCTTTCGGAAAACTCCGAGTACGATTCAGCAAAAGACGAGCAAGCTTTCGTAGAAGGTCGCATTACAACGCTTGAAAACATGATCCGAAACGCCCAAATCATTGATGCAAGTGCGATGAGTGGCGAGGTAGCGCTAGGAAATTCTGTTACTTTTAAAGAACTACCAAATGGTGACGAAGAAACGTACACAATCGTTGGTAGTGCAGAAGCAGATCCATTCGAAGGCCTTATCTCCAACGACTCACCGATTGCAAAAGCACTATTAGGTTGCAAAGAAGGCGACGAAGTATCGATCCAAACACCAGGTGGCGAAATGAACGTCAAGATCACAAAAATTAGCGCTTAACATAAGGAGAACCGGTTGCCTTGCAGTCTGGGAGATAAAGTTTCCCAACAAGGAAAAACCGAAAAACAAGGAAGTAACGCAAAACCTCTGGGGAAGCGAGAATGGCTTAGATTCTAGGCAAAGGGGAGTACCAGGGCGGAGCATACTGGAGTATGTGAGCACTGGAACGGAGCCTTTAACGACGAAAATAAGCCATTCTCGCTTCTCCAGATAGATGTAAGGTGGTGGCATAATGGACAAGAAATCACAAAAGGATGAGCAGCGACGCATTGCCGAAAATCAAGTAGAGGCATCACGTTCGGAGCATAATAGCAAGCATAAAAGAACAGGCATTACATTGAATGTACTTATTATATTAGTTGGCTTAGCAATTGTTGGTGTTTTGTGGCTTGTTTTTTTTTTAACGGCTGATGATTCGAAAGAGCCGACAGAAACAAAACCAAAAACGGAGCAAACACAAAAGGCAGACGAGGCGAAAAAGGACGATACGAAGCCAAAAGAGGCCGAAAAACCAAAAGAGACGACGGAAAAAAGTGATGATCCCAATGTGTCACAAGTTATCAAAAAAGATTGGAAACCTGTTGGAACGGAGCAAAATGGTGATCACGTGAATTCCTATGAAATGAAGAGTCAGGATTGGGAAGAAAAAGTAAACGCATTTTCGAAAGCTACGGGCATTGACAAGGGTGATATGACTATTTGGTATGTAGGTCGCGGTGAAGACCCAGCCACGCAATCGATTGGGACTGTTACAACCAAATCAGACCCAGATACAGCTTTCCGCGTATATATTACTTGGGTAGATGGCGAAGGCTGGAAACCAACGAAGGTAGAAGAACTGAAAACAAATGATAAGAGAAATTAGAAGATGCTGTGCTTTGGATGATGATCCCTTCGAAGCACAGTTTTTTAAATGGGAGGGTACATTAGAATGGAGAAAATAGCGATTATTGGCGCGATGGAAGAAGAAGTAACGATTTTACGTGATCAAATGACGAAGCGTGTGGAGACAACGATTGCAGGAGCGGTTTTTTATGTGGGTGAACTAGCTGGCAAAGAGATCGTTTTGCTGAAATCGGGAATTGGTAAGGTAAATGCAGCGCTGTCGACGACGTTATTGTGTGATCATTATGATATTTCATTAATTATTAATACAGGATCTGCTGGTGGTATTGGGGCTGATTTGGAGGTTGGGGATGTGATTATTTCCGACCACTTAGCATATGGCGACGTGGATGCAACCGCGTTTGGTTATACATATGGGCAAGTACCACAGATGCCGGCGCTCTATCAGGGCGATGACGCGACGATGCGGATAGCACAGCAAATTTACCAAGAAAATTTTTCGGAAGGAAATAAGGCGGTATACGGGCTTGTGGTGACAACGGATTCCTTCATTCACCGCCCAGATCAACGAGAGCTGATTACGACATTCTTCCCGGAGGTCAAAGCGGTAGAAATGGAAGCTTGCGCGATTGCCCAAGTTGCGTATCAGTTTGATGTACCATTTTTGATTGTTCGTGCGCTTTCAGATGTTGCGGATAGTGAGGCTAGTGTTTCTTTTGACGAATTTTTGGTGACGGCAGCGAGAAATTCTTCTGCGTGTATCGTGAAGCTGTTGGAACAATTGTAACGCTAGGTATTTGAAAATGCCCACCGATTTAGATATTGAGAATCGGCGGGCATTCATTATTTAAACCAAGTCATTTGTTAATGCAAGGAACTCTTCCACATCTCCGACTGCAATTTCTAAGGCACTTTCCCAGAAATCAGGCTTCGTTAAATCGATATCAAGATGCTTTTGGGCGAGTTGTTCGGTTGTCATCGCGCCGGTGTCTTTCAATAAGGCGACATACTTGTCTTCATAGCTACTTCCTTCTGCAAGTGCTTGGTGATAAATACCAAGGGAGAACAAGTAACCGAACGTATACGGAAAATTATAAAATGGCACATCGGCAATGTAAAAGTGCAATTTAGATGACCAAAATTGTGGATGGTATTCGGATAACGCGTCTTTATAGGCTTCACGCTGGGCTTCTTCCATCAAAGCATTCAGGCGATCAGCAGATAGTATTCCTTCTTTGCGAGCTTCATAGAAACGTGTTTCGAATAGGAACCGAGCGCGAATATCCATGAAGAAGGCGATGCTCCGGCCAATTTTATCTTCCAAAAGAATAATTTTTTCCTCTTTTGTTGCAGCCTCTTTCACAGACGCATCTGCAATGATCATTTCAGCAAAAGTAGAAGCGGTTTCGGCTACATTCATGGCGTAGTTGGTGTTTTCGAACGGTTCCTCGCGAATGACGTGGGAATGAAAGGCGTGTCCTAGCTCATGCGCCAGTGTGGCAACAGTTCCAGGAGCGCCATCATATGTCATAAAAATACGGCTTTCTTTCTCTTCCGGGAAGTCTGTGCAAAACCCACCTGGACGCTTATTATCACGATCCTCCGCCTCAATCCATTGCTGCTCAAATGCATGTTTGGCGAACGTTGCCATTTTAGGACTAAATTTTGCGAACTGTGTCAAAATAAAATCGGCACCTTCTTGGTACGTATATTTTTTCGGTTCGGAATCTAGGGTAAGTGGCGCAAAAACATCATGGAAACTTAATTTTTCGATGCCAAATAGTTTGGCTTTCCGATTTAAAAACGATACAAAAGTTGGTTTGTTTCTTTCGATGACATCCCACATTGTTGTCAACGTTTTCTCGTCAAGACGGTTGATATCTAAGGGTTCAGATAAGACATTATCCCATCCGCGCGTACGGTAAACAGCAAGGCGGAAACCGGCTAAATGGTTTAACGTATCGCTAAATAGTTGAGATTTTTCCTGCCATGCTTTTCCGTACGCTTCAAAAACAGCGACACGAACGGCTCGATCAGGATGGCTTAATAAATTCAAGGCTTGACCGGCGGAGACCAATTTTTCTTCCCCATCGATGACAACAGGCACACGAATAGTCGCAACTACTGTATCATAATGATCAGACCAACCACGATAGCCGTCCACATTTAGCGCATTAATGACCGCTTCCTCTTCGCGCGTTCCTTTTTTCTTACGGTTGTCGCGAGCTTCATTTAAGACGAAGGCGATTTCATCCAAGCCATTTTCTTGTAGCAGGGAAGTCCATCGCGCATCAGGAACGAGGGCGAATTTCTCATGCCACTCATTTTCGATCGTTTCTAAGTCCGATAATTGTCGGTAGACGTCGCCGGTTAATTCGACAGCTTTCAAATCGCGCGTATCTGCTGATGAGAGACACTCGAGAAAAGCAGCTGCGTTCATAAGTTGTTTTGTAATCACGGCATTTTGATTGATTAACAGTAAAAATTCGCTTACATCTTCTTTATTTTCAGGAATCGGCCAATCACTGACCGCTTGTTTAAATAATGCTATTTTTTCTGTTGTGTCGGCAAGTGTTTCGGTGAGCGCCGCGGAGCCACTGCCACCCGAATAAATCGAGTCTAAATCCCAGATTAAAGCATAGTTTTTCGACATAATAATCCCCCTAGATTTCGGTATTTTCCACTTCATTATAGCACTTATCACAGATTTTTTTGTAAAATAAGCAGAAAGATGTTAAAATTTATAAGGATTAGATGTAAGTGTGACTGCCCTAGCGTATAGCTGGACGATGTCAAATTCGCTTTTTAACCAATTAAATAAAAAGAGGTGCCTATTTTGCTAAAAAATTTCTCACCGGATAAAATGTTAACATCGCCATTTGGTATTACCGCGGACCAATTGCGAAAAATGGGGAAAACGACGGTATTAACAGATTTAGACAATACGTTACTCGCTTGGGATCAATTGGATGCAACCGATGAGATTTCCAACTGGTTTCGTGTTTTAGAAGAAGAAGGCATCAAAGTTATGATCGTATCTAATAATAATGAAGAACGTGTGAAACGTGTGGCTATCGCAACCAAGATTCCTTATTTAGCAAAAGCGAAAAAGCCGCTTTCTACCTCGTTTCAAAAAGCGCTGAAGGATCTGGGCTCGACGCCGGAGGAAACAGTGATGATTGGCGATCAAATTATGACAGATATATTCGGTGGTAACCGCCAAAAATTGACGACCATCTTTGTGCGACCAGTAAAAGACACAGATGGCTTTGCAACGAAGTTTAATCGCTTTATGGAGCGCATTATTTTAAAGAGACTAGCTAAAAAATCAGAATTAAAATGGGAGGATTCTCTGTGACCGAAGAACTAAGATGTATTGGCTGTGGAGCCGTGATTCAAACAACCGATAAAACAAAACCAGGCTACGCGCCAGAATCATCACTTGAGAAAGAAGATATTATTTGCCAGCGTTGTTTCCGATTGAAACATTATAATGAAATTCAAGATGTGCCGCTGACCGATGATGATTTTTTAAAAATATTAAACCAATTAGGGACAAAACAAGCGCTGATCGTTTACGTGGTCGATATTTTTGACTTTGACGGCAGTTGGTTGCCAGGTTTGCACCGCTTTGTCGGGAATAATCCGGTCTTGCTTGTCGGGAATAAGGCTGATTTGTTGCCTAAATCATTGAAACGCGAACGGTTGACGCAGTGGATGCGTGGTCGTGCTCGCGAACTCGGCCTAGTACCCACGGATTGCGTGCTAGTGAGCGCGGAAAAAGGACATTCCTTTGACGCCTTACTTGAGAAAATTGAAGAAGAGCGCGCGGGTCGTGCTGTTTTTGTCGTCGGTTGTACGAATGTTGGGAAATCAACACTTATCAACCGGATTATTAAAGTTGCGACGGGGGAAAATGATGTGATTACGACATCGCAATTCCCAGGCACAACACTGGATAAAATCGAAATTCCACTTTCAGATGGTAGTGTTCTTGTAGACACTCCGGGAATTATCAACCATCACCAAATCGCGCACGTGATCGATGCTAACACACTCAAAATCGTATCACCGAAAAAAGAAATCAAACCTGTCGTATTTCAACTTAACGAAGAACAAACACTTTTCCTTGGCGCTTTAGCACGATTTGACTATACAAGTGGTGGTAGAAGATCTTTTGTTGTCTACACGTCTAATAATCTGATGATTCACCGAACGAAGCTCGAAAAGGCCGATCACCTGTATGAAACACAGGCCGGGAAACTGCTACAACCACCGGGTGAAGCGGATATCGAGACTTTGCCGAAGCTTGTTCCTTACACTTTTTCGGTCAAAGAAAAAGCCGATATCGTTTTCTCGGGACTAGGTTGGATCACCGTCCTAGAAGGCGGCGCAAAAGTGACTGCTTGGGTTCCAGAAGGTGTTAACGTCAGCATTCGTCGCTCAATTGTATAAGGAGGCTTTCGCGCCTATGAAAAAGTTATATTGTGTCATCGGAAACCCGATTGCGCATTCGTTGTCGCCCGTTATGCATACTGCTTTGCTTGAAAAGAACCATTTGGACGCAAGTTACGTTCCATTTTTAATAACAAAAGAAACCTTCACTGCCGCTATTCAAGGCTTGAAGGCGCTTGGTATCAGTGGTTTTAATATTACAAGCCCGTTCAAAGAGGCGATTATTCCGTTTTTAGATGTGCTTGATCCTGAAGCAGAAGCTTGTGCTGCGGTAAATACGGTCGTTGTAAAAGACGGTCGCTGGACGGGTTACAATACGGATGGTGCCGGTTACCTAGAAGGATTGAGGAGTATTAGACCGATTACAAACGCCGATCAAATTTTAGTACTTGGTGCTGGTGGTGCAAGCAAGGCGATATTTCAAGCACTTTCTCACCATACAGAAGCCAATATTGTGGTGGCGAACCGAACAGTAGAAAAAGCAGAGAAAATGGTGGCGGGGACGCGACATCAAGCCATGCGTTTATCCGAGGCCGAAGCGAATCTCGCTATTTTTACAATCGTTATTCAGACCACCTCAGCTGGGCTCACAGAAGAGAACGCAGAACTTCCGATCACACTAGATAACCTAACTGCTGGAGCCATTGTTTCCGATATCATCTACAATCCTGCGGAAACACCATTTTTAAAAATGGCGAAATCGCGCGGTGCCACGATTCAAAATGGTCTACCGATGTTCGTCAACCAAGCAGCGATTGCGTTCCAATTATGGACAGGAATAGAAGCAGACCGCAATCTCATGCGAAACATTGTATTGCAAGAAATAGGAGGAAAATAATGCTAACGAATATACAAAAACGTTTTTTACGTAAAGAAGCTCATGATATCGACGCCATTTTTCAAGTTGGAAAAGGTGGGGTATCGCCAAATTTGGTTAAACACGTCGCAGAAGCCATTGAAGTTCGCGAATTAATCAAAATCTCGATTTTACAAAATTGCGAGCAACCAAAAGAAGAGGTTGCCGAAATGGTCAGTGCGCGTTCTGGCTCCGAAGTCGTCCAAGTTATCGGTCGCACGATTATTCTTTACAAAGAGTCAAAAAATAAAAAACAAATCCAACTGCCCTAAGAAGGTGTATCTGAATTTGAAAGCAAAAATAGGTATTTTAGGTGGTACGTTTGATCCGCCACATCACGCCCATTTAATAATCGCGAACGAAGCTCGCATCAAACTCGGCCTTGAGAAAATTATTTTCTTACCGAATGCGATTCCCCCGCACAAACAAGAAAGCGGGCTTACAAGCAACGCCAATCGATTAAAAATGATCGAACTCGCTATTTCAGATAATCCTTTTTTTGAAGTGGATGATCGCGAAATGCGCCGATCTGGTAAGTCTTATACGTTTGATACGATGATTGAAATGACAAAGGAGTTTCCAAATGCCGCTTTTTCCTTTATAATTGGCGGAGACATGGTTGAATATTTGCCGAAGTGGTATCATATTAATGAACTGATAAAACTTGTGAACTTTGTTGGCGTTAATCGACCTCATTACGATGGGGATGCGCTCTATGCTATTGCGGAGATTCGTGTTCCAGCGATGGATATCTCGTCCTCGATGTTGCGGGAACGTTTGAAAGCCGGTTTGCCGATCGACTACTACGTTCCAAATCGAGTAAGCAAGTATATAAAGGAGCATCATTTATATGAATAGAGAAGAAGTATTGGAAGCACTGAGAGAAGCAATGCCAGAGAAACGTTTTATCCACACGCTTGGCGTCGAAAAAACAGCGCTAGAACTTGCTGATCATTACAAAATTGACCGCGATCAAGCAAGCACAGCAGCTCTTTTACATGATTATGCAAAATACATGAACAAAGAAGAAATGATGGGCATCATGGTGGAGCAAAAAATGGATCCGAAACTGTTTACGTACAATCAAGAATTGTGGCATGCACCAGTTGGCGCGTTTTTCGCGAAAACAAAATTTGGTGTAGAGGACGAGGTTATCCTAAGTGCCATCGCTTGTCATACAACTGGTAACGCAGCGATGAGCACATTGGATAAAATTCTGTATTTGGCAGACTACACAGAACCAAATCGCTCATTTCCAGGCGTATACAAAGCTCGCAGACTTTCTTTTGATTCTTTAGATAACGCTATGCTATTTGCTTTGTCGAATACAATCACGTTTTTAGTTACGAAAAGACAACCCATTTTTCCAGATACATTCGAAGCTTACAACTATTTTGCACGTTTACAATTTGAAGGTGAGGTATAACTATTGAAAAGTCATGATTTATTAATGTTAACCGCAAAAGCGGCGGACGACAAGCGCGCAGAGGACATTCTGGCGTTAAATATGCAAGGGCTATCCGCATTTGCCGATTATTTCGTCATTTGTCACGGTAATTCCGACAAACAAGTACAAGCTATTGCCCAAGAGATTAAAGAACAAGCGCATGAAAATGGCGTAGATATCAAACGTTTAGAAGGCTTTGACGCTGCTAAATGGATCTTACTTGATCTGGGCGATGTGATCGTCCATGTTTTCCATAAAGACGAACGTAGCTACTATAATTTAGAAAAACTTTGGGGAGACGCTCCGTTAGAAGATGTACGCGAAGCCTTCACGATATAATTAAAACGAAGGAGAATGGGACAAACCCTCATTTTTTGACAAAATAAGCAAAAAATCACGAATCCCACCTTTTCGGGTAGGACGTGAATTTTGCTAGTCGCAAATCGAACGAGAGCTTTTGTATTCAGGGGATTTGGTGTAAGCCAAAAATTTAGTGTGTGACTATACATGCTGACTGACAATAGGGAGGGAGTAGTTTTTCCGACCATGTGAGAAGTTAAGCGGTAAGTCCGCCAAATCCCCCAAATGCGAGAGCCTGTCGCCGGTTTATTTGAGTTATGTCCCAGACTTTTTGTTACGAAGGGAGAAATTACATATGAGTTATGAATATTTTCCAAATTTCTATGACGCTCTGATGGACGAGGAGCTGTACGACAACTGGTTTACCTTCGCAACGCCTTATTTACCGAGTAAAGGTGGAAAAGTGCTTGACGTCGCTTGTGGGACTGCTGAGCTTGCTGTACGTATGGCTAAGCGTGGCTTCGAAGTGACAGGCGTTGATTTGTCAGAAGAAATGCTGAGTGTGGCGAGTGACAAAGCATTTCAAGAAGATGTCTCGATATTATTGTTACAACAAGACATGTCGGAAATGGAGCAACTGGGCGACTACGATTTGGTCACATGCTTTTGCGATTCATTGAACTATTTAGAAACCGAGGAAGCTGTGCATGGTACTCTGCTGAGCGTCTACAAGAACCTAAAAGCGGATGGTGCTTTTTTATTTGATGTCCATTCTGTTTACAAAATCGATCATCTTTTTAAAAATTATAGTTATGGGGATAGCGACGAAGAAATTTCTTGTATTTGGAACTCTTTCGAAGGTGAGTTTCCTCATTCAGTGGAACATGAGCTGACGTTTTTTAAACAAAATTTAGATGGAAGCTATCATCGATACGATGAATTACATAAAGAACGTACGTATCCTGTGGAATGGTACCAAAAAGCGATCCATGATGCTGGATTTAGTAAAATAAAAATTTGCGCTGATTTTACGGATTTTGAACCCACAAAAACAAGCGAAAGAATCTTTTTCATATGCGAGAAATGACTTTTACCTGTCATTTCTCTTTTTTTATGTTGGAAGGGAAATTGCGACAACAAAGGATAAATGGAAGAAAGAGCGAATATAAATACTAAAGGCAGGTGATAAATATGATGGAGAAATGGCAAGCATATAAGAAATACATCATTGGTATAGGTGTGTTATTAGTTGCTGTTGGTCTGTTCTTTTTTGCGCAAGATCAAGAAGAACAACCTGTTGCGCCGACATCCGTTGTAGCCAAAGAGGAGCCTACAACAAAAGCGGAGAAAACACCCGAAATCGCTGCAAACAAGAAGCTGATTGTAGATGTGAAAGGGGCTGTTAACAAGCCAGGAGTCTATGAATTGGCAGCGGATAGCCGTGTGAAGGACGCGATTTTAAAAGCAGGAGGATTGTCTCCAGAAGCTGATGTGCGGCTCCTTAATATGGCGCAAAAAGTAACAGATGAAATGGTTATTTACGCTGGGAAAGTAGGGGAAGAAGGACTACAACCAGTAACAACGGCGGGATCGGACACAACCACTAGTAGTGATACTCAAAAAATAAATATCAACACAGCAGATATTACGGCTCTACAAACCATTCCGGGAATCGGAGCGGTCAAGGCACAGGCTATCGTAGACTACCGCGAAAAAGAAGGGCTATTTACGACCATTCAAGACCTTGCGAAAGTGTCAGGAATTGGTGCGAAAACAGTAGAACGATTAAGCGAACATATTACAGTCGAGTGATAAAGCTGTTGACGAGGCGAATTCGAAAAGCATATACTTAAAGCATCAACCTTTAAAGGAGCGACAAATATGCAAAGAATAGCTTGGGATCAATTCTTTTTGGCGCAAAGCCATCTAATATCTTCTAGAAGTACTTGTACACGTCTTATGGTCGGAGCAACAATTGTTCGTGATAAACGTATTATTGCAGGTGGATATAACGGTTCGATCGCTGGTGGGGATCATTGTGATGAAGAGGGCTGCTACGTCGTGGAAGGTCATTGTATTCGTACGATTCATGCCGAAATGAATGCGATACTTCAATGTGCTAAATTTGGCGCATCGACTGATAATGCAGAGATGTATGTCACACATTTTCCCTGTGTTGCTTGTTGTAAATCCATTATACAAGCAGGGATTAAAGCGGTTTATTATGCGAAAGACTATAAAAATCATCCTTATGCGATTGAGCTTTTTGAGCGTGCCGGTGTCGTTATTAAAAAAGTGCCCTTCGATGAACACGTGCTAAACAATACGGCTCAGATGGAACAGACCGTTATCCAGACTGTGCAAGAAGTTTTACAACAAGAAGACGTTTCACAAGAGACCATTTTACATCTAGAAGATAGGCTGCGACAACAATTTTTGAAATAAAGTGAGGTGAGGATTATAGAGCGTCTATTTTTGACGGCAACAATCGCTATTATCCTCGCTGTAATATGTGTTTTTATCTCGGTGAAAACCCTCCTGTTACTTGGCGTGTTACTGATTATTTCGCTCGTTTTTAAGCGTTCTAAGCTAGTAGTTTTTTTCAGCCTTACGCTTGTAGCAGGCGTTTTTTTCTGGTTTGCAGATAGTCAGAACCGTTCGCAGCATGAAGCTGGTGCACTGGAAGCTGTAGTCACTTTAAGCGATGGTATCGTAATTGATGGCGATGCTTTTCGAGCACAAGTGGTATATCAAGATGAACGATTTCAACTAAGTTACAAAATTACAAGTGAACAAGAGCAACAAGCGCTTAAAAAGCTGAAATACGGTGATCAGCTACATGTCAATGCCGAATTAGAAGCACCAGAAAAGAATCGGAATCAAGACCAATTCAACTACCAAGCATTCTTGTATAGGAAGCACATTCACTGGCTACTCAAAGCAAATATGATCCAACCAGTGACTTCGAAAAGCACCACATGGCTCCACACTTTGAAAAATTTTCGGAAAAATCAATTGGAAAAAATAGATGCAGAAATGGATAATAAAATATCACCGTATGTAGCATCACTTGTTTACGGCGATCGATCTTATGTAGATACATCGGTTTATGAAAGCTATCAACGCTTGGGAGTAGTTCATTTATTGGCTATTTCTGGGTTACATGTTAATCTTATTGTTGCCGGATTTTTATTAGTACTACGCCGTCTAGGATTTCAAATTGAGAAAACGGCCATCATGATGATCTGTTTATTGCCGTTATATTGCCTCATGACCGGCGGCAATGCACCAGTTGTTCGTGCTGCAATTATGACAATTTGCTTAATGGCTGGAAGGTTATCACCAGTTCGAGTTACATCGCTTCAAGCGCTATGCTTTAGCTTTATTTTTGTCTTTTTATTCAATCCATATTGTGTCTTCGAAATCGGATTTCAGCTTTCTTATGCTGTTTCTTTTGCAATTATTTTATCAGGGCGAAAGATCATGCGAAAGACGTCTTCTACTCTACTAAATTCCCTCTATATCTCCTTGATCTCTACCGTATCTGGAATTGCGATCATGAGTTACCATTTCTATGAATTTTCTATTGTTGGTGTATTTCTAAATATCGTATATGTACCGCTATTTACCTTTATTCTTTTGCCGCTTAGTTTTCTAGCAATATTTTTCATGAATCTAATGCCAATCATGCTCACTATACCAGCCACTATGATGAAAGTAGCTGTTACCGTATCTGAAGCACTTGCCACCTTGCTACAAAAAATCCCATTTACAACCTGGATTACAGGCAGGCCTAGCAATATTTCGTTGTTATTGCTCATTATGCTCACTTTCTTTTTCTTTTACAAATGGGAGAAAACAGGAAAAGCATATCGTTATTTAATCCCTGTATGTATATGCCTTTTTTTAGGCACGTTTAATTTTACGGGAAAAGTGTCATTTATTGATGTTGGTCAAGGAGATAGCGTCCTGATTCAACTTCCTTGGAATAAGGGCAATTATGTCATTGACGTAGGTGGCCAAATGGCTTTTGAAAAAGAGCAGTGGGCAGAAAGAAAAGAGCCATTTTCGGTTGGAAAGAACATCGTGACGCCCGTTTTAAAAGCGAATGGGATTTCGACACTAGACAAGTTAATTGTGACGCATAGTGATGCAGACCACATGGAAGGACTGATTGATGTCGGCGGAGCTATGCATATCAAAGAACTAGTCTATGCAGAAGGTGGAGAAACAAAAAGCATTATGCAAAAAGCCTTAAAAGCACTCCCAAAGATTCCTCGAAAAGCTGTATTAGCAGGGTATAGTTGGATGAAAGGGGATGCTGCGTTTCAAGTTATTAGCCCTATACAAAAAGGCGAAGGTGGTAATAACGATTCCATTGTCATAACAGCGGTTCTAGATAATAAAAGATGGCTATTTACTGGAGATATTGAGAAGGAAACGGAGCTCGCATTACTCGAAAACCCATTAATAAAGGCTGATATCTTAAAAGTTGCGCATCACGGCAGCAAAACATCTACGACACCAGCCTTTATCGAACAGGTAAAACCAACAATCTCTATCATTTCTTGCGGACTGAATAATCGCTTCGGACACCCGCGAGAAGAAACTTTAGAAACGCTAGAAAAAGCAAATACAACCATCTACCGTACGGATTTACAAGGAGAGATAATATATACTTTTTCAAAAGGTTTTACTTTTGGCTTAGAATGATTTAGCACTTGCGAAATATGTCTTCTTGATTTACGATGGATAGAGATATTATTGAGAAGGCGAGGACGAATCATGATTGCAGAATGGAAGAAGATAGAGAAAAAACAATTTGCATCTGTATACTTGATTATTGGAACAGAAGACTATATTATCAACGAAACAAAGAAGCGTCTGGTTGCCAATATTTTAGATGCAGAAGATACTGATTTTAATTATGCCAATTTTGATTTAGATGAAACGGCGATTGAGCAAGTTATTGAGGAAGCTGAAACAATACCATTCTTCGGTGACCGTCGACTCATCATTGCGGCTAATCCTTCTTTTGTGACAACGGAGAAGGCGAAGAGTAAAATAGAGCACCGGACTGCACGATTAGAAGATTACTTGAATGAACCAGTAGATTACTCCATTTTGGTCATCATCGCCCGGGTAGAAAAGCTAGATGAACGAAAAAAATTGACAAAACTGCTAAAAAAGCAAGCGACAGTCATTGATGCTAAGCGACCTAATGAGGCCGAGTTAAAGAAATGGTTGCAAGAAATCAGCAACACAAATGATTTTCAAATGGATAGTGTTGCGACAGATCGATTAATAGAGCTGACAGGTGGCCAATTAACAACAGCGATGAATGAGCTAGATAAACTAATGCTCTATAAGTTAGAGGAGCGTATAATCCGCGTTTCAGATGTGGAGGGACTTGTTGTGCGATCGCTCGAGCAAAATATCTTTTTGTTGCTCGACAAAATGATCGCTCTAGACATAAGTGGGGCGTTAAGTATTTATTATGATCTGCTAAAGCAAAAAGAAGAGCCAATAAAAATATTGGCGCTGATTGCTAGTCAATTCCGTTTACTGACTCAAATTAAATTATTAGAAAAACAAGGCTTCAGCCAACAGCAGGTTGCTCAAAAATTGAAAGTTCACCCATTTAGAGTCAAAATTGGTGCGCGACAAGCAAAAAGTTTTTCATATCAAGAATTGACAGCAACACTCGAAAGGTTGGCAGAAATGGATTATGAAATGAAGACAGGTTACGGGGATAAAGCACAGAAATTAGAATGGTTTTTGTTCTCGTTACAAGACCAGAAGCAGAAACAAGTGAAGTGATCGTTGGGTTTTGTCTAGGGTTTCCTGTCCCTAGACAAACAAAAAAACACCACACGACAGTGCGATGTTTTTGCGATTTACAATCGTATTATTTAGCTAGTTTTTTAGCTAAGCGAGATTTATTGCGTGCTGCATTGTTTTTGTGAAGTAGACCTTTGCTAACCGCGCCGTCTAATTTTTTACTAGCTTCAACATATAGATCTTTCGCGTTGTCTGCATTGTTTTCTACAGCTTGTTCGAATTTCTTAACAGCTGTACGCATCGCAGTACGTTGAGATGTGTTGCGGCTGTTGCGAGTTTCAGTTGTTTTTACACGTTTGATTGCTGATTTAATATTTGGCATTTCATTCACCTCCGCCCAAAATTATGAGGTAGTATCTATAATATATACCATACCCTTCAAAATTACACTAGAACAAATGTTATTATACCTAAACACAGCAGATATTGCAATATTACTTTACTAATTTATTTATTTTTTTGTAAAAAAAGTCGGAAGTGATTGAAAATAGCGAGCGCGACTGATATAATCTATCTTAGCTTGCCATCGTTTTAATAAGATGAGTTCGAATTCGGGAGCTGGAGAAATGAAGAAAGAAGAAATGCTAGAAAGACAAAAGAAAATAAGAAATTTTTCGATAATAGCACATATTGATCATGGTAAATCAACGCTTGCCGATCGTATTTTAGAAATGACAAATGCGCTCACACATCGTGAAATGAAGGCGCAACTGCTCGATTCGATGGATTTAGAACGAGAACGTGGTATTACGATTAAATTGAACGCGGTGGAATTATCGTATACAGCCAAAGACGGCGAAACATATATCTTTCACTTGATTGATACACCAGGGCATGTCGATTTCACATATGAGGTATCGCGTAGTTTAGCAGCATGTGAGGGTGCTATTTTAGTAGTGGACGCGGCACAAGGTATCGAAGCGCAAACACTTGCTAATGTTTATCTGGCGCTCGATAATGATCTGGAAATTATGCCGGTTATTAATAAAATCGATCTTCCAGCTGCAGAACCAGAACGGGTTCGCGCGGAAATTGAAGATGTGATTGGACTCGACGCATCGGATGCTGTCCTTGCTTCCGCGAAATCAGGGATTGGTATTGAAGATATTCTAGAACAAGTCGTTGCAAAAATTCCTGCACCAACGGGAGATATTGATGCTCCGTTAAAAGCGCTTATTTTTGACTCTGTTTTTGATGCCTACCGTGGTGTTATCGCGAATATTCGTGTGATGGAAGGCTCCGTGAAGGCTGGCGACAAGATTCGGATGATGGCTAATGGGCGTGAATTTGAAGTAACTGAGGTTGGGGTATTTACTCCGAAGTCAACACCAAGAGACCAATTGATGGTCGGGGATGTTGGGTATTTAACGGCTGCAATCAAGAACGTTAGTGATACGAGTGTTGGGGATACGATTACGCTTGCCAACAATCCGGCAGCAGAAGCATTACCTGGTTACCGGAAGTTAAATCCGATGGTGTACTGCGGTTTGTACCCGATTGATTCAGCAAAATACAATGATTTACGTGATGCTCTTGAAAAATTAGAATTAAATGACTCGGCATTACAATATGAAGCAGAAACTTCTCAGGCGCTTGGCTTTGGTTTCCGTTGTGGGTTCCTTGGTTTGCTCCATATGGAAATTATTCAAGAACGGATTGAGCGGGAGTTTAACATTGATTTGATTACAACGGCACCGAGCGTTATTTATCACGTGAACTTGACAGATGGCTCGAAGGCGGTTGTTGATAATCCTGCTGAAATGCCAGAACCAGGTGTGATTGATTCTGTGGAAGAGCCTTATGTCAAAGCAACGATTATGGTGCCAAATGATTATGTTGGTGCGGTAATGGAGCTTGCGCAGAATAAGCGTGGGAACTTTATGACGATGGAGTACCTCGATGATATCCGTGTGAGCGTTATTTATGAAATGCCACTTTCAGAGATCGTATATGACTTTTTCGATCAGTTGAAATCCGGTACAAAAGGCTATGCGTCGTTTGACTATGAGCTGATTGGCTACCGTGAATCGAAACTTGTGAAAATGGATATCGTGCTAAATAATGAGAAAGTCGATGCGCTTAGCTTTATTGTACACAGAGACTTCTCTTATGATCGCGGAAAAATCATCGTTGAAAAACTAAAAGAACTCATTCCGAGGCAACAGTTTGAGGTGCCAATCCAAGCAGCGATCAGCACGAAAATTGTGGCACGTTCAACGATTAAGGCGCTCCGTAAAAACGTATTGGCTAAATGTTATGGCGGAGATGTATCCCGGAAACGGAAACTTTTAGAAAAACAAAAAGAAGGTAAGAAACGTATGAAGTCCATTGGTTCCGTAGAGGTACCACAAGAAGCCTTCATGGCAATCTTGAAAATGGACGATAAATAAAGAATCGGCGGAAAAAGCGACTTTAACTTGTTCACGTGGAGCATGCGAAGTTCGCTTTTTCTCCTTAAAGAAAAGAGTGTATAAAAATGACTGCCGTATATATCCACATCCCTTTTTGCGAACATATTTGTTATTATTGTGACTTCAATAAGGTTTTTTTAGAGGGGCAACCAGTCGATGAATATGTTGATTTATTGATTAAAGAGATGGAAATGGTGACTGACAAGCAATCGATGGACCCTGTGGAGACTGTTTTTGTGGGGGGAGGAACACCGACGACGCTTACCGAGGCGCAGTTAGCTAAGCTTTGTTCTGCTATTTTGCGGATTTTTCCAATCGTGGAAGGGGCGGAGTTTAGTTTTGAAGCGAATCCAGGAGATCTTTCCCTAAGCAAGTTGCAAGTCATGAAAGACCATGGTGTGAATCGGCTTAGCATGGGGGTTCAGAGTTTTAATAATGTATTGCTCAAGAAGATTGGGCGCATCCACACAGTCGATGATGTTTACCAGTCGGTGAATAACGCTAAGCAGGTAGGTTTCGAGAATGTCAGTATTGATCTTATTTTTAGTTTGCCTGGTCAGACAGAGGCGGATTTCGATGACACATTAACGAAGGCGCTTGCTCTGGATTTACCGCATTACTCGGCGTATTCGCTCATCATCGAGCCGAAGACAATTTTCTACAACTTGATGCAAAAAGGAAAGCTCCTCCTCCCTGGTGAGGATGCGGAGGCGAATATGTATGAAACATTGATGAACACGATGGAAAAGCATGGTCGCAAGCAGTATGAAATCAGTAATTTTGCGAAACCGGGCTTTGAAAGCAAGCACAATATCGTTTATTGGAGCAACGAGCACTACTATGGTTTCGGTGCTGGGGCGCATGGCTATGTGGGCGAAAATCGCTATGCGAACTACGGCCCATTGAAAAAATACATGCAACCGCTACAAAATAACGAATTACCGATCTTTCAACAAAAAGAGTTAACCTTGAAAGAAAAGATGGAAGAGGAGATGTTTCTCGGCTTGCGAAAAGTCGCTGGAGTGGATAAGGCGCATTTTCAAACGAAATTTGGTCAGTCATTAGATACAACATTTGCACATGCCATCGATAAAACGATCACAAAAGGGTGGCTAGAATCGACGCAAGAAAGTGTGCGACTCACGAGAAGAGGGCGCTTTTTGGGCAATAACGTTTTTCAAGAATTTTTATAGTTGCGCTTGGTTTCGGCTAATTACTACTTTAGTCTGAAATCGAGTGTTTTTTGTTGACAGCAGACAATCGGAGTGGTAAATTTATAATTGTATTTAGCACTTAAACCTATCGAGTGCTAAAAAGAGGTGATAGATATGTTAACCGAGAGGCAATTGTTGATCTTTCGTGCCATTATCGACCATTTCATCGAGACTGTGCAACCAGTTGGATCTAAGAATTTGCTGAAGGAGAATAATTTACCGTTTAGCTCAGCGACGATCCGTAATGAGATGAGTGTGCTAGAAGAATATGGATTTATTGAAAAGACGCATTCTTCATCAGGACGTATCCCATCTGAGAAAGGTTATCGTTTTTACGTGGATTATTTACTTGAGCCACAGAAGTTGAAGAAGCAGGATATTATGTCTGTTCAATCGCTTTTTTCAGAGACTTACTTTGAAATGGAGCAGCTTATTCAAAAGTCAGCCTTGATGTTATCTGATTTAACGAATTATACATCGATTTTACTCGGTCCTGCGTCAAAGCAGAATCGATTGAGTGGTTTCCGATTTGTACCAATCAACAGAAATCAAGCGATGTTAATTCTGATTACTGATCAAGGTCATATTGACAACCACGTGGTAACAATTCCAGAAACGATGACACCGAGTGATATGGAGCGAGTCGTCAACATTTTAAATGAGCGCTTAGTTGGGCTCCCGATTGATCAAATGAATTCGATGATTCCAGCAGAAGTGTCCGATTTACTGCGAAGCAACGTGGTAAATCATGAGTTAATGCTTTCGATTTTGAAGGATTCGTTCCAACAAATCAGTAAGGAAAAAGTGTATTTTGGCGGGAAAACTAATATTTTGAACCAGCCAGAATTTCACGATTTTGCCAAGGTACGAGAATTGCTACGGTTGATGGATCAGGAAAAAGATGTTTACCAGCTCTTTTCTGACATACCTCAAGGCCTTCATGTTAAAATTGGTACGGAGATAAATAACCATTTGATGGACGATTGCAGCATTATTACTGCGACGTACAGCATTGCCAATGAACATGTAGGAGGCATCGTCCTCCTAGGCCCGACACGGATGGAATACGACCGCATGATGGGCTTAGTTGACCTAGTAAGTCGGGATTTAACAACGGTGTTAACAAGGCTTTATCATGATAATCAAAAATAGAAGAGGTGACAAACGTGTCTGAACAAAAGAACAAAAAAGAAAAAGTAGCGCAAGAAATCGAAAAAGAAGCGGCAGAGGAACTTAGTGTCGTGGAAGAAGAGATGGAAGCTCACAATGAAGAAGTCGAAAACAAAGATGAGAATCGTTTGCTTGAGTTGGAAGAAAAATTAGAAGCATCTGAGGATCGTTACTTGAGACTCCAGGCTGATTTTGAAAATGTGAAAAAACGTAACATCGCGGAGCGTACGGCGAATCAGAAATATCGTTCGCAAAGTATCGCGGAAGAACTTTTGCCAGCGCTGGATGGTTTCCAAAAAGCACTGGACACGCAAAGTGACTCGGAACAAATGGAGGCACTCTTGACGGGTATGAAGATGGTCTATGGTCAAATCATGACAGCACTTGAAAAAGAAGGCTTGGAAGAAATCCCAGCACTCGGCGAGCAATTTGACCCGAACGTCCATCAAGCGGTCATGCAAGATAGTGATGAAACAAAAGAAAGCAATGAAATCACGATGGAATTACAAAAAGGATACAAGTTGAAAGACCGTGTCATCCGTCCATCGATGGTAAAAGTAAACCAATAAAACAAGAATCCAGTTGCATATAAGCAGTTGGTAACAATAGGAGGAAATTAAATTATGAGTAAAATTATCGGTATTGACTTAGGAACTACAAACTCTGCAGTGGCAGTATTAGAAGGCGGAGAAGCAAAAATTATACCAAATCCAGAAGGCGCACGCACAACACCATCTGTTGTCGGCTTCAAAAACGGTGAACGTCAAGTTGGGGAAGTTGCGAAACGTGCGGCGATCACAAACCCTAATACGGTAGCATCAATCAAACGCCACATGGGTACAGATTACAAGGAAACGGTAGAAGGTAAAGACTATTCCCCACAAGAAATCAGCGCAATTATTTTGCAATACTTAAAAGGTTACGCGGAAGACTACCTTGGTGAAACAGTAGACAAAGCGGTTATCACAGTTCCAGCATATTTCAATGATGCACAACGCCAAGCAACAAAAGATGCTGGTAAAATCGCAGGTCTTGAAGTAGAGCGTATTATCAACGAGCCTACTGCAGCAGCACTTGCTTACGGTATGGACAAAATCGATAAAGACCAAACAATCCTTGTTTTCGACTTAGGTGGCGGTACTTTTGACGTATCTATTCTAGAACTTGGCGATGGCGTATTCGAAGTTCATTCAACAGCCGGCGATAACTTGCTTGGTGGGGACGACTTTGACCAAAAAATTATTGATTTCCTAGTCGCTGAATTCAAACGCGATAATGGCATTGACCTTTCTAAAGACAAAATGGCATTACAACGCTTGAAAGATGCTGCTGAAAAAGCGAAAAAAGATCTTTCTGGTGTGACTAGCACGCAAATTTCCCTACCATTTATTACGGCTGGAGAAGCTGGCCCACTTCACTTAGAAGTAACGCTTACTCGCGCTAAATTTGACGAATTAACACATGATTTAGTAGACCGTACGATTGCACCGACACGCCAAGCGCTTAAAGATGCTGGGCTTTCTGCAAGCGATATTGATGAAGTTATCCTTGTTGGTGGTTCGACTCGTATTCCAGCAGTACAAGAAGCAATCAAAAAAGAACTAGGCAAAGAGCCGCATAAAGGTGTAAATCCAGATGAAGTTGTAGCGATGGGTGCGGCGATTCAAGGTGGCGTCATCACGGGTGACGTGAAAGACGTTGTACTTCTAGATGTAACACCACTTTCTCTAGGCATTGAAACAATGGGTGGCGTAATGACTCCACTTATCGAACGTAACACAACGATTCCGACATCGAAATCACAAACATTCTCGACAGCAGCTGACAATCAACCAGCAGTAGACATTCATGTATTGCAAGGTGAGCGCCCAATGTCGAAAGATAACAAAACACTTGGTCGCTTCCAATTAACAGATTTACCACCAGCACCACGCGGTATCCCGCAAATCGAAGTTTCTTTTGACATCGATAAAAACGGTATCGTAACAGTTCGTGCGAAAGACCTTGGAACTGGTAAAGAGCAAAATATCGTGATCAAATCTTCTTCAGGTTTAACAGACGAAGAGATTGAAAAAATGGTGAAAGACGCAGAATTAAATGCAGAAGAAGATAAGAAAAACAAAGAAAACGCAGAACTTCGTAACAACGCCGATCAATTAGTGTTCACTGTTGATAAAACATTGAAAGAATTAGAAGGCAAAGTAGACGAAGAAGAAGTGAAGAAAGCAGAAGCGGCTCGTGATGAATTGTCTGAAGCCCTTAAAGGCGAAGATTTCGACGTAATCAAAGAGAAAACAGATGCGTTAAACGAGATTGTCCAAGCGCTATCTGTTAAGTTGTACGAGCAAGCAGCGGCAGAACAACAAGCAGCACAAGGTGAAAATCCTGAAGCTGCTGCAAACGACGATGTTGTAGACGCTGAGTTTGAAGAAGTAAAAGATGACGACGCAGAGAAAAAATAAGTATTAAGAAATAGTGGGGATGAAGAGTCAAAGTCTAACTGGCTTTGGCTTTTTCCCGATTTTTTTAGGAAATCATTGTTTTACTTCGCTAAAACATATGTTACAATACGTTAAGAGAAATACGAGAAGGACAAGGAGTGAGACGCAAAAAATGGCAAAACGTGATTATTATGAAGTGCTTGGCGTTTCCAAAGGCGCCTCGGCAGATGAGATAAAAAAAGCTTATCGTAAGCTATCGAAGCAATACCATCCAGATATTAACAAAGAAGCTGGCGCTGATGAGAAATTTAAAGAAATATCCGAAGCATACGAAGTTTTAAGTGACGCATCTAAGCGCGCACAGTATGACCAATATGGACATGTTGACCCGAACCAAGGATTTGGTGGTGGCGGTTCATACGGAGGCGGCGGCTTTGGCGGTCAAGGTTTCGGTGGATTTGAAGATATTTTTGATACATTCTTTGGCGGTGGTGGTTCCTCTCGGCAAGACCCGAATGCACCTCGTCAAGGGAGTGACATGCAGTACACGATGCGTTTGAAATTCAAAGAAGCGATTTTTGGTAAAGAAGTGGAGATTGAAGTGCCACGGGAAGAAAGCTGTGATACGTGTGACGGAAGTGGTGCGAAACCAGGCACACATCCTGAAAAATGTTCGCACTGTGGCGGAAAAGGTTCGGTGAACGTCGAGCAAAACACGCCATTTGGTAGAATCGTCAACAAACGGACTTGCCAATATTGTAACGGTACTGGGAAAGAGATCAAAGAAAAATGTGATACATGTCATGGTTCTGGTCGGGTAACGAAGAAGAAGAAAATCAAACTAAAAGTGCCTGCTGGTGTGGATGATGGGCAACAAATGCGCGTTGCTGGCGAAGGTGAAGGTGGCGTTAACGGCGGACCAAACGGTGATCTTTACGTTGTCTTCGTCGTGGCACATGATGAATTCTTTGAACGCGAAGGAAGCGATATTTATGTGGAGGTTCCACTGACGTTCGTTCAAGCCGCACTCGGCGATGAAATCGATGTCCCAACCGTTCATGGCAAAATTCGACTGAAAATCCCTGCTGGTACGCAAACTGGTACGACTTTCCGCTTACGCAACAAAGGTGTTCCGCATCTTCGCGGTAACGGAACTGGTGATCAACACGTCATCGTCAAAGTGATCGTTCCGAAAAAACTGGATGAGAAGCAAAAAGACATTTTACGTGAATTTGCGACAACGACAGGTGATAAAGTAGACGAAAACAGCGAAGGTTTCTTCGATAAGATGAAAAAAGCTTTTAAAGGTGAATAAATAGATAAGAAGGCTCGGATATTGCGTATTCAGTAATGCCGAGCCTTTTAACTTAGAAATGAGGCGTTCAAAATGAAATGGTCAGAGATTGAGATTCGCTCTGTAAACGAGGCGGTAGAGCCAATTACATATGCATTAAATGATTCAGGAGCCAGCGGGGTTTCCATTGAGGATTCCGCAGATTTGACACGCGAGCATGAGGATCGTTTCGGTGAAATTTATGATTTGCAAGCTGCCGATTATCCAGCAGAAGGCGTGATTATCAAGGCTTACTTTTTAACGACGGACGATTTTTTAGAGAGGGTTCCACAGATCGAGGCTCGTATCCGCGGTTTGGCCCAGTTTGATATACCGCTTGGAGACCTTACTTTTCAGGTAAATGAGGTCAATGATGAAGAATGGGCAACAGCTTGGAAAAAATACTATCATCCGGTTAAAATTACGGATCGAATTACCGTTGTTCCGACTTGGGAGGACTACACGCCGGAAAATGCGGATGAAATGATTATTGAGCTCGATCCGGGTATGGCATTTGGAACAGGGACGCACCCGACGACACAACTCTGCGTACAAGCGCTCGAGAAAATCGTGAAGCCTGGCGATGAAATCATTGATGTCGGTACAGGTTCCGGCGTTTTGAGTATTGCTAGTGCAAAACTTGGGGCGAAAAGTGTTTTGGCTACGGATCTTGATGAGGTGGCTGTTCGTGCGGCTCGCGAAAATATCGCGCAGAACCATTGTGAAGACATCGTCACTATCCAGCAAAATGATTTATTAAAAGGTATTGATCAAAAGGCGGATATCATTGTAGCCAATATTTTAGCAGAAGTCATTTTACTGTTTCCAAAAGATGTGCATGCAGCGCTAAAACCGAATGGAATTTTTATTGCGTCTGGTATTATTGAACCGAAACGTGAAATTGTGACGGAAGCATTGATTGAAGCAGGTTTAACGGTATATCATGTGGAACAAATAACAGATTGGGTAGCTATTTACGCCAAGCGAGGTGAATAAAGATGCAACGATATTTTATTGATGAAATCAAGGATGATACCGCGATAATAACGGGAGATAATTTTCATCATATTGTTCGGGTTATGCGAATGAAACTGGAGGATCAAGTATATCTTGTCACTCCAGACGAACGTACGGCGATTGCTAGTATTAAAGAGCTAGGTGAAGATTTTATACGCTTAACCGTCTTAACATGGAAGAACGAGTCTTCTGAGCTTCCTATCGCTATCACCATCGCGAGTGGTTTGCCTAAAGGTGATAAGTTAGAATGGATTACTCAAAAAGGGACAGAACTTGGTGCAAAGCAATTTTTATCTTTCCCGGCAAAACGTTCTATTTCCAAGTGGGACGGTAAAAAAGCGAAGAAAAAAGTAGAGCGCTTAGACAAAATTGCGTTAGAAGCTGCTGAACAATCACATCGTCATTTTGTCCCGCATTTCCGACATTTAGAGTCGTTTCAAGCGCTGGTAGAGGAAATTGCGAATTACGATCACGTCGTTGTTGCCTATGAAGAGAGTGCCAAATCGGGTGAGAGATCCGCATTAGCCACACTTTTTGGCAAGGTGAAGCCTGGAGAATCTGTGCTCGCGATTTTCGGTCCGGAAGGTGGTTTTGCAACGGATGAGGTGGATAAATTAGCAGCACATCAAGCCGTGCAAGTGGGGCTAGGACCTCGTATCTTGCGTACAGAAACGGCGCCACTTTATTTTTTAGGAGCGGCTTCGTATGCGTTTGAACTTTCCAAAAATGGGTAAAAGGGAAGTAGATTGTTAGCATCTTTCGAAAATAAATCAGCAAAAGTTAACGATTGCATATTGACTCGCCTAGCCGTTTGGTTTATAATTTCTAGTGAGTGAATGCAAATAGTATGTGCATTACTTTGGACTCATTCACAGGCTAGTCTTGTGCGAGGTGTTCAAATAGCTTAGGACATCCTTGTCCATTTAAGTGTCGGAGGGAGGGAAAGAGAGATGTCAAAAACAGTAGTTCGTAAAAACGAATCGCTTGAAGATGCTCTTCGTCGCTTTAAACGTACTGTTTCCAAAACAGGTACAATGCAAGAAGTTAGAAAGCGCGAATTTTATGAAAAACCAAGCGTAAAACGTAAAAAGAAATCAGAAGCAGCAAGAAAACGCAAATTCTAATCGAAGGGACGAAATAAAGCATGAGTCTCCTTGACCAACTGAATGAGGATATGAAACAAGCGATGCGCGCGAAAGAGAAAGATAAACTTTCCGTTATCCGCATGTTGAAAGCGGCTTTGCAAAATGAAGCCATTCGTCTAGGTACAGATGATATATCTCCTGACGACGAAGTGACTATTCTTTCCCGTGAAATGAAACAACGTCGCGACTCTTTGAACGAATTTGAGAAGGCAGATCGCTCTGACCTTGTTGAGAAGTTACAAGAGGAAATCGTGATTGTGGAGAGCTATTTGCCGAAGCAACTTTCCGAGGAAGAAATCGCTGAAATTGTAAAAGTTACGATCGAAGAAGTTGGTGCAACATCTCCAGCCGATTTTGGTAAGGTGATGACCGCTGTAATGCCGAAAGTAAAAGGTAAAGCAGACGGAAACGCAGTAAACAAATTCGTGAAACAATATCTTTCATAAACAAAATCAAAAGAGCTGGGAAACTGGCTCTTTTTTTGCTGGAATGGTTCCATTATACTCGAGTATAAGTGCGAATAAGGTGAGCGGTGAATCATTTAAAAGAGTAGAGTAAACGACAGAGTAAGATTCATTTACATAGACACGCCGAATAATACCAAAATCACGCGCTTTCGTGTATAATGTAGTCACACGAAGTTAATTTTAGAGTGAAGGGGTTATTTGGATGCCAACAGATCACGAGAATAGAAAGATTGCTCTAGCAGAGGGATTTGATGCTAGGGAACTGTTTGGAAATAACGATGCACATATAAACTTAATTGAAGAAGCGTTCGAATTACAAATCATCACTCGCGGGGAATCGATTACTTTGCAAGGATTAGAAGTAAATGAAGCGCACGGAGCAGCGGTTTTGGAAGCGCTAATCAGCGTGATATTAAAGGGAATTCATGTCGATGAGCGCGATGTAACCCAAGCAATAAAAATGGAACAAAACGGTACTGTAGCTTATTTTTCAAGTCTCTATGATGAGGAAATTACGGTAAATGCAAAAGGTAAAATGATTCGGCCGAAAACATTTGGACAGCGTAAATATGTTCGTACGATCGATAAATATGATGTTGTTTTTGGGATAGGTCCTGCGGGAACGGGGAAGACTTACCTAGCTGTCGTGAAGGCTGTGGCTGCTTGGAAGAAGGGAACTGTGAACAAAATTATTTTGACACGTCCGGCGGTAGAGGCTGGAGAAAGCCTTGGCTTTTTACCAGGGGATTTGAAAGAGAAGGTAGATCCTTACTTGCGACCTGTATACGACGCGCTTTATGATATTTTTGGTGTGGAGCATACAACGCGGTTGATGGATCGCGGTGTGATTGAAATTGCGCCGCTTGCTTATATGCGCGGGCGAACGCTCGATAATGCTTTTGTCATTTTGGATGAGGCACAAAATACGACGGTTGCGCAGATGAAAATGTTTTTGACGCGGCTCGGTTTTGAATCCAAGATGATTGTAAATGGTGATACGACTCAGATCGATTTGCCAAAGGGGGCTACGAGTGGACTTGTGAATGCGGAAACCGTACTCCGAGATGTTAAAAATATTGGTTTTGTGTATTTTGAGCATTTTGATGTGGTTCGTCATCCGCTTGTTGCCGAGATTATTAAAGCTTATGAAGGTAAGTTGAAGTAATTGGTGTTTCAAAAATCTTGATCAAAGGGGGCACATATGAAGTATACGAAAAAATGGACGGCTTGGTATTACAAAACGGGGAAAAAGTATGTAACTCCAGTCATTCTGATTTGCTTTTTCATCATTGCCTTCGTACTTATTTGCCAGATGGTCAAGCCGGAATCCTACAATGTAAAGTTATTTGAAGTGGCTGAAAAGACGATTCGTTCGCCGCAAACGATTGAAGATACGCAGAAAACGACAGAAGAACAGACAAAAGCGGCAACAGATGTTGATGATGTGTATGTTTTCAACCGAGAAACGGCACAAAATCGGGAATCGCTTGTTAGATCGCTGTTTGCCTACGTGGCTGAGGTCAATCAAGCGGCAGCAGAAAATGATGCGAAAGCGAAGAAAGCGGCGGAAGATGCCGATAAACCACTGCCAAGGTCGACATCTCTTGATCAAAAGTTGGCCTCTTTAAAAGAAAAGCTTTCTAAAGACGTATCGGAAAATATTATGGACGGCGTGAACAGCGCTATGTTGACAACGTTGCTTCAAATGAATGCGAAAGATTTGCAAGCCGTTGAAAGAGAAGTCACCGGTGCGCTTGAAGTGGCGATGGATCAAAGCGTTCGTAAAGATAATATGACGGATGTAAAGGTAA
This sequence comes from Listeria grandensis, assembly GCF_014322885.1. Taxonomy (NCBI): domain Bacteria; kingdom Bacillati; phylum Bacillota; class Bacilli; order Caryophanales; family Listeriaceae; genus Listeria; species Listeria grandensis. Next base: position 60,083 of record NZ_JAASUG010000004.1, on the reverse strand, counting down.
GTGCGCGCGACACGATCGAGCTTTCTAGCATACCTGCGAATTATAAGGGGGTTGCGAAGGCCATACTATCTTATGCGATTGTTCCAAATGAAGTGTACAGTGCGGCGCAAACAGACGATAGGCGTAAGGAAGCAGCGGCTAATGTAATTCCTGTGAAAATATTACAAGGACAAGTTATTGTGCAGGAAGGGCAGATTATTGATCGAGAAATTTATCGACAGTTGGCACTACTTCACCTGTTGGATCAAAAAATGCCAATTAAACAGTATGCTGGATTCGCACTTTTATTGTTATCGCTTGGCACGATGCTATATTTTTTCACAAATAAGCAGAAGTCGCTAGATCGGCAAAAGAAAAATCAATATGCGCTTGTCTTCTCTTCCGTTTACATCGGGATTTTGCTGATGTTGATGATTATCCGCTTTTTAGAAGGCGTGGATATTAGTAATATTTCCTTCTTATTTCCCGCGGCATTTGGCCCGATGATTATTAAAATATTACTGAATGAGAAGTTTGCGTTTATGATCACGATTTTTACATCGGTCACGAGTTTCTTCGTTTTTCAAGGGGATGCTACGGCGGCCGTCAATGTTACTGTTTCCACTTTTATTTTGCTTAGTGGGCTCGCAAGTATTGTGGTGTTGCGTGATTATAGCCGACGTTCTGCAATTTTATTGGCAGGCTTTATTGTTGGACTCGCGAACATGGCGTTTGTCTTCTTGCTGTTACTCATCAGTAATGCAGGGCTACTCACGCTTGCGTTTTGGGCGCCGGTTGGGTATGCTTTTCTAGGTGGGATCGGCTCCTTTGTACTTGGCATTGGTATGATTCCATTGTTTGAAACAATGTTTGGGATGCTTACGACGAGTCGTTTGGTGGAACTCGCTAATCCGAATCATCCATTGTTGAAGAAAATTATGATGAAAGCACCAGGAACGTATCACCATAGCTTGATGGTTGCCAATCTGGCGGAGGCTTGTGCGGATGCAATTGGCGGAAATAGTTTACTCGTTCGAGTTGGCTGTTTTTATCATGATATTGGTAAAACATTACGACCACCCTATTTTGTGGAGAATCAGTTACACGGAATTAATCCGCATGATCGATTGACGCCAGAGCAGAGTCGCGATATTATTATTGCGCATACGACGGATGGTGCGGCCATTTTGCGTGATAATCATTTCCCTCAACCAATCATTGACATTGCGCTAGAGCATCACGGGACCACGCTTGTGAAATATTTTTACTATAAGGCGAAGGAAAAAAATCCAGATGTCATAGAAGCGGATTTTCGCTATCCTGGTCCGAAGCCGCATACACGGGAGATTGCGATTATTAATATCTCAGATAGTGTAGAAGCAGCGGTGAGAGCTTGTGATGCACCAACAAAAGAGAAGATTAAGGCGATCGTGGACAGTATTATTGAGGATCGCATGCAGGATAAACAGTTTGTCGAATGTGATATTACGTTTCAAGAAATAGAGATTGTGCGAGCGACGCTATGTGCAACGCTCAATGGGATTTATCATCAACGCATTCAATATCCTGATGATAAGCAAGGAGGAAGACAATGACTTTAGAGCTTGATATGATAGACGAAACAGAAGAATTAGCCCCTGATGCACTGGATTTAGTCGAGGATTTGCTGCAGTTCGCCGCCCAAAAATTAGAGATTCAAAACGACAGCGAATTAGTGGTAACGTTTGTGGATAACGCGCGGATTCAAGAGATTAACCGCGAATATCGTGATAAAGACCAGCCGACAGACGTGATTTCGTTTGCCTTAGAAGAAATGGGTGAAGATGAAACTGAAATTGTGTGGGAAGAAGATATGGAAGCACCGCGAATTCTTGGAGATATTGTTATTTCCACAGAGCGCGCGCTAGAGCAGGCGAACGAGTACGGGCATGGATTCGATCGCGAACTAGGCTTCTTAGCGTTACATGGCCTCCTACACCTTCTAGGCTATGATCATATCGAACCCGAGGATGAAGACGAGATGTTTTCATTACAAAGAGAAGTGTTGAATGCTTATGGACTCGAAAGATAGAGTGAAGGCAACGAGCAATCGGCGCTTTCGAAAATCATTTATCCATGCCGTGACAGGTGTTAAAACAGCGATTTTGGAAGAGCGCCACATGCGTGTCCATATTACTGCTGGAATGATTGTGATTATCTGTGGCGTTTTTTTTAAAGTGACGAAAATGGAATGGTTATTTCTGATCTTCTCGATTTTTAATGTGTTGACGTTTGAAATGATTAATACGGCGATCGAGCGCGCGGTAGACGTGGCGACAGAAGACTTTCATCCTTACGCGAAGAAAGCAAAAGATGTGGCGGCTGGCGCAGTTTTACTAGCCTCTATTTGCTCGGCAGTAGTAGGACTGTTTATTTTCATACCAAAATTATTTTAAAAGGAGCTTTTTTTGATGAAAGAAAATAATTTAATTGACTTGGCAAAGCAGGCGCGCGAAAACGCCTACGTGCCTTATTCTAAATTTAAAGTTGGCGCGGCTTTGGTAACGACAGAAGACGAAGTTGTGCTGGGTTGTAATATCGAAAATGCTTCCTATGGTCTGACGAATTGTGCTGAGAGAACGGCGATTTTTAAAGCTGTTTCAGAAGGAAAACACGATTTCAAGAAATTGGTCATTGTGGCGGATACAGAAGGACCAGTGGCTCCATGTGGCGCGTGCCGTCAAGTCATTAGCGAGTTTTGTGCACCCGAAATGCCAGTAGTTTTAACAAATATGAAAGGTGATATCGCGGAAGTTACCGTTTCCGAATTGCTTCCAGGCGCCTTTACACCGGGGGATTTAAATAAATGAGTGATGTTTTCAAATCAGGTTTCGTGGCGATTGTCGGCCGTCCAAATGTTGGTAAATCGACATTGTTAAATCAAATTATTGGGCAAAAAATCGCGATTATGAGTGATAAAGCCCAAACAACACGCAATAAAATCCAGGGTGTTTATACGACAAATGAAGCACAAGTTGTATTCATCGATACACCAGGGATTCACAAACCAAAGCATAAATTAGGCGATTTCATGGTCAAAATCGCGCTTAATACGTTCCGTGAAGTTGATATGATCTTTTTTGTGATTGATGCAGAAGCAGGATTTGGTCGCGGTGATGAATTTATTATTGAGAAGTTGAAAAGAGTAGAGGAAACACCTATTTTTCTATTGATTAATAAAATTGATTTGGTGCAACCAGAAGCATTGTTGGATTTAATTGCAACATATAGCGAGATGCTTGATTTTGAGGAGATTGTTCCGATTTCGGCGCTTCAAGGAAATAATGTTTCGACACTGCTTGAAGAAACGACAAAGCATTTACAAGAAGGACCGATGTACTATCCGGAAGATCAGATTACCGATCACCCAGAACGGTTTATCATTGGCGAATTGATTCGTGAGCAAGTATTGAAATTTACACACGAAGAGGTTCCACATTCGGTTGCAGTTGTGATTGAGGGTATTGAAACTAATCCAGAGACGCAAAAACTGCACATCATGGCTCAAATTATTGTTGAACGCAGTACGCAAAAAGGTATTTTAATCGGAAAACAAGGTCAAATGTTAAAACAAATCGGGATGCGTGCGCGTAAAGAAATCGAGCTTTTGCTAGGATCAAAAGTTTACTTAGAAATCTGGGTAAAGGTTCAAAAAGGCTGGCGTGATAAGGAACATTATCTTCATGATTATGGATTTGATCACGACGAGTATTAATCATAGAACGCAAAAACAGAACTAACTCCAAACAAGTCAGTTCTGTTTTTGCGTTCTATTGTATTTATTTCGCTGCGCCGCTCCATGATACGTCATAGAGTGCTATATGAAACGGACCATCCCCATAAACGTCAAAGTAAACGGTTTTCGTTACCTTAGTGGCAGGTTTTACAATCGCGCGCCAATCTTCTTTATAGGCATTGTCGCCTTCCAGCCCATCTTTATCATAAATTAAGAAGTCATCGGCATAATAGGTGACAGATCGTACTCCTTTATTCTCAATAGTCACTGTTGCTTTCACATAGTATCCAGCCATGGGGCTATTTAATTCTTTGTCGCCTGCCCATTTTTCGATTTTCGTTACATTGACCCAAACGTTATCTTCGAATTCAGCAACTTGGCCTACTTTATACTGGGTATAATCATCGGAAAAATAGTCATAGTCGCCTTCGTCATCATTATCGTACTCGTCATAAGGCTCATCTTCACCACCAGTGTCGTCATATGTGGAGCCGTCCATTAAATTATCATGCATCATCGAACGATCCACGGAGACATCGGAGGCAACACCGCCAAAAATAAGACCACTCACTAAAACACCGCTAAAAATAATACCTAGAAACATCGAAGCAGAGGTCATAATTGCTCCGGGTAACTTATTTTTCCTAACGATTAGTAATATGATACCGACAATCAAACCAGCTAAGCATAAGAATAAGAAAAAACATACAAATAAAATCATTGCTGTTATCATGTAAAAACGCTCCCTTTTTTAGTTCTTATCACCATTGTACAATAGTCATGGCATTAAATAAACGAAAATTTATCTTTTTTTCAAAATGGTGTTGTATAATGGAGGTTAAGGAGTGAAACGAGATGGAAAAATGTGAAGGAATTGTCATTCGAACGACTAATTACCGTGAATCTGATAAAATCGTGGTCATCTATTCTAGAGAATACGGCAAAATCGGTCTGGTCGCTCGTGGGGCAAAAAAAACGAAGAGCAGACTGGCTGCAGTGACTCAGTTATTCACAAATGGTGTTTTCACGTTTTATCCAAATCGTGGGTTGGGCACGTTGCAGCAAGGTGAAGCGATAACCTCTTTTGCATCGATTCAGACGGATATTTTTCTAACAGCGTATGCGACATATGCGTGCGAGTTGCTCGATAAGGCGACAGAGGAACAGCAAGCCAATGGTCCGCTTTACAACTTGTTTTATCAAATTATCCATCATATTGATGAAGGGTATGATCCGCAGGTTTTGACGCAGATTTTTGAGATGAAGATGCTCTCGGTGTTGGGGTTATATCCGACGATGGATCGGTGTGCGATTTGTGGCCAAACAGAGGGGCGTTTTGATTTTTCGGCGTATGCGAATGGGATTGTTTGCCACCGCTGTTTTGAACGAGATAAATACCGGCTTCATATGACGGAAAAATCAGTGAAGCTACTGCGTCTATTTTATATTTTCCAATTGGATCGACTGGGAAATATAAACGTGAAGCAGGAGACGAAAGAAGAGGTACAGCGCGCGATTGACACGTATTATGAACAGTATTCGGGTCTCTATTTGAAAAGCAAGAAGTTCCTCAACAATATGAAAAACTGGGATGAACTATTGAAAAACAAGCCAGAGAAAGAAGATGGCGATTGACTTTTGCGTGAAAATGAGGTAAATTTTAAGATATAATCGAGTAGGTGTGATGACGGAAAACTAGTATTAAAAAGCTCTTTTCTAAGCGAGTTCGGAGATGGTGCAAGCCGAGCGTAAATCTTTTTAAGAAGGCCTTCCTGAGCACGATCGAAATCAAGGTGGGATTTGAGAATGCCCTTTCGTAAACTGTAAAGCAACGCTAAGCCTGTTTTGTATTAAAAATGGGTAAGCGGTAGAAGTTGCTTTACACAGATCGAACAGAATTGGTGGTATGTGAGTTTGCCGCCGATTTACATCGGGTATGCTCTATCCAAATAGGGTGGAACCGCGTGAGTAAGACTCTCGTCCCTATGTTTTCTTTTTTAGGAGGCATAGAGACGAGGGTTTTTATATGCCTAATTTTATGGAGGTGGATTGAATGAATTTACAAACGATGATTCGAACGCTGCAAGATTACTGGTCCGAGCAAGGTTGTATTATGTTGCAGTCGTACGATGTGGAAAAAGGTGCGGGGACGATGAGCCCGTATACCTTTTTAAAGGCGATTGGCCCTGAACCGTGGAAAGCGGGTTATGTGGAGCCTTCGCGTCGTCCTGCTGATGGCCGATATGGGGAAAATCCAAACCGGTTATTCCAGCATCACCAATTTCAAGTTGTGATGAAACCGTCACCGGATAACATTCAAGAGCTATATTTAGGATCACTTGAAAAGCTTGGTATTAACGCGTTAGAGCATGATATTCGCTTTGTTGAGGATAACTGGGAAAATCCATCGCTCGGTTGCGCAGGGCTTGGTTGGGAAGTTTGGCTTGATGGGATGGAGATCACACAATTCACGTATTTCCAGCAAGTTGGTGGACTCGAATGTTCACCAGTGACTTCGGAAATCACGTATGGTTTAGAGCGCTTGGCTTCGTATATTCAGGAAAAAGAAAACGTGTTTGATTTGGAATGGACAGAAGGGATTTCATATCGTGATATTTTCTATCAAGCGGAATATGAGAACTCGAAGTATGCCTTTGAAACGTCAAGTGGTGATATGTTGTTGTCTCTTTTTGATACGTACGAGCGTGAAGCAGGTCGCCAAATGGAGGAAGGGCTTGTTTTTCCGGCGTATGATTATGTGTTGAAATGTTCGCACACGTTTAACTTATTGGATGCAAAAGGCGTCGTGTCTGTGACGGAACGCGCGCAGTATATCGCTAGAATTCGTAATTTGGCGCGTCGCATTGCCAAGACATTCTACAATGAGCGTGAAAAACTGGGATTCCCACTGCTGAAAAAAAAGGAGGGCGCAGATCATGAGTAAAGATTTTCTATTAGAGATTGGTTTAGAAGAAATGCCAGCGAAATACATTACTGCGTCTGTGAAGCAACTACAAGAACGGATTGAAAAATGGCTTGCAGAAAATGATTTGGAATATAAAGCAACGGAAGTTTATTCGAGCCCGCGCCGTTTATCGGTTATTGTGAAAGCGTTAGCTGAAAAACAAGCAGATCGTGTGGAAGAGTCAAAAGGCCCGGCGAAAAAAATCGCGAAGGATGCAGATGGCAATTGGTCCAAAGCGGCGCAAGGTTTTGCAAGAGGGCAAGGTGTTGATCCTGAAACGCTCGAATTCCGCGAAATCAACGGCGTAGAATATATTTATTTAACGAAAGAAGTGAAAGGTGCGGCAACGATAGATTTATTGCCAGAGATGCGCCAAATCATTACTTCGATGACTTTTCCAGTTAGTATGCACTGGGCTGACTATGATATGAAATATATTCGTCCAATTAAATGGCTGATTGCACTGTTTGGAGATAGCGTAATTCCGTTTGAAATAACGAATGTGTCGACATCCAACGAAACGCGCGGGCATCGCTTTCTTGGTGGCTCGGCTTTGATTGCAAGCCCTGCTGATTATGAAGAGACTTTGCTCAGCCAGTTTGTTGTTGCAGATGCAACGAAACGGAAAGCCGCGATTGTAAGCCAAATCAAAGAGATCGAAGGCATGCAAAATTGGACGATTCCAATCGATGAGGACCTGTTGGAAGAAGTAACGAATTTGGTGGAGTATCCGACCGTACTGCATGGTACTTTTGATGAGGCGTACTTGAAATTGCCTGAGGAAGTGCTGGTTACGACGATGAAGGAGCATCAGCGTTATTTCCCAGTGGTTGACGAGGCTGGCAACTTGCGGCCATATTTTATTACTGTCCGTAACGGAAATCACGAACATCTTGAAACCGTTGCAAAAGGAAATGAAAAAGTGTTGCGAGCGCGCTTATCTGATGGAGATTTCTTCTACCAGGAAGATTTAAAAATTACGATTGATGAGGCGGTAGCTAAGCTTGGAAATATTGTTTTCCACGAAAAACTAGGCACGTTAACGGAAAAAATGATTCGGGTGAAAAAAGTAGCGCTAATCATTGCGGAACAACTACAAATGACAGAGGCGCAAAAAGTGAAAATAGCGCGTGCTGCGGATATTTATAAATTTGATTTAGTGACGAATTTAGTCGGTGAATTTCCTGAATTACAAGGTATTATGGGTGAAAAATATGCGCTTTTACAAGGCGAAGGTGCAGAAGTAGCAACGGCGATTCGAGAGCATTATATGCCAACATCAGCGGATGGCGAACTACCACAAAGCGATATCGGAGCACTTCTAGCAGTTGCGGATAAACTAGAAACGTTGACTGGATTTTTCTGTGTGAATATCGTGCCGACCGGTTCTGCGGATCCATTTAGTTTACGCCGTAGCGCACTGGGAATTATGCGCATTATTCAAGCGAAAAACTGGGATATTCGACTGCTTAGCGTATTAGCGGATACGATAGAAATCGAGCGAGCAGAAGGCCTGAACACCATTCCAACTGAAGAAGTTTTCGAACAGGTAGAATTATTCTTGCAAAATCGCTTACGGGCTATTCTTTCTGATCAACAAATTCGTCATGATATTATCGATGCGGTGGTGAGCGCTGGTAGCAATATTGTTCCGGAGCTTATCGAGCGCGCGGAGCTACTCAACAAAAATCGCGATGCCGAGTGGTTCCGTCCAACAATGGAAGCTCTTGCACGTGTTGTCAATATTTCTAAAAAGCATCAAGGCGATGTGACGATTGATCCAGCTCTTTTTGAAAATGAGTCAGAGCAGCAATTATTTGATGCCGTTCAGAAGTTGAAACAAGATTATCCGACATTGGTCATCGTGGATAGATTACGAGCTTTTGCTGCCTTGCGTACAGCGATTGATGCTTATTTTGATAATACATTAGTCATGAGTGACGATGAGGCGGTTCGCAATAATCGTCTGGCATTATTGTTTGAACTTGCGAGTTTTATTAAGGAATTTGCCCAAATTGAAGAAATAAACGTGAAATAAGCATAAGAAATTTTTGGAGTTAAAGGAGCTATTACTTATGACACAACCAGCAGTATATGTCGTTTCAGATTCAACGGGAGAAACCGCAGAACTAGTAACCCGAGCAGCTTTAATGCAATTTGGTAAAAGTCCGCAGTTCATTCATCGGTTCCACCATGTGGATACACCGGATATGATCGAGGAGATTGTGGATTTAGTCGCGGTAAACAACGGCATCATCGTCCACACGATCGTTGTCGAGGAAGTTCGCAATGAATTAAATAAAACGGCGAAAAGTTTTGGCGTTCCAATCATTGACATATTCGGGCCGCTTTTAGCTCAGCTGGAGGAGACTTATCAAATTAAGCCGCTTTCAGAACCAGGAATGGTGCGATCGCTTGATGAAGCCTACTTCCGCAAAGTGGCAGCAATTGAGTTTGCCGTGGAAAACGATGATGGGCGGAATCCGCGCGGTTTATTGCAAGCCGACTACGTGCTGATAGGTATTTCTAGAACATCGAAAACGCCACTGTCGCAATATTTGGCGCTAAAAGGATTAAAAGTGGCCAATGTACCGATCGTCCCTGAAGCACAAGTTCCGGACGAGCTATTTGAAATTGATCCAAATAAAATCATCGGCCTGAAAATTAGCAAGGAAAAATTAAACCAAATTCGTGAAAAACGTCTGGCTTCGATTGGACTTAGTGGTGTGGGAAATTACGCGAGCCATGACCGGATCGATGAGGAATTGGAAATCTTTACGAAATTAACGAATAAGCTTGGTTGTTATGTGTTAGATGTGACTAATAAAGCGATTGAAGAGACAGCAAATGATATTTTAATGCATATCGGAGAAATTGTTGATGAAAATTTAGAATTATAGAAGGAAAAACAGGTTTTATGGCGAATATATATATTATAGCGATTAAAACGTTAGAGTTTTGCGTTTTAATCGCCTATAATATATTTTTGTATGTGAACTGCTTTTGTTCTCGGATGTGAGGAGGTAGGAGATAAATGAAGTTATTTATTGATGCGGATGCCTGCCCGGTGAAAGATGAATTGCGGAAGCTTGCGAAGAAGTACGATCTTTCTCTAACCTTTGTTGCGTCATATAACCATTTTTCTATAAACTTACCGCCGGGTGAGGAGTGGATTTTTGTGGACACAGATAAAGAGTCTGCAGATATACGTATTCTTAATTTGGCAAAGAGCGGAGATATTGTGGTCACGCAAGATATTGGGCTTGCAAGCATGCTGATTGCAAAGGATGTCGCAGCGTTCTCTAATCGTGGGGAAGAGTACCGCGAGAGTGAGATGGCGATGATGCTTGATATGCGCTACTTACATGCGAAAGAGCGCAGGCAAGGCAAGTATAGTAAAGGTCCACGAGCAATGAGTTTTCAAGATAACGAGAATTTTTTACAGAGGCTGGATACGTTTATTGAAGCGAGGTTATATTAAAAGATGCAACGGATTCCAGAAGAAAAAATTGATGAGATACGCTCTCAGGCAGATATCGTGGACGTGGTTGGTAGCTATGTCCAGCTGAAGAAGCAAGGGCGCAATTACACGGGGCTTTGTCCTTTTCATGGCGAAAAAACACCCTCTTTTTCTGTATCTCCGGAGAAGCAGATTTTCCATTGTTTCGGATGTGGTAAGGGAGGCAATGTTTTTTCATTCCTAATGCAGATTGATGGGTTGTCTTTTGTAGAGTCTGTGAAGAAAGTAGCCGATATGGCGCACATTCCACTGGATGTTGAAATTTCTTCTGGAGATGGCAGTGCAAGCGTTCGACCAGATAGTCAAGAAGGCAAGATGATCGAGATTCACCAGCTGACGAGTAAACTATACCATTACTTATTGATGGAAACCGAAGAAGGGCAAGAGGCGTTACAATACTTGCTGGATCGGGGAATGTCAGAACAGGAATTGGATCTTTTCGAGATTGGATTTGCGCCGGCACATGCTTCAACGGTGACAACATTTTTGCAAAAGCGAGAGGTAGACTTGCCACTTGCTGTAGAATGCGGGTTGCTTACGGAGCGTGATGATGGTAATATAGTAGATCGGTTCCGTAATCGGATTATGTTTCCGATTAAGAATGATCGCGGACAATTAGTCGGTTTTTCGGGACGCCTTTTTAACCAAGAGGACGGTCCGAAATATTTAAACAGCCCAGAAACGCCCATTTTTAATAAGCGAAATATTTTATACCATTTTTCTGATGCACGACAAGAAATTCGTAAGAAAGAAGAAATCCTGTTGCTAGAAGGATACATGGATGTTATTTCTAGCGTTTCGGCAGATTTTAACAATGGTGTCGCTTCGATGGGAACGTCTTTAACAGAAGAACATGTGCAGATGATACGACGCGTGACAAACCGGGCGATTATTTGTTACGATGGTGACCGAGCAGGTATTGAGGCTAGTTTTAAAGCCGGAACATTACTCGCAGAGCAACATCGTTTGGAAGTCTTCGTTTTGCAATTACCAAATGGAAAAGATCCAGATGATTTTATTCGCTCGGAAGGTGTGGAGAAATTTGCGGAAGTCTATGCGCATCAACGGTTGACATGGACAGCATTCAAACTGCAATTTTTGAGACGAAACCGCAATCTTCAGAATGAGACAGAAAAAATTGCTTACCTCGGTGAAGCTTTGGCTGAAATTGGTAAATTAGATCAGGCGGTGGAACGCGAACTTTATTTGAAACAGTTAGGTTCTGAGTTCGAGTTGTCGATGGATGCAATGAAACAGCAATTGCAACAAACGGTAGCCTCTACATCAAAGGCGAAACCGCGCGATTATGGCGGACCTCCACCAGAAGAATATGGTGATTATCCAGTGTTTGATGGCGGCGGTGGACCGGTTTATGAAGAATTTAGTTTTCAGCCGCCGAGCCAAGCGCCATCTGCAGGTCTGACCTCTGAGAAACGCCTGTTGAAATACATGGTAGAAGATCGTGATGCCTTTATCCAAATACGTAATATGATGCAGGAGCAGGAGATCGACTTTTATCATGATAATTATAAGGCTTTATATACCCACCTCATTGGTTTTTATGCCTCAGGAAACGACGCTAACCCATTAGTTTTAATGGATCAACTTCCCGATGATATGTCGCGGAATTTGGTCAGCGAACTGGAAATGATGATCTTAAATACAGACGTCTCGACAGAAGAATATCAAGATTACGTTTTTAGCCTAAAGAAAGCCAGCATTGAACGCGACATCAAAGAAAAAGAACAACAGTTACAGATAGCCTCGCAGCAAGGGGAGATGACGTTGGCTTTAGAACTTGCCAGAACGATCACAACAATGCGAGCAAACCTAAAAAATAACACCTAATTCATACTACACTACAAAAACGCGTACCCAAAATACAGTCAAAATAAGCGGAGAAACCATTTTTGTTCAACGGTTCCATTTATGAAACCCTTTTTCAAACGAAGCAACCCCGCATACAAAGAAGTACCCACCAAACTACCTGCGGACGAGCATGGCTTAGAACCTAGGCAAAGTCGAGTACCGAAGCGGAGTGTACCTATGTACATGAGTACCGTAACACAGACTTTAACGACGGATTTTCCGAACAAAGCGACCTCGCCTCAGGCAAGAAAGTACTACCAAACTACCTGCGGACGAGCGTAGCTTAGACCCTAGGCAAAGTCGAGTACCGGAGCGGAATGTACTTATGTACATGAGCACCGTAACACAGACTTTAACGACGGATTTTCCAAACAAAGCGACCTCGCCCCAGGCAAGGAAGTACTACGAAACTGCCTGCGGAGGAGCATAGCTTAGAACCTAGGCAAAGTCGAGTACCGGAGCGGAGTGTACTCATGTACAAGAGCACTGGAACGCAGACTTTAACGACGGAGATGAGCTATGCTCGTCCGCAGGTCAGGTGTTTTAAAACCGGACAAAGAGGTAAAGACCTATGACGGTTATTTTGGAAGGAGGACATGCAGACTATGGCTAAAAAACCGCAAGAATCGAAACCAGAAGATTTAAATTTAGACAAAGCAAAAGAACTATTAATTGTAGATGGCAAAAAGAAGGGGTCTCTAACGTACGCTGAGATTGCCGCAAAACTAGCTCCATTTACTTTAGATAGCGATCAAATGGATGACTTTTTAGAGCTATTAACGGAATTATCCATTGAGGTGGCAGACGAAGAGGAAGACGCAGATCCGAATGAAGCTGAATTAATTAAAGAAGAGACGGCAGAAATTGATTTAAACGATTTGAGTGTACCCCCAGGTGTCAAAATTAATGACCCTGTTCGGATGTATTTGAAAGAAATCGGTCGTGTCAATCTACTCTCAGCTGACGAAGAAATCGCGCTTGCCAAACGTATTGAGCAAGGTGATGAAGAAGCAAAAGGTCGTTTGGCAGAAGCAAATTTACGTCTTGTTGTCAGTATCGCTAAGCGTTACGTTGGACGCGGGATGCTGTTCCTGGATTTAATTCAAGAAGGTAATATGGGGCTCATGAAGGCTGTTGAGAAATTTGATTTTAACAAAGGGTTCAAATTTAGTACGTATGCAACATGGTGGATTCGCCAAGCAATTACCCGAGCGATTGCCGACCAAGCGCGTACCATTCGTATCCCTGTCCACATGGTTGAAACGATCAACAAATTAATTCGTGTGCAGCGTTCCTTGTTACAAGATTTAGGTCGTGACCCGTCTCCAGAAGAGATTGGTGAAGAAATGGATCTACCAACAGAGAAAGTACGTGAGATTCTAAAAATTGCTCAAGAACCAGTTTCTTTGGAAACGCCAATCGGTGAAGAGGATGATTCACACCTAGGGGACTTTATTGAAGATCAAGAAGCAACGTCGCCATCCGATCATGCGGCATATGAGTTATTAAAAGAGCAACTAGAAGATGTCCTTGATACTTTAACAGACCGTGAAGAAAATGTACTTCGTTTACGCTTTGGTCTAGATGATGGTCGTACGCGCACGCTTGAAGAAGTTGGTCGTGTATTTGGTGTCACACGCGAGCGTATTCGTCAAATCGAAGCAAAAGCGTTACGTAAGTTGAGGCACCCGAGTCGCAGTAAACAGCTTAAAGATTTCTTAGAATAAAAATTTCAGAGGAGAGTGCGTAACAGTCGCGCTCTCTTTTTTACAAAGGATGGTTTTTTTGAACGAACAACAATTATCAGAACGATTAGAAAAAGTAGTTTCTTATATACCAAAAGGTGCACGGATTGCGGATATAGGTAGTGACCATGCTTATTTACCTTGTCATGCGATTCAAACAGGTCAAATTGAGTTTGCTATAGCGGGGGAAGTTGTGGATGGTCCATTTCAATCAGCGACAAAGCAAGTCCGAAGCCTTGGATTGACAGGGGAAATAGCGGTCCGTAAAGGAAATGGTTTAGCGGTTATCGAGATGGCAGATCGGGTGGATACAATTGTCATTGCTGGCATGGGCGGTGCGTTGATTCGCTCCATTTTGGAAGCAGACTCGAACAAACTAACGGGTGTCAAACAACTGATATTGCAACCAAATATTGCGGCACATCAACTGCGTGAATGGGGAGAAGCGAACCAATGGGAGTTGGTCTCGGAAAGCATTTTACGTGAAGATAATAAGATTTATGAAATCCTGGTTTTGGAGCCGAGTGAACAGAAAGTATCTTATTCAGATAGCGAACGCTTGCTTGGACCATTTTTGATACAAGAAAAATCTGCTGTTTTTCAAGCGAAATGGGAGCATGAATTGGCTAATTGGAAAGAAATTCAGGCCAAAATTGATGCTAGTAATGCGAAGAATGAAGCGAAATTGGTAGAGTTAGCGATGAAAATAAAGATAATAGAGGATGTGTTACGATGAAAGTAGCGAATGGTTACGAATATGTAGCGATTTTGGAAGGTATTGCACCGAAAAAATATGCTATGGACGGTGATCCCATTGGTTTGCAGATTGGGGATTTGGCGCGTAAAGTACGGAAGATCATGTTTACATTAGACGTGCTTGAGAATGTGGTCGATGAAGCAATCTCTAAAGGCGTAGATATGATTATTGCACATCATCCATTACTTTTCAGACCGCTAAAGAAAATCGATTTTTCGACACCAGAAGGACGAATTGTGAAAAAATTGATTAAGCATGATATTATCGTTTATGCGGCACACACAAATTTAGATATTGCTGATGGTGGCGTCAATGATGCATTAAGTGAGCTACTCGGCTTGACGGATACGGAAATAATTGTGCCTACATACAAAGAAAGCTATAGCAAAATTGCAGTATATACACCCGATTTTGCAGAGGAATCCATTCGCTTGGCACTAGTCAATAACGGGGCTGGAAAATTTTCAGATCTGTACTCGGAATGTACATTTTCTGTAGATGGTACGGGGCGTTTTCTTCCAGGGGATGAAGCAAATCCAACGATCGGTAAACCCGGAGATCTTGAGGCTGTTCAAGAGGTGAAGATAGAGGCTATTTTTCCACATTCCCAAATGGATCGAATTATTAAGGCGGTGAAATTATCGCATCCATATGAGGTTCCAGTGATCGATATTTATCCAATTGAAAATGTAGAATCTGCTATGGGGCTTGGAAGAATCGGTGATTTGCCGAAAGCTATGGAACTTCAAGGCTTTATTGGATTAGTAAAAGAGAAATTATCGATGGAGAATGTGCGCGTTATTGGTAATACCAATCGTTCTGTTCGCAAGGTGGCTATTATTGGCGGCGATGGGAATAAATTCATCCATGATGTAAAGCGGGCAGGCGCGGATGTGTATATTACAGGTGATATTTATTACCATACAGGACATGATTTATTAGCGATTGATCTGCCGACGATTGATGCTGGCCATTATATTGAAAAAGTGATGAAAGCAAGCCTTCGAAAGCAATTCGAGGAGACGACGCAAGCGCAAAATTATGAGGTTGAGCTTATTATATCCGAGCAAAACACGAATCCATTTACGTTTTATTAAGGAGTTGGGAACCATAGGATGATGCTTTATTATCTTTGTGCGTTTGGAACTTTTATTAGTGCTACTGTTAGTTTTGGATTTTCAGTAGCAGCTTATCGAACTGCCACGAATGATGGCGTGTTAAACGCGATGTATGCTATTTCACGGAGTTTAGCACTTCTGATCGTAGCAATTGTACCGTTTTTCTACCATGCTGACACGTATCTTTATGCCGTCGCCATGGTGATGATTTTAGTACAATTTTTCGATGGGTTTATTGGTATTCGAATCAAAAATACATTAAAAATAGTGGGGCCATTTTTGACGGCTATTGCGAATGTGGTATTTTTATTATTGTTATATATGAACTAGAAAAAAGAGGATTAGAGCGCAGAATTTGCTCCAATCCTCTTTATTATTTACCGCCATTCTTCAAGTGTTCCAAACGAGCGGCGCGTTGTTTTTCGATATTTTTCTTGCGGGCACGCGGCAAAATGCTGACTGGATCAACATCGTGCTTACGCTCCCAAGTTGCTGGATTCTCTGGATCATAATCGTCTAGAAAAACAAGGACTTCACGAATAATTTGTGTCGGCGTACTGGCACCAGCCGTTACTGCGACTTTCTTCGCGTCTTTAATCCAATCGAGATTAAGCTCTTCAATATTGGCGATACGATGGGCGGAAACACCGGCTTTTTCTTCCGATACTTGAGCAAGACGGTTGCTGTTGTTACTTCTAGGATCACCGACAACAATCGTCACATCTGCGCCAACCGCTTGTTTTGCAACGGCTTCTTGGCGAACTTGGGTAGCCATGCAAATTTCCTGATGCTGTTCTGCTTGTGGGTAAACAGACTGGATGTAGTCCATTAAATCCATCACGTCCCATTGACTCATTGTCGTCTGATTCGTAACAAAAATTTTCTCATTAGTAAGGCTGAGCGCATCTACATCTTCCATATTTTCTACGAGATGCACGATGTCAGGCGCTACACCAACGGCACCTTCAGGCTCTGGATGGCCTTTTTTGCCGATATAAATCACATGAAAGCCTTCATGTTTCTTTTCTAAAATTAAATCGTAAGTCCGCGTCACGTCTGGGCACGTGGCATCAAGCGTTGTCAGGCCTTTCGCTTTGGCACGTTCTTTCACGGCGGGTGAAACACCATGTGCTGTGAAAATGACAGTACCGCTCTCAATTTGATCCAAAATAGCTTCTCGATTAGGGCCGTCAAGTGTAACAATCCCAACGTCTTCAAAGGCTTCTGTGACATGTTGATTATGAACAATCATGCCGAGTATATGAATTGGGCGGGGGAGATTCGGATCAAGTGAAGCGTTTCGCGCAATCACCATCGCATCGACCACACCGTAACAATAACCACGAGGGGCAATCTTAATAATTTCCAATATTAAACCTCCTATATTTCTCAAGGTGTAGCAAGAGTCGCGTGATACCAATAAAATGCGGACTACTTCTCTATTATAAGCCAGTTTTGTTGAGGTTTCAACTAGTCGAATTTTTAATTCACTTTTTTCTATATTTGGTTGGATATTGTTCAAATACACAGGGAGCTAATAATAAAATATAGAATTCATAATTAAAGCGCTTTCTAATGGTTATTTATAAGCAATATTGTAAATTTTTAGATACAGATTTTTTAGTTTAAAAAGTATAAAATTAATTTGAGTGAGGAAGATATGCTCAAAAAAAGAAAGGATGGATTTAATTTATGAAAAAAGCAATTTTTATTAGTGTAGCAGCAGGATTGGTCTTAAGCCCTGTTAGTTTGGAGGCATTTACTCCAGTGAATGTGTTAGCACAAACAAATCAAGTGTCGAAAAGTCTTCAAACAGATTCAAAAGTTATTGTTATAGAGAATGGAGATTTCGAAAACCCTTCTTTTAGCGGAACGCATATCATAGTAAATGAAAGCCAAATTCCTGGATGGAAAACATCATCAACAGATAAGATGATAGAGTTACAAGGAAATGGATTTCTTAATGTTAATCCTCCTTCTGGCAAGCAATGGGCCGAGTTAAATGCATATGCAAATGCGGCTCTTTATCAAGATATTCCAACAACACCAGGCGTGAAAGTTCGTTGGCAGACATACCATAAGGGAAGAGCTGGGGTGGATACCGCTGTCGTTGAATTTGGTGCTCCTGATGGTGAAATGATTCAACAAAGTGAGATGGAAGATGGTGTAAAACAATGGGGATTATATAAAGGTGAATATACTATTCCAGCTGGACAGACAATGACACGATTCCAATTTCGTGCTATTAGTACAGCAGGAGGCAAATTAAGTGTAGGTAATTTACTTGATAATGTTCAATTTGCGACACAATCAATCTTAACTTTAACTGGTAGCTTTTCTTCCAATGTAACGGAAGTGAATCAAAATATAAATTACGACATACTTGTAAAAAATGTTGGTGGCTCATCTGCAGCGAATAACGAAATTACAGTAAAAATCCCAACCGAATTAACCTATGTACCAGAAAGCCTGAAAGCAACGAATACATCCGTTAAAACAGAAAATTACAATGCGACAACGCGAGAGCTGACCTTTACTGTGGGTACATTAAAGAAGGACGTTACAACAAATATAACTATTCCTTTGACTGCAAATGCTACGGGAATGCTTATAAAGCCTGAGACCAGCGTGACATATAATGATGAGAATTTTAATGAGGATATTTATTCAGCGAACGGTATAGATAGTTCTATTAATATAAAACATGACAGTTCTAAAAATACATGGTCAAATAGTAAAATTTATGTTTTTGGGGACACGGTAATATTTGGCGGACGAGAGTACATCGCTAAATGGTGGAATATTGATAATAAACCAAGTGAAAGCGAAGTTTGGAAATTAGTAGATAATGGATTTGTGGATTGGGACAGATCAAAAGGTTACAATACGGGAGAGAAAGTGGAATATAACGGAAAAATATATCAAGCTAAGTGGTGGAGTCAAGGAGAAGAACCAGATAGTTTAATTGCTTGGGAATTGCTAAAGTGAGGAAAGGCTTGACAGTCATGGTTATGTTTTCTCGATAATCGATAGTGTTTAATTAAAAATTTTTAATAGTTAAATTATTTGTAGAGGTCCAGCTAATGAAGATGCTGGATCTCTTTATTTATGCAATCATGTAAAAGCATGGATAGCTAATCCTTCCTCATTTACTTATACAGTATAGTTCTTGTTAAATAATTGAAAAATAAAGATGATATCGTAACACTAATAAACTAACTTTTATGGTGACGGCGCAGGCAATAATGTGATATACTAGCGTTTAGGAACAGAACGGAGTGGAAAAATGAACAAAAAAACAAGGTTTGATCAATTTCATTTTCAACCTTTTATTCAGCTTGCCATTGATAAATTAGGTTTTTATGAACCAACAGAAGTACAACAGAAATTAATACCGGCGATTATGAAGGGCGAAAGCGTTGTGGGACAATCCCAAACGGGAACAGGTAAAACGCATACTTTCCTATTGCCAATCATCAACAAAATTAAAGCGGACAAAGACAGTGTGCAGGCAGTTATTACAGCACCTAGCCGCGAACTTGCGACGCAGATCCATAACGAGATTAAAAAAATTATCAAATATAGCGATGATGAGATTCGCTCGCTACTCGTTATTGGTGGTACGGATAAACAACGAACAATCGATCGCTTGAAGAAGCAACAACCGCATATCGTGGTTGGTACACCCGGTCGAATCAATGATCTTATTCGCGAAACGGCTTTACTTGTGCATACGACGCAAGTTTTTGTTGTCGATGAAGCTGATATGACGCTAGACATGGGATTCTTGATGGACGTTGACCAAATTGCGAGTAAAATGCCAGAAAATCTGCAAATGCTTGTTTTCTCAGCAACAATTCCGCAAAAATTAAAACCCTTCTTGAAGAAATATATGGAAAATCCGCGTTATGAACACATTCAACCGCAAGCACTGGCCAATACAGATGTGAAACACCAGTTGATTGCGCGTCGTAGTAAGGACAAGGTAGACATTCTTAAAAATGCGCTTGTAGCCTATCAACCATATTTGGCGGTCGTTTTCACAAATACGAAAGCAATGGCTGATGAAGTTGCAAAAGGTTTAACGGAACGCGGTTTGAAAGTCGCAAAAATCCATGGTGGTGTAGAGGCTCGTGAACGTAAGCGTACGATGAAGCAGCTGGAGAACTTGGAATTTCAATACGTTGTCGCGACAGATTTAGCCGCGCGTGGTATCGATATTCAAGGAATCAGTCACATCATCAATTACGAGTTGCCAAGCGATCTTGATTTTTATATCCATAGAACGGGGCGTACAGGACGCGCAGGGCATTCTGGTGTTGCGTTAACGATTTACGAACCGTCGGATGAGGATGCGCTAAACCAACTTGAAAAAATGAACATCGAATTCAAGCATGTGGATCTTAAGAACGGCGAATTTGTCGATACGGATGACCGCAATCGTCGTCAAAAGCGGGAGCCTAAACGCGAAGCCGCGGATCCACGCGAAATTGGGATGCGTAAAAAAGCGAAACAAAAAGGGAAACCAAACTATAAAAAGAAACTAAACTACAAAATGAACGAAATTAAGCGTCGCGAACGTAAAATGAACAAACGCGGGAGGTAACTATGGTACTAAGATTAGGTTCACATGTTTCGATGAGTGGTAAGGAGATGATGCTTGCTGCGAGTCAGGAAGCTGCATCTTATGGTTCGAATACATTTATGATTTACACGGGAGCGCCACAAAATACACGACGCAAGCCGATTGAAGATTTGAATATTGAAGCAGGACTTGCTCATATGAAGGAGCATGCGATCACGGATATCGTGGTTCATGCGCCGTACATTATTAATATCGGAAATGCTGTGAAACCAGAGACATTTGAAATCGGCGTGACCTTTTTGCAATCAGAGATAGAACGGACGGCAGCGCTCGGTGCGAAGCAGATTGTACTTCATCCAGGTGCACATGTTGGCGAGGGTGCAGAAACAGGCATCAAGCAAATTATTAAAGGCTTAAATGAGTCTTTGAAACCGGATCAAAACGTACAAGTTGCGCTAGAAACAATGGCGGGAAAAGGGACCGAAATCGGACGGACGTTTGAAGAAATTGCCGCGATTATGGACGGTGTCACCCATAATGAGCTTTTGTCGGTAACGTTTGACACTTGCCATGTGCATGATGCAGGTTACGATATTGTCAATGATTTTGATGGTGTACTGAACGATTTTGATAAGATTATTGGGTTGGATCGCTTAAAAGTGCTCCATATCAATGATAGTAAAAACGAACGAGGCGCTCATAAAGATCGGCATGCCAATATCGGTTTTGGTCATATTGGTTTTGATGTGCTTAACTATATCGTGCATCATCCGCAGTTAGATGACATTTCGAAAATTCTTGAAACGCCTTACGTGGGTGAAGATAAGAAAAATAAGAAACCGCCGTATAAACATGAAATTGCGATGCTTCGCAGTCAGACATTTGATCCAGAGCTTTTAACGAAAATCATGGCAGCTGAATAAGGCGCTAATAAAGGAGATAAAAACATGACAAAATCACTCGTTTTTGGACATAAGAACCCAGATACAGATACGATTTGTTCTGCGATTGCGTATGCGGAGCTAAAGAAAGCGCAAGGTCAAGATATCGAAGCGGTTCGTCTTGGCGAAATGAATAGTGAGACAGCATTCGTGCTTGCATATTTTAAAGTAGAAGCGCCGCGCCTTGTTGCGACGGTGGCAAATGAAGTAACAACGGTTAGCCTTGTAGATCATAATGAGAAGCAACAAAGCGCCGATGATATTGCTGATGTTACCGTTTTGGAAGTCATCGATCACCACCGTATCGCGAATTTTGAAACGGCAGATCCTTTGTATTACCGCGCAGAGCCAGTTGGATGCACGGCAACCATTCTTTATAAAATGTTCCAGGAAAAAGGCATTGAAATCTCCAACACGACGGCGGGGTTGATGCTTTCGGCAATCATTTCCGATACGCTTTTGTATCAATCACCGACATGCACGCCAGAGGACAAAGAAGTTGCAGAAAAACTTGCTGTGATTGCAGGTATTGAGACGGCTACATATGGCTTAGATATGTTAA
This sequence comes from Listeria grandensis, assembly GCF_014322885.1. Lineage (NCBI taxonomy): Bacteria > Bacillati > Bacillota > Bacilli > Caryophanales > Listeriaceae > Listeria > Listeria grandensis. The sequence continues at coordinate 38,267 of NZ_JAASUG010000004.1, read as the reverse complement.
AAGCAGGTGCTGATGTTTCCACCAAAACAGTCGAAGAATTATTACTTGATGCCAAAGAGTTTGAAATGGGCGGTTCTAAAGTAGAGATTGCACAAATCAATGTAGTAGACGAGCAAGACGTGTTGGTGCGTCAAGCAGAGATTGAAGCATTGATGAACCAGCGTATTGTTGATAAAGGTTTAGATTTATATCTGTTTGTGGTGACGAATATCCTAACAAACGATTCTGTAGGTATCGCGCTTGGAAGCAAGACGGACAAAGTTGAAGCCGCTTATGGTATCACTTTTGCAGCAAATGTTGCACCACTTGCTGGTGTTGTTTCTCGCAAGAAGCAAGTCGTGCCGATTTTAACAGACATATTTTCAAAATAACATGTAACGAGAAGCAGCTTCTATTCATAGGGGCTGTTTCTTCTATCTAGAGGAGGGAAATTATGAAACTATTGCGTTTAGCAGAACTCACAAAATCGCAACAAGTCGCACTTTGGAATGAAGCCTTTGCAGATTATCTTGTTCCAGCTATATTGACAGAAGCTAGTTTTGAAGCACGAATGGCGAGTCTGTATTTATCAGCAGACGACTCATTAGTAGTTGAAATAGATGGCGAGTTTGCAGGGTTTGCACTCACGGGGACACGTATATTTCAATCGCGAAAGATTGCGTGGATTGGTGGTATCGCCATCATTCCAAGGTTCAGAAAACAAGGTTTGGCTCGCCAACTTATGGAAGCACTAATTACCACTTATAGTAAGGAAAATATCACAGAATCATGGTTGGAGGTTATCTCAAATAATCATGCAGCTATTCGTTTGTATGAGTCGCTTGGCTACCAAAAGACGACGGATCTTATCTTTTTGAATGGGAATTTGCAGGATTATGGCAAGGCAGGTATCCAACTTAAAAAGAGGGTAAGCGAATCTCTTTTCGAAAAGAATGAAACACCATGGCAAAACTTGATTTCCGAACAAACGCAAGCTGCCTCTATATGGCGCGATCGTCAATTGTTGGGAGATATTATTTATAGGGTTTCTGATAAGAGCATTACTTTGCTACAACTAAACTTGGATGATAACAGCCAAATCTTAGATGGGCTACAAGCATTCTTTAACCGGTATGGGGCACTTCCTTGTATGATAAGTAATCAGGAAACGAACAAAGCGTTTATCCCAATATTGTTGCAAAATGGTTTTACTGAGGTAGCAACACAAATTCAAATGCGAAAAGTTATTTTAGATGGAGAAATAATGTAGTGAATCGGATAAGCCATTGCGGTTTCTCCGATTTTTTTAAGTTTCCTATAAATAAGATTCATTACGATTTACAAGGGGCGATTTTTTATGTATACTAGAGCAAGTAAAGATTTTTTAAGTGTAGAGGGAGTTTTTTGAGGTATGGATGAAATATTGAAGGTAGCGAACATTTCCTACCATTATGATAAAGAAGAAGTGCTCCAACAGATTAACTTATCGATCAAAAAAGGTAGTTTCACAGGAATAATCGGCCCAAATGGCTCTGGAAAATCTACACTGTTGAAATTGATTCTAGGTCTCCTAAAAACGCAACAAGGGGAGATTACTTTATTTGGTAAGCCACAAGCCCAGTTCAAAGATTGGTCTAAAGTCGGCTTCGTTTCACAAAAATCAAATGCATTTAACGGTGCTTTTCCAGCTACTGTCAAGGAAGTCGTGTCGAGTGGCTTAGTTAAAAAGAAAGGTTTGTTCCACCGATTGAATCGCCGCGATTTTGACGCGGTATACGAAGCACTCGAAACCGTGGATATGAGGCGGTTTGCGACGCGGAATATTGGGGAACTTTCTGGTGGACAGCAACAGCGTGTTTTCATCGCCAGAGCGCTCGTTAGCAAGCCTGAGATGCTGATTTTGGATGAGCCTACGGTTGGGATTGATGCGCAGAGTGTGACGTCTTTTTATGAGTTGTTGAAGGATCTAAATGCAAAAGAAGATATCACGATGCTCCTTGTGACGCACGATATTTTGGCAGTGAACTCCTATGTGGATCATATTGTTAACATGAATACAAAAGTGTTATTTGATGGTACTGCGGTGGATTATCAATTATACCTAGAAGAACGCGAGCTGGAAGCACTAGAAGTGAGTCGGATGGGGGTGACGTACTGTGATTGCGAACCTGTTTGAATATGATTTTATTAGAAATACATTTATTGTTGGAATTGTGATTGGTATTGTTGCACCGCTTTTAGGAAGCTTTATTGTCGTACGACGCCTGTCTTTAATGGCGGATGCGCTGAGCCACGTTAGTCTGGCGGGCATTGCAGTGAGCCTTTATTTAAGCAAGATGTATCTCCCACTCGTGGCACTAAACCCCCTTTATCTAGGCTTTGGCTTTGCAGTTGGTGGCTCGCTTTTGATGGAAAAATTACGCAATGTTTATAAGCAGTTTCAGGAATTGGCGATTCCGATCATTATGTCAGCGGGTATGGGTTTCAGTGTTATTTTTATTTCGTTGGCTAACGGTTTTAACACCGATTTATTTAGTTACCTGTTCGGGAGCGTCAGCGCAGTGAGTCGGTCGGATATGTGGACGATTTTGGCAACGGCATGTATTGTTTTATTCACCGTATTTTTCTTATATAAAGAACTATTTTTGTTATCGTTTGACGAAGAGTATGCCAAAGCATCAGGAATTCCTGCGAAGATAGTCGATGTGATTTTCATGTTGCTCGTGGCACTTGTGATCGCGTCTAGCATGCGCATTGTGGGGATTCTGCTCGTCTCCTCATTGATGACTTTACCAGTGGCAGCGGCGATCCGGATTGCTAAAGGGTTCAAGCAAACGATTGGTTACTCGATTCTGTTCGGTGAAATCTCCGTAATCGGTGGTCTTATCAGTGCTTTTTATCTCGATTTAGCGCCAGGTGGTTCCATTGTGATCATCTCCGTGATTATTTTAGTAACAACTATCAGCGTTCAAAAAATGAAGCAAAAAATAGCGATTGCGGAAAAAAGGAGTGAATCGAATGTCTCTAACAGCTAACGAAGCGTTACAATTAATGAAACGAAAAGGCTACAAACACACAGATAAGCGAGAATTCCTCATCCATTTATTTGCTCGGAAAAATCGTTATATGACGGCAAAAGAAGTTTTAGAATGCATGAAAGCAGATTTCCCTGGCATTAGTTTTGATACGATTTACCGTAATTTATCTTTGTTTGTCGAATTAGAGTTGTTTGAAGAAACGGAGCTGTCGAGTGAGAAACATTTCCGATTGTCCTGTGCGCATGAGGAACATCATCACCATTTCATCTGCATGAAATGTGGCAAAACGCGTGAAATTCGCATGTGTCCTATGGATTTTTTAGAAGAAGCCTTGCCGGGATACCAAGTGGAAGGGCATAAATTCGAAGTATACGGTAAATGTCCGGAATGTCTTGCTAAAGTAGGATAGACTTATCCTTGCGCCCTTAGAGTAGTAGATCTGAGGGTGCTTTTTATGCCAAAATGGGGCGAATTGAAGTAGGGGAGTACGTCCGTACAGATCTAAAACTGCCCGTTGTGCAAAATGTGGTTGAACTGGATCCATTTGCGGCTGGTTTAAAAAAATTTGGTTATGAAGTGATGGGAAATTTGGCATTAAAGGTAGCGTTTCTATCGCAAGGGAGGAGATCGCAGAACGTCTCATATCCACGCTTTTGAGATGAGTAATTTCACGGAGATAGAGCGACATTTAGCTTTCCGTGATTATATGCGAGAGTACGCGGAAGAAAAAGTGTGAATATGAGGAACTAAAAAGCCGCTTAGGAGAACAATTTCCTGATGATATCGGGGGTTACAGCGATGGCAAGGACAGATTCGTAAAAGAGATCGAACGCCTAGCTATTCTTTGGTATTGGCAATCCAGATAGATGCATAAAAAACGCGACTCCATTAATGGGAGTAGCCTAGCCGATAAGGAAGTATTATTGAATTCCTCTCAGACTGTAGACAAAGTATTAAATTACATGTTTATAGTCTTTTTTATTGTATAATAATGATAAGGCTTACATATAGGAAAAGGCGATGCCTTTTTAGCACTTTTTCATACTTACACAAAAACAGGATTTTCCATCGATTATCAACGGAAAATCCTGTTTTCTACAGTCTGTGTATATTATTTCTTTCCTGAAGAATTGGTTTTCACTAATTTTCCATTCACGATTCGAACTAATTTTCCACTAGTAACTTGTTTCATTATATCATTGCTTATTTCTTGATACGTAGGTGATCTCCACCATATTCCATCATTGGCTTTCAAAGCAGCATATCTAGCTCTACCCGTTGCATTATTTTGGAGATCCATTTGAGGACCGACACCTTTTTGTCCATATTCGTGTGCATCTGCCCACTTTTTGGCTTTTGTAGCATCCATTTCTCTAGTCATTATACCATTCCACACTGCATGTCTATACGCGTTTCCATTGTGAAAATCAGCTGTACCATTTACCCAATACTTTCCTGCCAGACTAGTAGCGGCTGTTGAACAATTATAAACTATTCCTGCTTGGTACGGACTGCTTTTTGCATAGCCTTTTTCCTTGCTATTCAATCTATCATACGAAACTGGAAGCCCTGTAGAAGACTTTAGAAGTGGTCTGTTTTTATTAATATATATTTGGTTCAAGGCTTTAATTGTTTCTTGGTCTAAAATATCATCACTAGTTTTTTCAACATCTAATTTTCCATTTACTATTTGATATGCTTGTACAAAATCTTCTGTAGTAAGAGCATCTAAAACAGAGTCGCTTAACTCAATTTCAGATGTCTCCGCCTTCACCTCGGGGCTTGAAATTGATGTTACAAAAAGTACAGATGCAAAAATGGTTGTTGCTGCAATTGCTTTCGATAAGATTCTCATGTTAACTCTCCTTTTTTATTTAATTCTATGATAAAATATATTAACCATGAAATGCTTATTGCAGAAAGGGAAGGATTATGAAAAATAAAGTTATGTGGTCTTTGACTATTGTGTTAGGTGCTATTATTATTGGTATTGGGATATGGTTCCTACTTTCTTTCGCAAATCAAGGTTCCTACCGATCAATGGATGATGGTATTAATATTAAAGTTAGTAATCAAATTGCTAACTCTCCGGAGCTAAGGTTTAAATTAGTTACAGCAGAGGAAAATCAAACAAATATCGCTAATATCAACAGCTTAAAAAAGAATGAATCAATCCTGTTCAATAGTACTTTCACACCTAAGAAAGACTACCAAATGTTTGTGTATTATACAATTGACGGTAGAGAACATAGAGAAAGTCTTTTATATGTACCTGCACATTCTACGAAACTAGTCATAGATTTAAATATTAAATCTGTTAAAGATGGTAAAATTATTTTCGGCAAATCAGGTTATGATGGTTTTGAAAAGTTCACTAATCAAGACTAGTCAATATTCATATCATTTTGTATACGTGAACAACAAATTATCATTTCTATTTTAAAAAGCGATACCTCTTCACTGGAAGTATCGCTTTTTTCGACTAAGTAGCACACTTTTAGTATAGCATATACACTATTATTGTGACAATATTTACAATATAATTAATTTCTAATTCCCGGTAATTCTCAAAATAAAAATTCACTCGCCTTTGTTTTTCGTTCAACCCTTTAGTATTATTTAACTTCATTATTATGTTGAGTCTGATAGAACATTTTTAATCCCTTGTACAGTGGCTCGTTTTAAAAGAAACGAGAACTAGAGGAATTTACCGTGACAGAAGGACGAAATGAGCATTTACACCTTAATTTAAAAAGCAAATGGTGGCTTTAGAAGATTGATTAGTATTTTAAACTACATAAAATAAAAAAGCAATATGTCTAGAGCGCTGATACGCGTTCACAAAGACATATTGCTTTATACATTATCCGTTTATTAATTGTCACTCTAAAGTTTATTTACTTCCTTATGAGATGCTACCTAACGGGACCGCGTTTTCTTTTTCATAACAAAATTCGTGCCATTTATTCGACCAAATTGATAACCGATAGAATCCACCAGTTCAGCAATCGTGTCGACTTGTTGAATATTCGCCAGTTCGCGCACGATATCGGCAGCGACCTCAGAATCTTCTAGCGCATGATGGTGCTCAAATGAGATACCGAAGTAATCAGCTACCAGGTTCAATTTATGCGAACGAAGCGGTAAAATTTTCTGAGATAGCACACAGGAGCAGAAATAGAGATTTTCCGGTAAGGGAAGCCCATATTTTTCTGTCGTGGCGCGAAAAACGTTGATATCGAATGTAGCAAAGTGAGCTGCAACCGGAAGATCACCGATAAATTGCATAATGCTTGGATATACTTCTAACCAATTTGGTGATTCCCACACATCTTCTGGATAAATGCCATGGACGCGAATATTGGAAGGGTAGAAGTCTTCTTCAGGATTGATGAGTTGATAGTATTCCGAGTGCTTTTCGCCGTTCACATATTTGACCATCCCGATCGAGCAGGGACTTGTACGCGAACCATTGGCTGTTTCGAAATCAAGGACGACATAGTTCAAATTTTTCATCTAGTTTTCACTCCTTCACTCACCATCATACCTCTACGAATTTGACTTGCGCAAGGATTTTGGTTTGATGTAGAGACCAAGATCGCGACGTTCTTTTCGCAAGGCCTTGGACAGGGAGAGCATCATCAGTAGCATGATAAATGAAAACGGTAAGGCGACGATGATAAGCATGTTTTGTAACCCTTCTAAACCACCGCTGAAAAGTAGAATCGAGGCAATCAGTGACTGGATAATACCCCAAATAAATTTCACGCGATTTGCAGGGTTCATGACACCGTTCATCGTCTGCATACCGAGCACGTACGTGGCTGAATCTGCAGAAGTGATGAAGAAGACACCGATTAGGAAAATCGCGATAACAGAGAGAATAGAACCAAGTGGCATATGATTGAATGTCCCGAATAGGACCTCTTCTGTTTTCAATTGTGTTAAATCAAAACCAGCGCGCTGAACAGAGGTAGAAGCCGTTCCAAAAACAGCGAACCAGATAAGACTCAGTAGCGTTGGTAACAGGATAACACCAGCTAGAAACTCACGAATCCGACGGCCTTTGGAAACCCGCGCGATAAAAATACCGACAAATGGTGACCAAGAGATGAACCAGGCCCAATAGAAAATTGTCCAGCTATTAATCCATTCACGACCAGCTGCATTCACAGGATCCGTACGGAAGCTCATGCCGATAAAATTTTGCATGTAAGCGCCGGTTGCGTCGGTGAGCATATTGAGCGTAAGTAAGGTTGGACCAACGACAATCACGATGATCATCAGCAGTACTGCTAAAACCATATTTGTGTTACTAAGCCACTTCATGCCGCGTCCCAAACCACTCATTGCTGATGTTAGAAAGAGTACAGTTACGATGGCAATAATGATGATTTGTACTTTAAAATCGACTGGAATATCGAATAAGAACGAAAGCCCGCCGTTGATTTGCGTGGCGCCGAAGCCAAGCGTTGTTGCGACCCCGACAATCGTTGCAAAAACAGCGATCACATCAATGGTAACGCGGACAGAAGGCTTCATCCATTTTCCAAGAAGCGGATCAAGTGTTGCGCTAATTAGTCCCGGCTTGTCATGGCGAAACTGGAAGTAGGCTAGTGTTAAGCCAACAAATGCATAAATGGCCCACGCATGAATGCCCCAATGAAAAAAGGAGAAGCGAAATGCGTCCATCAATGCTTGATTCGATCCAGGTGATGCTTCCGGGCTTGAAATCGCATAATGTGATAGTGGTTCGGTTGCGCCCCAAAAGACGAGCCCTACGCCCATTCCGGCGCTGAATAACATGCCAAACCAGGAAATAGTTGAATATTTCGGTTTTTCCCCAGCCTTCCCAAGTTTAATCGAACCGATCGGACTAAAAATCAAATAGAAACAGAAAATAACGAGGACTGATACGAATATCAAATAATACCAGCCGAATGTTGTCGTAATAAAATTTTGAATGTTTGCTGTGACGCTAGCAAGACCTTTCGGTGTTAAAATCCCAATTGTCACGAAGACCAATGTGATGGCAAGCGTGATCCAAAAGACATTTGTAATTTTGTGCGAAGTTTCCTTTTTTGTTCCCATAATTCCTCACTTTCATTGCTAGATAAGTTTCTGTGTAGCGTCTAGCAAGCAAACAAGAAGGAAACGGTGAATCCGTTCCTGTCAGGTTTGTATAATAGTTGACCTTAACTATGGTAACAAAGATTGGCGGTGAAAGCAAATGAGCTACAACTAGGAGTGTCGTCAAACCTCTTATATATTGAAAAGATGTTTCAATGATGGAATCTGGGATAAAGTTACGTAACGACGTATCGTGCGTCTAACTAAGAATAACATGGAGGGGAATGACATGAAGAAGGAAAATGGTTTTATGGTAGGGTTTATTATCGTCGTTATTTTAATTTCCTTTAAAATTTGGATAAAATTCACTTTTGAATTACAATTTCTATGCCTTGTTTTATTGGTTGCAGCATCGTGGACATTGAAATACTTTATTTTCAAAAAGTTGAAATCTGGTAAGGAATAAAACGTCAGAAAAACGCCGATGCGCAACAATCAGCATCGACGTTTATTTGAATTATTTTGCTGCTTCGGCTTCCTCGGCAGCTTTTTTCGCGAAATGTTCTTCGGCAAGGATATCGATTTCTTTCTTCAATTCCTCAACCATGGTTTCTTCTGGTACTTTACGAACGATTTTACCGTGACGGAAAAGAAGTCCTTCTCCGCGAGCTCCAGCGATACCGATGTCCGCTTCACGCGCTTCTCCTGGTCCATTTACGGCGCAACCAAGCACGGCTACTTTGATCGGAGCTTTGATTGTGGAAATGTATTCTTCTACTTCATTTGCGATGCTGATCAAATCAATTTCGATACGACCACATGTTGGACACGAAATGAGTGTCGCTGCGTTCGATGATAAACCGAATGATTTCAGCACTTCACGCGCTACCTTGATTTCTTCCACAGGATCAGCAGATAGGGAGACACGAAGCGTATTCCCGATACCTTTACTTAGAATCGCACCAAGCCCAACAGCACTTTTGATACCACCGGCAAATTGGGTACCTGATTCTGTAATACCTAAATGAAGTGGGTAATCGAATGCTTTAGATGCTAGATCGTATGCTTCGATTGCTAAGTTAACATCAGAAGCCTTAAGCGACACGATGATGTCATGGAAATCAAGATCCTCAAGAATTTTGATATGGTCAAGTGCGCTTTCCACCATACCTTCCGCCGTCGGATACCCGTACTTCTCGATAAATTTTTTCTCAAGACTACCGGCGTTAACACCGATACGAATCGGAATTCCTTTTGCTTTGGCTGCGTTTACGACTTTCACAACACGATCACGACGACCAATATTACCGGGATTAATCCGGATTTTGTCGACACCAGCATCGATTGCTTTTAAAGCTAAGCGATAATCGAAATGAATATCAGCTACGAGTGGAATCGAAATTCTGCTTTTTATTTCTGCAAGGGCATCCGCCGCGCGCTCATCAGGGACGGCGACACGAACAATTTGGCACCCAGCTTCTTCGAGACGATGAATTTCAGCAACGGTTGCCTCTACATCGTGCGTTTTCGTTGTGGCCATACTCTGGATAAATAACTCATTACTACCGCCTATGGTCAAATTACCAACCTTTACGGGCCGCGTATTTGATCTATGTGTTCTTTCTGTCAAAGCGATTCGCTCCTTATAATCCTAACGTGTAGGATTTGTTATTATTAATGCATTACTAATGATACCACTATTCGTGTGAAAAATCATCCATCTTGTTTATTAGAAATTGGTGAGAAAATGGCATTGTGTCACCGTTACAAGAATTTGAAAAGGCTAAAAAAGGAATTTTTAACACCAACTTATTGTATAGCTGTATCAAATGGAAAGACTATATCCATTCGCTTAGCATTGCGCAAGATACAGTCTTTTCCGATTGAACTATTTTACAGGCTGTTTTTGATCCGTAGGTGGAATTTGTCGAATAACTAGGAAAATGATGATGAAGCTGACAGCCATGTTGATTGTTGAAAGATATGGCACCGTAATTTGGAACCAATACATAATCATGGTGAAGACCGCAGCAAGTGTCATACTGTACGCCGCAATGTTCCAGTTATTGAAATAACTAATACCCATACGGCCAAAACCGCTCATAATGTAGCCAAATAGGGCGTATAGCGCTACTTTGAAGAAGGAGATAAGGATCATCGCGACTAAAATGATGCCGAGCAATATCGGAATAAAGTATTTCGACATGTCCTCCATCGACTGGTAAAAGCTCACGAGATCAGCTTTTGATTCAATTCCCGCTGTCGCATAGCTCACAGATTGATCTACGCCGGGAGCTTTGATGTAAATTTTATCAGATAAAAAGGCGATAGCGCTATCTGCTGAACCAAGTTGATTGTCGATTTTGTCCGTAGTTAGACTGTCGGTCGAGTCAAAGTAGAAAAAGACGCTTCCTTGATCGATCGTGATAGGTTTATCCGCTTTCGAGACGAGCTTCCCATCTTCCACAGTGAAATCAGGGATGTCATTTTTAATTGTGTCCGCGCCAACTTTCATCGCGTCGTTCGCGGCAGTGGCAGTGTGATAGCCGATTGGTAAAAAGATTAGAATCGAAATTAAAATTATGTAAAGGATCGATTTCCATATTTTGTCCGCACGGAATGTCGCGATATCTTCTGGAGAGTAAATACTTTTTGCAAAGCGTTTGAAAATATTCATTTGATTGTGATGCACCTCATTCTTGGTTTATTTATACAGAGAGGAAACGCAAATCTTCCGCTTCTGTATAAGATTGGTTTTCTTTCTACATAATAGCTTGAAATTGGGAGGATTGCAAGGATAGGAGAAGATGGTATGCAATTAAAATCCAATAGTAGCAATGTCCTAGCTTCTCTGCGGGAATGGCCTATTTCTGCTTTCCATGTAAGCATTTAAATTGCATTACCCTGCCGCCTAGTGATAATCTTATAGTTGTAGGAAGAAGTTAGATTTTCTAAATGGATTGCTCGACTTGGATCGGGTAGCTATTTAGGAGTGTTTGCTTTTTCAAATATATATCAAGGAGGAGTTTTTATTATGACATACGAATTACCAAAATTAGCTTACACATACGATGCTTTGGAGCCGAATTTCGATAAAGAAACAATGGAGATTCACTACTCGAAGCACCACAATACTTATGTAACGAAATTAAATGATGCACTTAAAGGACATGACGATTTAGCTACTAAATCTATCGAGGACTTAGTTGCTGATTTAAATAGTGTCCCTGAAAACATTCGCACTGCTGTTCGTAACAACGGTGGCGGACATGCGAACCATTCATTCTTCTGGACCATTCTTAGCCCTCAAGGTGGCGGCGAACCATCCGGTGCTTTAGCAGATGCAATCAATGCTACATTTGGTAGCTTCGAAGAGTTCAAAACGAAATTCGCTGATTCAAGCGTTGCACGTTTCGGTTCTGGTTGGGCGTGGCTTGTATTGAAAGACGGCAAATTGTCGATTATTTCTACACCAAACCAAGATTCACCGATTACAGATGGTTACACACCAGTTATCGGTCTTGACGTTTGGGAGCACGCGTACTACTTGAAATTCCAAAACGTTCGTCCAGACTATATCAAAACTTTCTGGAACGTAGTAGATTGGAACAAAGCTGGCGAATACTTCGACGCAGCGAAATAATTTTAAAAAAATCGAGCCGTATGCCATGTGTGCATGCGGTTTTATTTTGCTTGGAATTGAAATTCAGCATTTTTAAAGAGGCCTTTAACTTTTCTTAATAAATTTCTCATCAAACTCTAGTGGTAATCTTACCAAAATTCAGCTACAATAGAAGTAGATGAGTGCTGAAAAAGGAAGGATTGTGACGAGTGAAAAATAGATTTATTAAGAAAACAGACAAACCAAAGAAGAAAAGGCAAGTCATTCCGTTGCGTTTGAACATCCTATTTTTCGTGATATTTATATTATTCTCCGCCTTGATTTTGCGCTTAGGAGTGGTACAGATCGTTCAAGGAGAAACATATAAACGACAATTAGAGGAAACAGACGATGTCAGTGTAACGAAGAACGTGCCGCGTGGTGTTATTTACGACCGAAATTACAACCTCTTGGTAGGGAATTCGGCAGTAAAATCAATCACGTATGCTCGTAGCGAGAAGACACCACCATCCGAGATGATTTCTGTTGCGAAGAAGTTGGATAAACTGATCGCAATTACACCAGAGAAGCTGACAGAACGCGATTTACAAGATTATTGGATTTTGACAAATGAGAAAAAATCAATGGCACGACTTAGCAAAGCTGATAAAAATTTAGATGGCGGTAAAGTATATAAGAAGCAAATTGCAGGCGTGACAAAAGATGATTTAGACAGTTTGACCGAGGACGATAAACGTATCGCGACAATTTACAAGAAAATGACGACAGGCTATGCGTTATCACAAGTTGCGGTTAAGAGTAAAGGCGTGACGGACGAAGAAATCGCAAAAGTAAGTGAAAACTTGGAAAGCCTGCCGGGTGTGGATACGACGACAGACTGGAATCGTTTTTATACGTATGATGAAACATTGCGTTCGATTTTAGGCAGCGTATCGACGGAGAAACAAGGTATACCAAGTGATAAAGTGGATTATTACTTAGCACAAGGATATAGCCGGAATGATCGTGTTGGTCGTAGTTATTTGGAGGCGCAGTATGAATCTGTGCTGGCCGGCCAAAAATCGAAGTCGAATAGTGTTCTAGATAGTAATGGGAATATTATTGAGACGGTTGAGAAATATGAAGGTTCTAAAGGTAAGGATTTAGTCTTGTCTGTGGATGTTGAGTTGCAGAAGAAGATTGAGGAGATTTTGAAGAAGAATATGAGGATTGGCAAGTCTGCTGGAAGCTCTGATTTATTTGACCGAGCGTTTGCGGTAGCGATGGATCCTTATACTGGACAAGTCTTGGCATTAGCTGGACAACAGATTAATGATAAAGGTGAGTATGAAGATTATTCACTTGGCAACTTTACCTCAGCTTACAATATGGGATCTGCTGTAAAAGGTGCGACTGTATTAGGTGGAATAATGGACGGAGCTATTTCTGAGAATACAGTTTTTGTAGACCAACCTATTAAATTTAAAGGTACTGACAAGAAGAGTTCTTGGTTTAACCGTAATGGGGAACGTTCATTATCGCTTGATCCCGTCGGAGCTCTAGAGATTTCATCCAATTCCTATATGTACCAGACGTCGATGAAAATGGCCGGAGCAAAATATGTATATAATGGACCATTACGTGCTTCAGCAGAAACGTTTGACAAAATGAGATATTACTATAATCAGTTTGGTTTAGGCGTTAAGACTGGTATAGATCTTCCGGGAGAGCAAGTTGGTTTTAAAGGTGATGATAAGACAATGGGTAAAATTCTCGATTTTTCCATTGGTCAGTATGATTCCTACACTCCTTTGCAATTAGCGCAGTATGGAGCCACAATTGCAAATGGTGGTTCTAGAGTTGAGCCAACTATGTTAAAAGAAATTCGTGATCCAAGTACGAATGGAGATACTGTTGGAAAGGTAGCAACCGAAATTGAGCCAAAAATCTTAAATCAAGTTGGTGCCCCTGCTTCAGCAATTAAAGAGGTTCAAAAAGGCTTTTATGAAGTTACTCATGGCGGAAATGGTACGGGTAATAAATATTTTAAAGATGTTCCCGTTGAAGTTGCGGGTAAAACAGGTACAGCTCAAGCATTTTATGATGGCCCTAAAAAAGATAATGCAATGGCAAAAGTATGGAATACAACATTTGTTGGGTATGCTCCAGCTGAGAAGCCAGAGATATCTATTGCTGTAGTAGTTCCTTGGGGATACAGAGATAATGGAAGTACAGATCCTAAGGTTAACATGAAAATTTCTGAGGAAATATTTGAAGCTTACTATGATTTGAAAAAGGAAAGAACAGAAGCTGGTAAAGATTCATCAAAAGTTGATCAACCAATTAATAATAAAGCAGCAGCAGCTACTGCACAATCTAAACTGAATGACTAAGAGTACAGCGAGAAAGATAGTTTCTATAACACAAAAATACACACCAAAAATCTTATTTTAGATTTTTGGTGTGTATTTTTCTAGTCTAAAGAACCTGTGTTTAGATTCTTTCTTGGATTATCTTTGTACATTTAGGTAATTTGTAAGTTCTGCATGAAATGCAAGGTAGGACCAATCGGTGTTGACATGCACATCATATTGCCCAGATTTAAGCCCTTTTAATGAAAAGGAAACTTTATAAGTTCCTCTTTTATTAACATCTATACGTTTATAAAATTTAGAATCTCCTTTTTTATAAAGTTCCACAACCACAGCACCATAAGGGCTATTTCCAGTAACGTCAATTGTAGTTGCACTTTTTGAGTAATTATTAGCATCAGTGTGAAATGCAATATTTGAACTTCCTTTCGAACCCATCGCAAATGCTTTTGTTGATGAAACTCCTAGCACCCCAGCAAATACAAACCCTACAATCAATAAAAACGGTAAAACTCTTTTTCTAAAACTCATTACATTCTCTCCCATCATTCTTTTTTTGAACTACTCCCTAATCAACAATATGTACAAAGCAAATAGAACTATACATATCATACTGCTAACTGGTGATAATTACAACTATAATCTATATAAGACCCGCATTATTTCCAAGGATAATATGGATGGATTTGTTATAATCGCACAACAGAATATCTTTATTCCTAATCCCGATACAAACCAACTTTACTTGGCTAATTTGCCATTTTTAATTTTTTTGCATAATTGTTTGAAATTATTCATTGTTTATACTAAATAAAGTTAATTCCACTCACCCAATTCACTCGCAACCATCTGAATAATACGGTTTTGCATATTATATGCAGTTCGACGGCTTACGTGGATTTTTTGTGCGATGCCTTCCATTGTTGTGTTGGAGTTGATGCGCCAATATCGTAGCTTAATGAATTCTTGGTAAGGATCACCGAGCGAGTTCAGATTACGGATGACATTTTCTATACATCGAACTACGGTTGAAAGCCTTTCAATTCTAATGTCCAGATGAAGCGTGTTATAGGGAGGGGACTGCGGATTTTTCTCGTGCTGTAAGTATTGTGTTAACTCATTGATACGTTCTATCATTCGGGGATAATTGATAAGTTCATGCTCGATATAACGATAAATTTCTTTCGGCATGGTTTTAGTTGCTGTTGTCATATTATGACCTCCATTCATCTTTAATATAGCTTCATTATACAACGAATTCCACGACCAAACCTGTCTGAAATCGCCCATCTTTATTTTTATTTTAGACAGCAAAAAAGCATCGTGAAACGCTGATATAAAGGCGTTTTTCGATGCTTTAATTTAGAAATCAAGGATTGCATTTTGTAATTCTTTTAGGTAACGTTTTTTCAGAATGGTCTCGATGACTTGGACAATTCGATCATATTTTCGTCTACGGTGAGTTAATATTAAATGGGCAGGCAATGGAACTTTAACTATAACAAGAAAAAATTCAAGTAGGATTGCTAGCACAATACATGGAGCGATAAATAGAATCAGAGGGTTTGTTTGATACATAAAAACAAGATATACTGCTAAGCTCCCTAAAAATGAATTGCTTAAAATAAGAAAAAAGGCGCTGTAGGGAGTCAATGATCTAGTCCCAGAAAGATATGATTTTAGCCTTTCTAAATCTTCTATAGTTAATTTGCTTAAACTTTCCTGTAATTTGATTTCGTTATCGCCATCCTCACTTATAATTTCAATGAGCTGCGAAAATTTTTGGAGATCAGATTTAAGTATTTTCATCGTAATCCTCCTATAGAGTGCTATCAACTTTTTCAATATTTTCGTTTGGAGAGAATGCCTCTATTGTGTTTTGTAATTGATTTTCATAACGTTGATTTAGTATTATGTCTGCGATTGAAACGATGCGATCGTACTTAGTTCTGTTAAATGCAAGTTTTATTTGTTGATGTATTGGCTTTCTCGCTAATAGCAGGTGAAAGAAACTCAGTAGGCAAGTGAAGAAGAATAAAGCCCAGAAAAAGAATACGACTAAGTTAGATTGATAAAGGTTAAAGAGAAAAATCATCATCCCTGCCAAAAATGAGCCCATTACGATTTCTCTCTGTCTAACTGCAACAATGCGTGTGGCACTCCCCGAAAAATAGGTTTTTACTTTTTCTAAATCTTCAAGGGTAAGCTTATTTAGCGCATAACATAGTGCTTCAATGTTATCTGCTTGTTTTATTAAACCTGTTATAAGATTGGAAAAGTTGTTTAATTCTATTTTTGGTATTCTCAATTTATAACCTCCTTATGTAATAATTAAACCTGCATTCATTATACAACGAATGCAGGTTTAATTATAATATTAACTTGAAGATTTATCTAGAATTATTTTAATGACTACTGCAATGGCGGCTAGTGTAATTGCTACGGGAGCAAGGACAGTTGCCCCTATAGTACTAGCACTGTATAGACCATATAAAATGATGGCAGTTGTTACAGTTTTTAATGCTCCATCAGTAACTGCATTTGTAATTGCATCCCATTGTGAATCTAACTCTTTGTTTTTATTGTCTATAATTAATGTAACACTCATGGAAGCACTTGTTTTATAGCTCTCAGTAACTTCAATCTCAGGAACGTTTGCTGTAATCGTGATAGTTATGAAGTCTTTGGCAGGTGTCCATTTCACAGTTATATCTCCAACTACCACTTTAGCCGCTAAATCAGCAATAAGTTTTTTTGTATTTCCAGCTTCTTCTGTTGAGAGAGAGCCGGTCCAGTTGGATATTTCTTGTTCGAAGGAAGCGTTGATTTTACCATCTTTTACGGAAACAGTTGCACCACCGTCACCTGGATTGACTAACTTTGCACTGGCTTTGAAGCTAACGGTAAGATTTGGTGTGATCACACGAGTATTAATTTTCTCTAATTCTAGTTCAAAGGTAACTTTATCATCGACTAACGCAGCCAAACTTGAATTTCCATACAACACATCACGAATCCTCATCAAACGCGCGCGGTTAATCGCTGCGGAATTGGGCGTATCGCTCACTGGTGGTGGGGTCACGACGGAAACGGCTTTGTCTGCGCCTGAATACGTGACTTTATCGATGTCTAATTTCCCGTTTCCTGTGCCGATCGACATTTCGAAATATTGATCGAATGCCCAGTCGTCAGGCATCGGGAAGCCCAGGTTGCCGCTGAATCCGGTTGACATGTCGGCAACGAAGACGTTATCGACGAGGCCTGCGTTTTTCAGGCGACTACACACATTGCGGGCACCGTAAACGCCGATTTGGTAGGAACGCAAATCTTGATTTTGCTTGAATGCGGCGCGTAGGTTTTGGAAGTAGGGCATGATTAAATCTGTAATTTGATAGTCGTAGGCGTCGAGGTCGACCGCGAAATAAATCGTTGTTCCTGCTGGGAAACCGAGATTGTATGCGGCATCAATGGCTTTATAGCCGTCGCTAATGCCTTGAAGTGGGACCTCGAAGTAGGGAATTTCATAGCCGCCGTCTTGATAGATTGGAAATATTTTCAGGCCTTTTTTCAGGATTGCTGCGATTTCTGCCTGGTTCATTGCTTTCGGAACTCGAACGCCGCCGCGGATGACATTTCCTGTTAAATAGCGGCCAACGTAGCGGTAACCGGCATTCCATAAGGTATCGATTTGGTCGGTATTCAGGACGTAAGAAGTATCGCAGGCAGTCGCGCTTCGGTTCGTATCGCCAGCACTTGATAGCAGCGCTTTGAACGTACCCATATTAATCGCGCCGGTCGTGATACTCATTTTCATAAATTCTTGATAGCGCTTCACCAGATTCGTCGTTTCTGCGTCGTATGCGCCACTAAACTGATTGATCGGCAGGCCGTTGCACGCGAGACTGTATTGTAAAAGTAGAACGAGTGCCTTGTTCGATGTGAAGGTAGGAATCAGGTTTGTCAAATTTGTCGTCGTCCCTGGCCCAAAATTGCCGTTCGCCGTCGTGCGCGCCATGCCTTCTTCTTTTTGAAGGGCGTAAATCAGCGAGGTATTCGTGTCACGACCGTATAAACCATCGCACGGAACGAGTGTACCAATCCAAGCGCTATAATCCCGATTTAGATTTTGCTGAACCGTCCGAACGGCGAAATTGCCACCACTTACCGTCTGGAACGCGCTCATGTTAAGCAGGGATTTCATAATAATCGTCGATACGACACCATCTTGCGTCGCGAGTCCAGCGTCTTTTTGGAACATTTTAACGGCGATTTGCGTTTGTCCACCGAACGTTCCAGTGAAACCGCCGGGGCTATAGCCTTTGCTGTAGAATGCGCCTTGCAGAATATAGTTGATATTGCTCGGTTTGTCGTCGCTTGCTCCGATTGTCAGCGGCTTGAACGCTTTTTCTGTTCCCGGCCCGAAATTATCCGCGGTAGGTGAGATACCAAGCTCGATTTGAAGGGCTCGCGTTAACGCATACACCGTCGTCCATCCTGTTTTCCCGTTCTCAGGAATCATTTGATAATCGCCTTTTGCGACATAACCTTGATATGTTTTGTTCAACCAACTCTGTACTGTTTTTACCATTTCATCCATTGTTGCCAACTCCAATTCTCTATTTATGTTTGTCTTACAAGAACTATTTTATAATGAAAAATCATGCGGAAAATGCAGAAAAAATGCAAACAGGTTTTCAGCTAGGATAAATTTTTTCAATTTCTCCTCAAAATCCCGTGCAAAAACCTGATAATTAGCGGATATTATGGTATGATAAGTTAAATATGAAAAAACGAAGTCCGAGGAAGGAGCTCTGTTTTCCTTTTTCGACAAAATATAGCTAATCCAAGGGGGAAATAGAATGACAAAAAGTTATCATGTAGCCGTTGTTGGTGCGACTGGCGCGGTTGGGACTCAAATGATTCAATTACTGGAAGATGTGACGTTTCCAATAAAGGAAGTTTCATTTTTATCTTCGGCGCGTTCGGCCGGTAAGAAATTGACGTTCCGCGGGGAAGAAGTTGTGATTAAAGAGGCAACACCTGAAAGTTTCGCGGGTGTGGATATTGCTTTATTTAGTGCTGGCGGTTCTATTTCTGAGCGTTTTGCCAAAGATGCTGTGGCGCATGGCGCGATTGTCATCGATAATACGAGTGCGTTCCGAATGCATCCAGATGTGCCGCTCGTTGTTCCTGAGGTGAATCCTGAGGCTTTGCGTGATCATAAGGGCATTATCGCAAATCCGAACTGTTCGACCATCCAAATGGTGGCAGCACTTCAACCGATTCGTGCGGCTTACGGCTTAAACCGGATTATTGTTTCGACATATCAAGCCGTTTCTGGTTCTGGAATTCAAGCGATTGATGAACTCCAAACGCAGTCTCAAGCTATTTTGAATGGGGAAGATTTTACGCCTGCTGTGATGCCTGTGAAAGGTGATAAGAAGCATTTCCAAATCGCGTTTAATGCCTTGCCTCAGATCGATGTTTTCACGGATAATGACTATACATACGAAGAGATGAAGATGGTCAATGAAACGAAGAAGATCATGGGAGACGAGTCGATCAAGGTTGCGGCGACGTGTGTGCGCATTCCAGTTATTACGGGTCACTCGGAGTCGGTGTACATCGAGGTCGAGCAGGATAACGTGAAGGTTTCTGAGATTCAAGAAGCGCTCCGGACAGCGCCAGGTGTTGTCTTAGAAGATGACACGGCAAACCAAGTATATCCGCACGCGGCAAGTTCTGCTGGCAAAAAAGAAGTCTTCGTTGGGCGCGTTCGCCACGACTTGGATGATACGAAAGGATTCCACATGTGGATCGTCTCGGATAATTTGCTAAAAGGCGCTGCTTGGAACTCGATCCAAATTGCTGAGTCGCTGATTGAACAGGAAATCATCTGAAAAAACGCGAAATAATTGAGGTGTTACAATGAAAATTATCGTGCAAAAATTTGGTGGGACTTCCGTGCAAAACGCTGAATCCCGCCAGCTTGCATTTAATCATTTACGAAATTCGATCCATCAGGGATATAAGGTTGTCGTTGTTGTGTCGGCGATCGGGCGAATAGGTGATCCGTATGCAACGGATACATTGTTGGAACTCATTGGCGCGAAAGAAACCCGGTTATCGTTACGCGAGCAAGATATGTTGCTTTCTGTCGGTGAAACGATTTCGACAGCGGTGTTTACGAATATGCTTCTCGAAGCGGGTATTAAAGCAGCCGCATTTTCAGGCGCACAAGCCGGTATCCGAACGAACGATGAATACACCGCTGGCAAAATTTTAGAAGTCGATGTGACGCGTTTACGTGAGGCATTAGAAACGGTGGACATCGTTGTTGTTGCTGGCTTCCAAGGTAGTGCTCCAAATGGCGATATCACAACGCTTGGCCGTGGTGGTAGCGATACATCTGCCGCAGCGCTTGGTGTTGCACTTGCCGCTGAACGTGTGGATATTTTTACCGATGTGGATGGGATGTTTACCGCCGATCCGCGTATTGTTAAAAACGCGCGCTCGTTGCCAACTGTGAGTTATAATGAAGTAAGCAACATGGCTTATCAAGGTGCTAAGGTTATCCACCCGCGTGCCGTTGAGATTGCGATGCAGGCCAAGATTCCGCTTCGGATTCGCTCGACATACTTAGAAGGAGAAGGCACGCTCGTGACTTCGCAAACGGAGGTTAGCGGCCGTTTTGATGTGAAAGAACGCCTCGTAACGGGAATCGCGCATGTCACCAATTTAACGCAGATTCGCGTCAAAACAACGAGTGTTCATACGCAACAGCAAGCATTCGCGATTCTTGCCGAAGCGGCTATCAGTCTTGATTTTATCAATATTTCGACGGACGAGATCGTGTTTACTGTGCCAGAACGAAAGCGTGAACACGTGTTGACACTTTTGAAAGAAGCCTCATATGACGCGCATACGACCGAAGATTGCGCAAAAGTTTCTATTGTCGGAGCTGGAATCGCAGGCGTGCCAGGTGTTACCGCCAAAATTGTATCCGCCTTATCCGCGAAAAATATCGCTATCTTGCAATCAGCAGACAGCCATACAACCGTGTGGATTTTAGTCGAAGAAGCGGATCTAATCGCAGCGGTCAACGCGCTTCATGACGAATTTTGCATTGAAAATGAGTTCGAGGAGGAATAGCACTATGGATTTTGGAAAAGTAGTTACAGCAATGGTAACGCCATATAATCCCGAGAAAGATAAAGTTTGTAAAAAAAGGATTCACCGCCTAGTCAATTACCTCATTGAAAACGGCTCGGATGGCCTTGTTGTGGCGGGAACCACCGGAGAGTCACCAACCATTTCGCATGAAGAGAAAATCAAGCTCTTTAAACAAGTCGTGGAAACCAACCAAGGTCGCGTGAAAATCATTGCGGGAACGGGATCGAATAATACTGCTGAAACGATTAGCTTCACGAAAGAAATAGAAGAAATCGGTGGAATCGACGCTGTTTTAATCGTAGCGCCATATTACAACAAACCAAATCAAGCTGGGCTTTATGCTCATTTTGCGGCGATTGCAGAGGCGACCACGTTACCAATTGTCATTTATAACATTCCGAGTCGTTCGGTTGTGAATATTGAACCAGAGACGATCATTGAACTTTCCAAAATAGATAACATCGTTGGGGTCAAAGAATCCAGTGGTAATTTTGATAATATCACGAAAATTATTGCTGAAACGAGTGATGATTTCGCGATTTATAGTGGAGATGACAGTTTTACTTTGCCGATTTATGCACTTGGTGGAAATGGTGTAATCTCTGTTGCGAGTCACGTGATTGGAGCAGAAATGCAAACGATGCTGCAGGCTTTTGATGAAGGTGATACGAAGCAAGCGGCAGAAATTCATGGTAAACTTGTACCGCTGATGAATACGTTATTCATCGCGCCAAACCCAGCTCCTGTGAAGCATATGTTAAACAAACTCGGCGTTGATGTTGGGCATTTACGTTTGCCACTCGCGCCGCTAACAAAAGAAGAAGAAGCGACAATCGAAACAGCATACAAAAATTATTTAAAATAAGAGGAAGGAGGAATAACCTTTGACAGTTAAAAAAGCAAAACAAATCAAGATTATCCCACTTGGCGGAGTAGACGAAAGTGGAAAGAATTTATACGTAGTAGAGGTAGATGAGTCTATTTATATTATGGATGCTGGTCTAAAGTTCCCAGAAGATGAATTGCTGGGCATTGACGTTGTTATTCCCGATATTAAATACTTAGAAGACAATAAAGAACGGATCGAGGCTATTTTTCTAACGCACGGTCATGAAGACGCAATCGGAGCTTTGCCATACGTCCTTGCCAAACTTAAAGCCCCAGTTTATGGAACTGAACTCACAATCGCCCTTGCAAAAGCGGCACTCAAGGAGCATAAAAAAGTACGTTTCAATGATTTTCATGTCATCGATGAAGCAACAGGCCTATCGTTCCCGAATGTGGATGTGGAATTTTTCCGTACAACGCATTCTATTCCTGATTCCGTGGGGATTGTAATCAATACAAGCGAAGGCGCGATCGTTTACACCGGTGATTTTAAATTCGACCAATCCGCAAAAATAGGGTATGAAACGAGCCTTGGCCACATTGCTGAAATCGGCGAAAAAGGCGTTCTTGCCTTGCTTTCCGACAGTTCTGAAGCAGAACATCCAGGGACAACATCGAGCGATAGTTTAATCGATGAAGAAATCCGTCACGCGTTCCGCTCCTCCCCAGGCCGCGTTATTGTTGCCTGCGTGGCGTCCAATCTCGTTCGCTTACAACAAGTTCTTGATGCCTCTTTTGCCACAAATCGTAAAGTAGCTATCGTCGGTAAGGAATTGGAGCGTGTATTTGATATCTCCGTGAAATTAAACAAAATCCAATTACAAACTGAGGACCTCGTTATCCCACTAAAAGAAGCGAAGAAATTGAACGATGACCAACTAGTGATTATCGAAACAGGGAATCTTGGAGAACCAATCCAATCACTACAACTGATGACACAAGGCAAACATCCAAAAGTAAACGTTCAAAAAGGCGATACGATCTATATTACATCGACACCATCACCATCGTCCGAAACAATTTTAGCGAAAACGATTGACATGTTGTACAAAGCTGATGCGACAGTCCTAACGATGAATCGTGATCTGTTCGTGTCCGGTCATGGTAGTCAAGACGATTTAAAATTAATGTTAAACCTGATGAAACCAAAATACTTCATCCCAGTTCACGGTGAATACCGGATGTTGATTGCCCATGCTAAGCTCGCTTATCAAGTTGGTATGCCGAAATCCAACGTATTTGTAGCTGGAAAAGGCGAAGTAATCGAATATAAAAATGGCCGTATGAGTGCTGGTAATCGTGTGTTTGCAGGTAATACCTTAATTGATGGTCTAGGCGTTGGCGACGTAGGAAACATCGTATTGCGCGATCGCAAATTGCTATCCGAAGATGGTATCTTCATCGTTGTTATCACGCTAAACCGCAAAACAAAGGCGATCATATCCGGACCAGAAATTATTTCCCGCGGTTTTATCTACGTCCGCGAATCCGAGCATCTAATTGAGAAGTCATCCGAAGTAGTGACGAAGATCGTAGAGAAAAACTTACAAGAAAAAGAATTCGAATGGGCTAAACTAAAACAAGACGTCCGCGACCAACTGAACAGGTATCTGTTTGAACAAACAAAACGCAGACCAATGATACTACCGATAATAATGGAAGTATAAAGAAATGTTGAACTAGCCGCCACAAAATTTGTGGAAAAGAGCGTGAAGTTCTGGATACGAAGGCTGTATTTTTATGCATATTGAGCTTCTAAATCGAAAGTAATACCACAACAAAAAACATCACTAAGCTTCCTTTCAACAAGGCGGATCTAGTGATGTTTTTTGCGTTAATTTTTCCACTTCCTTAGAACCCAAACATGTGTTATCATAAAACATAGTAACATTTAAAATCAAATAGCTAGGAATTGTAAGTTTTACTTTGTGATTTTTCGTGGGTTAAACGCGGAAGGATTACATACTTCACTTCGTTCCTACGCATATTGAGGATTTAAATCAGCACACTAAGCTGTTGAAGGTCCACAACAAAAGGAGTTTGAAATATGGCTATCTGGTTCACACTAATGGGTATAGCTTTCCTAGGATTTATCGTAGGTATTATCATGCTATTCGCCCAATCCAAACGAAAAATCGGTATTTATATCGTAAGTAGCGCTAGTATTCTAATTATCGCTTCCATCATCGGTGTATTTGTCTCATTTCACAACTATAACAAGTTGCAAGAACGTGTCGCAAGCTATTCCACTGATAGCAAAACAGGCAAAACGGTATCAGAAGGAAAAGAGACGTATAACGTGAATTGGCATAATAACGCAGACGGAATGGATAAGAAAATTTCTACCGTTACCGTCGAGAAAAAAGTGGTCCACTCCACGATGGAAGACAAAGACATGCCTGGCACGCTGAAAATCGCAATTGAGATCAAAAATAATACAAAAAACGAACTGTTATCTTATCCACTACAAGGCGAATTAGTCACGGAAAATGGACAACAACTAGCAGCAGACATCATTTTATCGGACCTTGTCGATGGTAAAATGAAACCTGGCGCAACGATCAAGGGTACCATCGTGTTCCCGCTCGATAAACTCGATAAAGTAACGGATATCAAATGGTTCCAATTTTCATGGTCGACGTATAACAAAGATAAGTTAATCAAGAGTGACACAGGACGGCTTGATTTAAAGAAATGACAAATAGCGCTTTCTTATTCGGTACATCGAATGGAAAGTGCTTTTTTCTTTGATAGAAGAAGGGAGCAGATTATGTATAGCATATGAGCAGAAAGACATAAAAAGCCGTGGAATACCCATTCATCGGGACTGTTCCACGGCTTCAATTATTTATTCTGTTACATGCAATGCTTCTGCAAGATATTCATCATACGTAACTTCTTTATTATAGAATTGCTCTTTCGAAAGGTTGATAATGCGAGTCGCCACACTTTGTAGGAATTGGTGATCGTGTGATGCGAAAATCATCGCGCCTTTGAACTGAATCATACCGTTATTTAAAGCCGTAATGGATTCTAGGTCTAAGTGATTGGTAGGTTCGTCCATCAACAGTACGTTCGCACCGGAAAGCATGTTTTTCGATAGCATACAACGAACTTTCTCACCACCGGAAAGCACGCGAACTTTCTTCAATACTTCGTCGCCACTGAAAAGCATGCGGCCTAAGAAACCGCGTAAGAATGCTTCACTATCGTCTTGTGGGGAATATTGACGCAACCATTCTACAAGATTCAAATCGTTTTCCTCGAAGAATTCCGAGTTATCTTTCGGGAAGTAGCTTTGTGTTGTTGTTACGCCCCATTTATATTCACCCTCATCTGGTTCCATTTCGCCAGCAAGGATTTGGAAGAATACCGTTTTTGCAACTTCATCGTCACCAACAAGGGCAACTTTGTCATTACGATTGATAATGAAGCTCACGTTATCCAGAACTTTCACGCCATCAATAGTTTTTGATAGGTTTGTAACGGTGAGTAGATCGTTCCCAACTTCGCGGTCAGGGTTGAACTGTACGAATGGATAACGACGACTAGAAGGTTGGATATCCTCAAGCGTGATTTTATCGAGCATTTTTTTACGGCTGGTCGCTTGTTTTGATTTCGAAGCGTTGGCCGAGAAACGTGCGATAAAGGCTTCTAATTCCTTGATTTTCTCTTCTTTCTTCTTATTGCGATCGCCCATCATTGTTTGTGCCAATTGACTAGATTCATACCAGAAATCATAGTTACCGACGTATAGCTTAATTTTGCTGAAATCAAGATCGGCAATATGCGTACATACTTTATTCAGGAAGTGACGATCATGGGAAACAACGATAACTGTATTTTCAAAGTTGATCAAGAACTCTTCTAACCAGTGAATCGCTTTGATGTCCAGATGGTTGGTCGGCTCATCGAGAAGCAAGATATCAGGTTTACCAAACAGCGCTTGTGCTAGCAAAACTTTCACTTTGTCGCCACCTGTAAGGTCTTTCATTAATTTATCATGTAGATCTGTCGTAATACCAAGGCCGCTAAGTAAAACAGCAGCTTCTGGTTCAGCATCCCAACCGTCGAGCTCTGCGAATTCACCCTCAAGTTCCGCAGCACGAATACCGTCCGCATCACTGAAATCTTCTTTAGAGTAAATGGCATCTTTCTCTTCCATGATTTTGAACAACTGATCGTGGCCACGGATAACAGTTTTTAGAACAACTTCCTCATCATATTGGAAATGATCTTGTTTCAAAACAGTTAGGCGTTCGCCAGCTGGAATATGGACATTTCCGCTCTGTGAATCGAGCTCACCAGATAGTACTTTTAGGAACGTAGATTTACCAGCACCATTCGCACCGATTAAGCCGTAGCAGTTCCCCGGTGTGAATTTAATTGAAACATCTTCAAATAATTTTTTATCGCCAAAACGTAAAGATACATTATTTACAGTTAACATTTTCGTCCTCCCAAATTCGCGCGTATTCAGCTGAAATTTTCATATTGAATGCTAAAAACGCAATTACTCCTATTCTATCACGAATAAGCATGCATGGAAAGAGCAGGGGACTGGACTTTCTAAAAAATACTGTTATAATAAAAATCAGATAAACAAATAAGTCGCCTAGACTACAAATTTAGGCTCGTTTATTTGGATATCCATGATTAGAAATTATTCTTTGAACGATAGACCGCAAAACTAGTGAAATGCGAGCGTTTGTTGCCAATTTATCTAGAGTATAATCTATTCATGAATAAGACGTTACCACAGGGGGGGCTTTTAGCTGAGATTGATCTTTTTTTAGATCTGACCCTTTGAACCTGTTCGTTAATACGAGCGTAGGGATTGTGGCGAATGAAGTGGTATCTGATACATAGTTAGATGATATGACTCCTTTCTTCTGCGGTACGTTTTTTACCAAAAAAAGAGAGGGGTATTTTTTATGCGTAATACGCGATTATTGACGTTGTTAGAATGTGCTATTTTTGCAGCATTGGCAATGGTGCTCAGTTTTATTCCGCTCGATGTTGGAAGTTCTTTTTCGATTTCGCTTGGCATGATTCCAATGTATATCATTGCAATTAGACGCGGCTTTTGGGCTGCTGGTTTTTCAGGTTTACTGTGGGGGTTGCTTCATTTTGTAACTGGAAAAGCCTATATTTTGAGCCCGTTACAGGGGTTTCTTGAATTTGTTGTGGCCTTTGCCTTTATCGCGTTTGCTGGTGTTTTTGCGGTACAAGTGCGTGGGTATTTAAAAGAGGGACAGCTTGGTAAGGCGATTGGCTGGGCATGGGGAACGATGATTATTGGTGGTGTTGCGAGGTATTTCTGGCATTATCTTGCTGGCGTGCTATTCTGGGGCGCTTACGCTTTTAAAGGCTGGTCCGCACAAATTTTCTCGATTGTGATGAATGGGGCGAGTTGTATTGCAACAGTAGTTGTGGCAGGAATTGTTGTAACGATTCTGATGAAGACGACACCGAAGTTATTTTTACCGAAATAAATATTTAGCTTGTTTCTATAAAATTATTTGTGGAAGATCAGTAAAAAAGACACGACAGAACGAGATGTTACAATCCGTTTTATCGTGTCTTTGGGGTACTATCTTTTACTTAACGATTCGTGATGGTGTAGACAACAGAATCAAGATAAAATGGTCCAGTCGTTGTACGAATAGGTTGACCATTGATTTTGACAACGGTGATTGTCGCACGAAGTTGTGCCTGATTTCCTGACAGTAAGGCTGGGATGTCGGTTGTCCAACGCCCTGAACTATCGGAGGTTGTCGAAGCTACTTTAGGTCTGCTAGCGCCTTGGCCGATATAAATATCTACCTGTGCTTCTGGTGCTGATGTCCCTGATATTTTGGTTAAACCAGGTGTAAGCGGGGATGTAATAACGGGCTTGTTCTGGATAACATAGGTATCTGAATTAGCATAGCGACTGTCTGTTATTGCTTTAATAGATACAGTATGCCCAGCTTTTAGCCACCCTCCAACTACATTTTCATTGAGGTCTTGATGTATTGACCAGTTACCGTTTTGGTCTGCCACGGTTCGATATTTAACCGTACTATCGCCGTCTTGCGTTAATAAAATAGTAGCGGATGCCTCAGCAGTTCCTGAAAGCGTCGTTTCACCAGCTGCGGCAGGTGAGGTAATACGCGGTTTTTTGAGTACATTATAAATTTCAGACTCTGCTGTATCCGTTCCTAATGTTTCTCGAACTTGAACAGTGTCTCCGAGGTTTAGTGGCAGGATACCAACGTCCCATTCACCTTTGTTATTTGATGTAACAAGCGCACGTTCCTTTAACTTGCCTTTTGCCATGACAGAAACCTCTATTTTTGAGCCAGCTAATGATATTCCTGCTACCTTATTATCTCCATCTGCAAGGGAGGATGTTATCTCCGGCTTTACCATAATGGTATAAATCTTGGAATCTGCATAAACAGTCCCTACAGTGGCACGTAATTGCATAGTATTCCCAGTCATTAGCGCTGGAACACTTACTGACCAACTACCTGAATAGCTATTTGCTAAAACTGTTATGGGCTTTATGCCTTGCCCCCAAACATCGACTCGTGATCCAGGTGTCGCTATGCCCGAAACTGTAGTTGCCCCACATACAAGTTGCGATGTGATCTCGGGGGCTGGCATCGCATCATAGACAGCAGAATCCATATAATCGCCCTCAGCACTGGAGCGGAGTTGTATCTTATCATTAGTAACTAACGCTGGGACTGTGGTTTCCCAATAACCGTCTTTGTTTGTTACGGCAGTGGATTTTTTCGGTCTAATGCTACTTGGACCAATGTACACCTCGATGTCCGATCCGGGTGTAGCCGTGCCAGATATCTTGGTAGAGCCTACAGCAACGGAAGATGTCAGCTCTGGTTTCTCTACCCCGATTCGTACGGCATATAGTGGGCTGGTGCTAGAACCTACACTTGCATAAACAGTGTGCCCTGCGGTTAACTTAAGTGGTAATTTTTTGGTCCATTCTCCAGTTGCAGTAGTGTAGGTGCTAGCAAAAAGCTGGTAGTTTAGATAGATATCAACATAGGTGTTGGGAAGAGCAGTACCATAAAGTTCTGTCGACCCTGTTGTAATGGAACTTGTAATACCTGGTTGTACTGATCCACTTACGATCGGAAATTTTATACTATCCTTAAAATTTCCATTGGAGAGTGTTGCTCTTAATTGAACAGTCTTCCCCACACCTGGTAATGGCGGTGTTTTAGCGACCCAATTTCCTCTGTAGTCTGCAGTACCACTGGCAACGTAAGCTCCATCTACCCAAATGTCCACCTTTGCTCCTGGGACAGCAAGTCCAGATACAACCCTAGTATCTGGAGTCAGTCTAGAGGAAAGCATTGGTTGTGCTTGTGTCGATGTAACTTTGTAGTCAGAGCTAAATATTGGAACTGACATGGGGCAAATCGCCAGTAGACTTACAGTATCATTTGTTTCTAACGCTAGTCCCGAAGCCACCCATTGTCCTGTATAATCTGCAGTAATCGTTTTAAAAAGCTTGCCCTTTACATACACAGTAACCGAAGCGCCTGGCTCTGCGTTTCCAGAAATTAAATTACCGCCTGCGACTAGAGGTGACGTAACAGTAGGTCGAGCCTGTGATTCTTTAGCTACACGTGTAGCGCTAACGGAGTTCTTTTCGTAGTCATATCGTACAGCCAATACGGTAACCGTATCATTAAGCTTTAATGGTGAAACTTCCGCCGTCCAAAATCCCCTTTTGTTCGCAGTGGTAATTTTAACAAGTGAATGGCTTATAAACACCCTGATCTCTGCATCAGGTTCTGATGTCCCAGCAATGGTCGTTGAGTACTTTAGTATACTAGATGTAATAATCGTAGGTGTGTATAGTTCACCATACGGTTCTGAAGCTTTAACTGTGGATGGCATAGTGGCAATTGACAAGATGACCATTGCCATTATTAACATTAATGTGATCCCTAATTTTTTCATTTTACGTCCCCCGTTCTTAATAATATATTTGTTATCGCTTTCAAATTAAGTATAACCATTTTTATCCAATATGTATGTGGATAAATTGTAAACATTTAGGCTTTTATATTCCATAAAGAGAGCGCTTTCTTTGAAAATGAGTGAAAATACGATTAAAAAGAATGATACATACATTGAAATAAATTGTCTTTCAACCTAAAACAGTGGTTAGTCAAATAAATAAATCAAGAAATTTCAAAAGTTCCCTAAGTGCCTATGAGTAGTGCATTTGGTGGAGCTTTTTTTGGCTTAAATAGGCATATATAAGGTGGATTGGTTCGCTTTTTAATTTTAGTTACGTTATAATGCTTATTAAGAAAGGGCTGTGTTGTTGGAATAGAATCGACTGTTTGATTTTCTACTCATCTATAACTGCGTTTTCAATCATACAACCAGTTGAAAGTTGAGAAGCACCAATTTCCCAACTTTTCTTTCTTTTTATTGATAAGTTTTTCCATCTTATTTTTGTGTTTTATGAAATGTTTTATTATGAATGAAGATGGGAATACATACGTCGTGGGTCAAAGGGGTATTTGATTCAAAGCAAGGGTGAGTGGTGGGCAGACCTGGAAATAATACAGGATGGCCTACACTCTAAAATAACTCGGAGGTGTCTAGATTGCTAAGATTTGAGCATGTTTCAAAAATTTACAAGGGCGGTAAAACGGCGGTCAATGATCTGAACTTGGATATTGATCGTGGCGAATTTATTTGTTTTATCGGGCCAAGTGGTTGCGGGAAGACAACAACGATGAAAATGATTAACCGCTTAATTGAGCCAAGCAGTGGCCAAATTTTTATTAACGACAAAGATATTATGAAGGAAGATCCGGTGAAATTGCGCCGTTCGATTGGGTATGTTATTCAACAAATTGGGTTGATGCCGCATATGACGATTCGTGAAAATATCGTGCTTGTTCCGAAGCTTTTGAAATGGTCAGAAGAAAAGAAGAATGAGCGGGCACTGG
The DNA here is from genome assembly GCF_014322885.1 of Listeria grandensis. Taxonomy (NCBI): domain Bacteria; kingdom Bacillati; phylum Bacillota; class Bacilli; order Caryophanales; family Listeriaceae; genus Listeria; species Listeria grandensis. The sequence continues at coordinate 7,159 of NZ_JAASUG010000004.1, read as the reverse complement.
AACTAATTAAGCTTGTGGATTTGCCAGAGGAGTACTTGGATCGCTATCCATATGAACTAAGTGGTGGGCAACAACAGCGGATTGGTGTGCTTCGTGCACTAGCTGCAGAACAGAATTTGATTTTGATGGATGAACCGTTTGGTGCGCTTGATCCAATTACGCGTGACTCTTTGCAAGAGGAATTCAAGAATTTACAACGGGAACTTGGGAAGACGATTATTTTTGTAACGCATGACATGGATGAGGCTATCAAGCTTGCGGATCGGATCGTGATTATGCGAGGTGGCGAGGTTGTCCAATTTGATACACCGGACGAAATTTTACGCAATCCTGCCGATAAATTCGTCGAGGACTTTATTGGGAAAGACCGTTTAATTGAGGCGCGTCCAAATGTGACGAATGTGGAGCAAATCATGAATAATACACCTGTTTCGATTACGGCGGATAAATCACTGCAAGCGGCGATTCAATTGATGAAGGAACGTCGGGTGGATACGCTACTTGTGACGGATGATCAGAATGTGTTGAAAGGGATTATCGATGTAGAAGCGATCGAGCATAATCGCCGAACTGCGACATCAGTTGTTGATATTTTGGATAAGAATGTATTCTATGTGCGCAAAGATGCGTTGTTGCGCGATACGATGCAACGGATTTTAAAACGTGGCTTTAAATATGTGCCGGTTGTGGACGAGAAGAATCGCCTTGTTGGGATTGTCACGCGTGCCAGCCTTGTTGATATTGTTTATGACTCTATTTGGGGTGATTTAGAAGAGGTTGCCGCAGAGCAAGCCGAAGCCACAAAAGAACTCGAAAAAGAAGAAGTGCACGAATAAAATAGGGGGTTATTTTTAATGGACGCGATTACGCAATTTTTTCAAGACAACGGCCATGACCTGCTAGTAAAAACGTGGGAACATCTCTATATTTCGCTTTCGGCGGTAATTTTAGGGATCGTTGTGGCTGTGCCTGTGGGAATTCTTTTGACACGCTCGCCAAAAATCGCAAATTTTGTGATTGGGATTGTTAGTGTACTGCAAACAGTGCCGTCACTTGCAATCTTGGCTTTTATTATTCCAATTCTAGGCGTTGGTAAAATACCGGCGATTGTAGCTTTATTTATTTACTCGGTACTACCGATTATGCGAAATACGTTTATCGGGGTGCGCGGTGTCGACAAAAATCTAATTGAGTCGGGACGCGGTATGGGAATGACGTCTTGGCAATTGGTCAAAAACATCGAGCTCCCGAATTCCATTTCGGTCATCATGGCTGGGATTCGTTTATCTGCCGTATACATCATCGCTTGGGCAACACTTGCCTCATACATTGGCGCCGGAGGACTCGGAGACTTTATCTTTAACGGGCTGAACCTCTATCGACCAGATTTAATACTCGGCGGTGCGATTCCTGTTACGATTTTGGCGCTATTGGTTGAGTTTTTCCTAGGCAAATTAGAAGTGAAAATCACACCAAAAGCAATCCGTGCTGCGAAAGAGAATATGTAAGGAGGGACAGTAAAATGAAGAAAAAAATAAAACTTGCCGCTGTCATCCTGCTTGGCGTATCTCTTTTATCGGCGTGTGCATTGCCAGGACTTGGCGGTAGCACGGATGGCACGATTAAAATTGGAACAATGTCCACGACAGAGTCACAAATAGTCGGCAATATTGTGAAACAAATGATTGAACATGATACGGATTTAAAAGTAGAGATGGTAAATAATCTCGGTTCTTCCGTTGTGCAACATCAAGCGATGGTGAACGGTGATATCGATATTTCGGCGACACGCTATACAGGGACGGATTTAGTTGGACCACTCGGCGAAGAGCCGTTAAAAGATCCCGAAAAAGCACTAAAAGCTGTGCAAAAAGGTTTTTCTGAGCGTTTTGACCAACATTGGTTTGATTCTTACGGTTTTGCGAATACGTATGCCTTCATGGTACGTCAAGATACCGCGAAAAAATACAATTTGAAGACGATTAGCGATATGCGTGCCGTAGAAGATCAACTTGTTGCAGGTGTCGATAACTCATGGATGGAGCGTGCGGGCGATGGTTACAAAGCATTTTCCAAAGACTATGACATCACATTCAAGAAAATTTTCCCGATGCAGATAGGTTTGATCTATACGGCTCTAAAAAATAATCAAATGGATGTTGCGCTAGGTTACTCGACAGACGGCCGTATTCCGACATACAACCTGGTCGTACTAGAAGACGATAAGCACTTTTTCCCACCGTATGACGCTTCACCGATGGCTACAGATGCTATTCTAAAAGAACATCCTGAACTAAAAACGACGATAAACAAATTGGTAGGCACGATTTCAACGGAAGAAATGCAAAAGCTGAACTACCAGGCAGATGGGGAATTAAAAGAACCGTCTATCGTTGCAGAAGACTTCTTGAAAAAACATAATTACTTTGAAGATAAATAAGGAGGTGCCCGACAAAATGGATACATTTTCACAACTCATTGACTATTATCAAACCAACGCAACATATGTTATGGAAGCATTCTGGCGGCATTTCTTGATGAGTGCTTACGGCGTTATTTTCGCGGCAATTGTGGCGATTCCGCTAGGCATTTATATTGCACGCAAGAAAAGATTAGCAGGCTGGGTCATTCAAACCGCAAACGTTATCCAAACGATTCCAGCCTTAGCCTTACTCGCGATGCTTATGCTTGTGATGGGGCTTGGAACAAACACAGTTGTTCTCTCTTTATTCCTCTATTCGATCCTACCGATTTTAAAAAATACGTATACCGGCATTCAAAATGTCGATGGAGCATTACTCGAATCAGGGAAAGCGATGGGAATGACGAAATGGCAAGTACTACGCATGATTGAAATCCCACTAGCGTTATCGGTTATTATGGCGGGGATTAGAAATGCCCTTGTTATCGCAATCGGTGTTGCAGCAATCGGAACATTCGTTGGTGCTGGTGGACTTGGGGACATCATCGTGCGTGGAACGAACGCCACAAACGGAACCGCAATTATATTAGCAGGCGCCATTCCAACAGCGCTCATGGCTGTCATGGCGGACGTATTACTTGGCTGGGTGGAACGAAAACTTAATCCAGTAAAGAATAAACGAAAAAAATGGAGCGAAGCATTATAAAAAAACGAACTATCATTCCTATCAGAGGTTTGATAGTTCGTTTTTGAATAATGAATATTAAAAATGCACCTTATTAATAGAAATTAGTTCGGAATTAGGAGTGAGAACATATGAAATCAAAACTCATCATTATTCGTGGCAATTCAGGTAGCGGTAAAACTACGATCGCTAGAAACCTACAACAAAAGCTGGGTGCTGGAACATTACTAGTTTCACAGGATACCGTTCGCCGAGAAATGCTTCATGTCAAAGATCGTCATGGAAATTTAAGTATTGACCTCATTGAAATTATTGCATCCTACGGAAAAAATAACACGCCTTACATCATTGTGGAAGGGATTCTTGGAAAAGAAACATATCAAGATATGCTTCTTTCCTTGATTCATTTTTTCGATGATAACGCGGATGTCTATTATTTTAACTTGCCATTCGCGGAAACAGTGAAAAGGCACCAGACGAAAGGTAACGCTCATGAATTTGGTGTGGAGAAATTAAAAACATGGTGGCTCGATAATGACCTATTGGGTATGGAAAACGAGACCATACTTACAGAACACCAATCTGCAGAAGACATTATGAAACTGATTTTAGACAAACTATAGTAGCAAAAACCAAAATAAAAACATACTAATAAATTGAAATTGGATAGCGATCATGGTTATATTCGGAGCCAAGAATTAATACCTATAATAATCACGTTTGAATAAAAGGAAAAACCACATAAATGTAATACACAGAAAATTAATTGAAAACTGATAATTAGGCTTGTTGCACTTATTAAAAGAGGTAAGAGTGCGGTTACACTTTTTATAGTCTCAAAATCCTTGAGCTGGAAGGCTTACGAATTATACAATTGGTTTAGATAGTAATTGAAGGAAAAATTAAGAAATGAGGGAGAAGTAATCATTTTTTGGTACGCCCAAGATGGCGTAAATATTGCGTAATTAGGTAACGATACATTGAGAAAACCGATGTAATGTCAACAGCCTTATCTGAATCGAAAGTGAACAGGGAGTGTAGCATGGCTGTAAAGGCACTATTCAACTGTGTGCCAAGACATAAAGAATTGTATGAGGATAAAAAGACTGTATTGTTTGAAGTCTAAGCGAGAACGGTACTATGATTCACTGTTAGGAATACCAATTGAAACCTAACATCATCTCTACTCAAAAGTAATCTAGGAGTACATTTGAGGTGCTATCCATCTCGAACTCTAAGTGATATAAACGCCTGAAATATGTTCGACTTCCTAATAAGTGTCGTTGGGAGTAAAGAAGGTTGGTATAAAGCCTAAACAGACTATCAAAGACTTTTTGAACCAAGAACTTGGGTTGGAACTATCCGATGATAAGACACTCATCACACAGTAGTAAAAAGGCACGCTTTCTAGGATCGACCTTAGTATAGGTAACAATAATACGTCATATAAGAATAAACAAGGTGGTAAAATCAGATGCGCTAGAAGGAATATACGCCTGATGATGCCTAAGATGTCATCGAAAAGTTTACGCGTTTTGGGAGGAGGCTACTAGAAATCTAGCGTAGCAATACGTTAAGGTGCTGGTAGCTGACCTTACGGATAAAGTTCATAAGGTTGTCATACAATCCATTCCTTTGATTACAAAAACAGAAAAAAACTGATAACTAGGCTTGTTACACTTATGCCAAGGAGGGGAGAAAAAAGAAACACACAAAACAGTAGTGAAGGTAATAAAAGAACCTTCTAGCAAAAATTAGAGAAATGAAAGCAGGGAGTAAGAAAATATGAATAAAAAGAAAGTTAAAAAAATGGCAAGTGTCTTAACTGTAGCATCGATTTTAGGAACAAGCGTGGTAACACCATTTAACGTATTGGCAACCCCAGTGGAGGCGGCAGTTGATTCACGCATTTCACCAACATATGTAGCACCAGTAACATCAAATATTTATATGTCAAAGATTAACACATACTTCCCAAGTGCCACTTTAATCAATGGTATTTTGACAATTGATTTAACTAAAATGCACTTGAATTATGGTGCAGGCGTTCTACTTCCAAGTGGTCGAGTAATCAATGTATTATCAAAAACTAAAGATAACGTAGCAGATTTCATGGTATTAGACCTTAGAGGCGAGGATTTGACGTCGGGATCAGGTAAGATTCACGTAGAGAAGATCAATCCGAAAAATAAGAAGTATGGTAACTACGGTTTTGATATTAATACATCGTCCTACTATGAATACAGCACAGAGTTTGGTCAAGCTGTGTACAATCTGTTTGATGATCAAAATTTCACAACGCTAAAACCAGGATTTACAAATGAAGATCTTACAAATGTATATAACATTCTGGCAGTTACACCGAATTCCCCTGAAAAAGATAGATTATTTCAACTTGTTATCAAAGCAATAAATATGTCTGATGCACAAGAAAAAGCAAAAACAACAGCAGCACGTGATGAAGTCAATGCACTATTCACAAATAATAATCCAAGCTCAAATGCTCTCAAAAACACCACAAATCAAGCGGCGATTGATAAAGCACAAACATTAGTCGATGCAGTTACAGATGCAACTGAAAAAGCGAAAATCCAAGCGGATCTAGATAAAGCAAAAGAACTTTTAGCAGCAGCGATTGCAAGCGAAGAAGCAGCAGCAAGTAAATCAGTGAAAGAACTATTTGTGAACAACAATCCAGCGAGCAATGCTATCAAAGACACAACAGTTCAAAAAACAATCAATGATGCACAAAAATTAGTAGATGCACTAACAAACCCAACTTTAAAAGCAACATTACAAAAAGATGTAGACAAAGCCCAATCACTACTTGATGCACGTAATGCTGAAGAAGCAACAGATAAAGATCAACAAACAATTGCAGCATACCTTGTAAATCAATTATTCGTAGGAAATACGCCAACATCTGATGCAATCAAAGACGCAACAACACAAGCAAAAATCGATGATGCACAAGAACAAATTAACCTAGTGAAAAATCCAACAGTGAAAGCAAAACTGCAAAAAGATCTAGATCGCGCCCAAGAATTACTAGACGCTAAAACGTCAGCAGCACAGGCAGAAAAAGATCGTCAAGTAGCAGCAGAAAAAGCAGTCAATGAACTATTCACAAGCAACAACCCAGCCACAGACACAATCAAAGCAGCAACAAACCAAAAAGCAATCGATGATGCACAAAAATTGATTGACGCAGTAACAGATGCAACAGTGAAAGCAGAACTACAAAAAGATCTAGATCGTACCCAAGAATTACTAGACGCTAAAACATCAGCAGCACAAGCAGAAAAAGATCGTCAAGCAGCAGCAGAAAAAGCAGTCAATGAACTATTCACAAGCAACAACCCAGCCACAGACACAATCAAAGCAGCAACAAACCAAAAAGCAATCGATGATGCACAAAAATTGATTGACGCAGTAACAGATGCAACAGTGAAAGCAGAACTACAAAAAGATCTAGATCGTACCCAAGAATTACTAGACACTAAAACATCAGCAGCACAAGCAGAAAAAGATCGTCAAGCAGCAGCAGAAAAAGCAGTCAATGAATTATTCAAAGGTAACGATCCATCATCTGACGCTATCAAAGCAGCAACAAGTCAAAAAGAGATTGATGATGCACAAAAATTAGTGAATGCTATTACAGATGCAGGAATAAAAGTGGCTCGTCAAGCAGATTTAAATAAAGCGCAAAGCTTACTAAATGCCAAAAATGAAGCAGCATTGGTAGATCAAGTACAAAAAGCAGTGGCGAATTATGCAGTAAACCAATTATTTGTAGGCAATACACCCATAACGGATACTCTCAAAACATCAACAGATCAAGAGAAAATTGATAGTGCCCAAGCAGAGATTAATAAAATTAACGATGCAACACATAAGTCTGGATTACAGACAACTTTAGACCGCGCACAGGAACTACTAGACCAACGTAATACAACAGCGTCAGAAAAAGCAAACCAAGATGCAGCGAAAAAAGCAGTAGACGAACTATTCAACAACAACACGCCATCAAGTAATGCGATCAAACCAACAAC